>DASXIC010000019.1:0-30850 GCA_036498205.1 Chthoniobacterales bacterium | reverse complement strand
GGCAATCAATTTGCGCACTTCGGCGTGACTCTTTCCGCAGAAAGAACACATCGTCAGGTTGGAAGCCCGGGCCATGTTGCGGATTTTCCGGTCTTAAAGCAGCTTCTATTCCCCGAGTTTTCGGGGTAACGCCGCCTCCGCCACGGCCACGTTTCGGTCAGCCCCGTCCCCGCCAGCGCCATCGAGCAGTTTGACTTCCTTACGGGACTTAATCACCTCGTCGACCAATCCATACTCCCTCGCTTCCGCCGCCGACATGTAGTAATCGCGATCGGAATCGAGCCGTACTTTATCTTCCCCTTGGCTGGTATGCTGCGCGATGATCCTAATCAGCCGCTTCTTCAGCTTGAACATGTATTCGACCGTGCGTTCGACATCGCTCGCCTGCCCCTGGGCACCGCCTGAAACCTGGTGAATCATGATGTCGGAATTCGGCAAGGCGAAGCGCTTTCCCTTCGTTCCAGCACATAGTAACACCGCCGCCATACTGGCAGCCATGCCAAGGCAATAGGTGGTAACGTCGCAGGTTAAAAATTGCATCGTGTCGTAGATGGCAAGGCCAGCGGTGACCGATCCCCCAGGCGAATTAATGTAAAGATTGATGTCCTTTTTGCCGTCTTCCATTTGCAGGAAGAGCATCTGCGCAATCACCAAATTCGCGATGTGATCGTCGATCGGAGTGCCTATGAAAATGATCCGGTCTTTTAATAAGCGCGAGTAAATATCGTAGGCGCGTTCGCCGCGTCCGGTCTGCTCGACCACCATCGGAACCAGCACGCCCTGCGAAAGATTTTTGTTCGTTACGCTCATGAAATTTTGCTTGTCGCAGCCGCTTTCTCGTCGCCCGCCGCCGTTTCGACGGTAACATTCTGCCCCAGAAAATCAATAGTCTTACCTAGGAGGATCTCCTCGGCCACAGCGTTGAGACCGTCCCTTGCTTCAAGTTCCTTTCGCATTTTTTCGACCGGCACATTGAAGTTGGCCGCCTGGGCCCGGATGCGCTGATCGAGTTCCTCGGCGCTCACCTCGATCTTCTCAGCTTCTGCTATTCGGTGCAGGATAAAATTCGTCTTCAATCGATGGGCGGCGAGCGAGCCGGCGCCTTCCACCAGTTCCTTCTCTTTAGTTTTGAGCATATCATCCGGGATTCCGCGTTCCCGGTTACGCTGCACGAGCTCGCCCAAAGCCCGGCGAGTCTCGCTTCGCAACAGCGGCGGGGGCAAATCGAAGCTTATGTGTTCGTGCAAAAATTTCACAATTTGCGCCTCCTTTTCGTGTTCTATCGCATGCTTTTTTTCATGCTCGAGATCGTGTTCCACCATCTCGCGCAATTCCGCCAGAGTTTTCCCTTTTGCCAGCTTTTCGGCAAAAGCATCGTTTAAATCCGGTAAGACCTTCGCCTTGATTTCGCGCAACGTCACAGCGTAGTCCGCTTTCTTGCTCGCCAACTCCGCCACCGGCAAATCTCCGGGAAAATTCACGATCACGAGGCGCGTCTCGTCACGTTTCTGTCCCAGCAGTTGTTCGCAGAAATTCGGGAGAAAATTATCGGGAGCCATTCGCAGCCAGAATTTCTTGCCGCCATGCAAATTCTTGCTCGCTTCCGGCGCAATTTCGCTGATGGCTCTGCCGTCCATTGTCCCCTCGAAGTCGATCACGGCAAAGTCTTCCATCTGTAACGCGCGCTCGGGTTCTATGTCCACGAAATCGGCCGATTGCTCACGCAGCCGTTCCATCGCTGCATCGACCTCTTCGCCCGTAACGCCGGGCGGCGGTAATTGAACGGTGATCCGTTTGTAATCGGGCAATTCAAACTCCGGAGCTGTGATGACGGTTGCCCGAAACCGCATCGTCTTGTCTGCTGCGATTTGTACATCCTCAAGGTTGGTCAGCGAGACGACCCGCAGATGCTTTTCCGCAATCGCGTCACGATAGCTTTTGGAAACGAGTTTTTTCGTTACCTCTTCTTCAATTTCCTTTTTGAACTTGGCCTCAACCACACGACGCGGCGCCTTGCCCGGCCTGTATCCGGAAATTTTGGCATGCCGCGCAAAACTATTGGCAATCGCGTCCCATTCCCGTGTCACCTGTTCCGGCGCCAATTCGATTCGAAGGGTCGAGATTGAATCGGGCTGTTTTTCGATCTCGACTTTCATGGAGCGCCCACGTTACTGGCGCGCGCGAGGTGGCGCAAATTAAGCCGCGATATGACTGACGCGCCGCCCGCGTACGAAAACCTCTTCCACCAGCGAAAAACCGAACCAATAGGGCAGTTCGCGGTAGTCCGAACACTGGTAGACGACAAAGTTCGCCCGTTTTCCCGCCTCGAGTGACCCGACCCGATCGGCCCGATCCAGACTCGCCGCGGCATTGATGGTCGCGGCCGAGACTGCCTCCGCCGGGCTCATTTTCATTTGCGTGACGGCGAGCGATAGAACCATCGGCATGGAAACTGTAGGCGAGGAACCGGGATTAAAATCTGTTGCGAGGACGACGCCCAGACCGGCGTCGATCATTGCCCGGGCGTCGGGATATTTCTTTGCTCCAAGAGCATAGACTGATCCGGGCAACAACACCGGTTGGACTTTCGCGGTTGCCAGGGCGGCGATTCCGCTGTCATCGGTTTGCTCCAGATGATCCGCGGTAGTGGCGCCCAACTCTGCGGCAAGCTTTGCGCCGCCCCCGTTGGTCAGCTGATCGACATGCAGTCGCAATCTAAGTCCGTGCTGTTTCGCAACGGACAAGATGCGCCGGCCGTCGGCGAGATCGAAATAGTCTCGTTCGCAAAAAACGTCACAAAATTCGGCCAATTTCTCCGATGCAACTTGCGGCAACATCTCATCGACAATGAGGGAGACATAGGCGGCGCGATCGCGGCGAAATTCGGCCGGCACGGCATGAGCGCCGAGGAAGGTGGGGATTGTTTCCAACGCCGTTTCCTGTCCAATACGCCGAATTACTCGCAAAAGTTTCAGTTCGTCCTCAACGGTCAGCCCATAACCGGATTTCGCTTCAACGGAAGTAGTGCCGTTTCGCAGAAACCAATTCGCGCGTTGTCTTGCCAGCGAGAAGAGGTCGTTTTCACTCGCCGCGCGCGTGGCTCGCACGGTGCTCTGAATTCCGCCGCCACGCTTCGCCACCTCTTGGTACGTTTCGCCTCTCCCGCGCGCTTCGAAATCATCGAGCCTGTTCCCGGCAAATACCAGATGGGTATGGGCATCGACAAAACCAGGGAGAATGATTTTACCGGCTGCGTTCACTATTTCAGCGTCGCCGGCGAGCTTTTCGATTTCGTTCGAGGTGCCAATGGCCGCGATGCGTTCGCCTTCGACGAGTAACGCGCCATCGCGAATGATTCGAAGATCGTGCAGCTCCGCGCCAACACGCGCACGTTGCGGTCCCGCCAGTGTGACTAATTGAGACGCGTGAAGAACAGCTAGCATGTCATTCTTCCAGCGAAACAGATTGGCACTTAACCCAGCTTATCTTCCACAATTCGGCGAATCTGTTTGAAACTGGACTCCGATTCGGCGCCGAGCTCCCGCAACTTCGCCAGGAGGGTGGATTTCAATTCTTCTTCCTTCAGGCCGGCTAGGTTAATTCTGACGTTCATCGCAGCTCCCTCAATGCAGGCGCGCACTGCAAGGAGACCGACGCCTACGTCTGAAATCGATGCGGGGTTGCCTTTGTTCGCCATTTCGGCGAGGAGCTCGTAGGCTTTTGATGCGGTTTCCATCACCCGAAGCGGAACTTCTGCCGCGTCCTTGTTAGCAGATTGAATCGCGGCGACTCGCGCCGATTTTTCCTCCACGGTTCCTTTCGGCATCCCAAACGCCGCCATAACCTTGTTGAAAGCAGCGGTGTCTTCATCCACCAGTGAAAGCATTTCGTCCTTTAGTCCCTGCGCTTTGACTGCCCAATCGCTGAAGTAACGCAGTTTATCTTCCCAGCTGCGCTTCCCCGCAGAGAGATTGGCAACCATTCCTCCCAGGGAAACGCCTAACGCGCCCATTAACGCCGCAACGGAACCGCCTCCTGGCGCCGGAGAGTCGCTTAGCGTTTCGTTGCAAAACTGGCGCAGGTCCAGCTTGACGAGGGATTTTTTTGACGCAGAAGATTCCATTTTTAATTCGATAATCTTTTCTTTTGGATCGAAGGGTTTCAGCTCGCTCAAACCCATTGACCGAATGGCAATTTCGATGAGCTCTTCCTCGGCCGCCCCTTCGGACCAATTCTGTTTTCCCAGAAAGTATCTGCCCGCATCGAGCATCGATTTTTTCGGAACCATTCCTACAATCTCCGAGCCAGTGACGCGAAGGCCGCGTTTACTGGCGGATTCGTTGCAAGCGTCAAACGCGGCATGCAATGGAGTTTCTTCGATGTTCGTCAGATTCATTGAAACCTGGGCGATTCCGTACTCTTCCACGTACCAGCCGATGGCTTTGACATGCTTCAACAATCCGGGAACGCGAACGGGTTCCCCGCGTTCGTCGAGCACAGGCTTTCCCGAGGGCGTGCCATCATCGGTCTTAATCCGGCCGTTTTCCCTTACGTCAAAAGCGACGGAATTGGCCCGTCGCACCGCTTTCGTATTCAGGTTGATATTGTAGGCGACCAAAAAATCGCGCGCACCGATGGCGGTCGCGCCAGACTTCTCATTGAAGGATGCGGGCCCAAAATCCGGTTTCCAAGCGGGTTGCTTTATCTTCTCGAAAAAACCTTCGTATTCTCCTTCACGAATAATGGCGAGATTGGCGCGCGATCGATTCTTAGCCGCCTTTTCGTACAGATAAACTGGGATCCGCAATTCTTTGCCTACGCGTTCCCCCAGGTGGTTTGCGCAGGCGATTGCTTCATCCCAATTGACATTGCTCACCGGAATAAAAGGACAAACATCCGTCGCGCCCATGCGCGGATGCGCTCCCTTATGTTTGCCCATATCGATGAGTTCAGCTGCCTTCCGGATGCCACGAAAGGCGCCTTCCACGACCGCTTCCGGACTGCCGACAAACGTTACTACAGTACGATTAGTGCTCGCGCCCGGATCCACGTCGAGCAGCGACACTCCTTCGACCGATTCAATCGAATCGGTAATCTGCCGGATAATCTCCGGATCTCGACCTTCGGAAAAGTTGGGCACGCACTCGATCAATTTCCGCATGATCAATCGCGCACCGTCGGCTTTACCGGCAGCTGAATATTGTTCTCTTTGGCAAAATCGATCGCGCGTTTGTAGCCGGCGTCGGCGTGACGCAAAATTCCCATGCCTGGATCGCTCGTTAGGACGCGTTCGAGGCGCCGCTTCGAATTGTCGCTTCCATCAGCCACCACGACCATCCCGGCATGCTGGGAGTAACCAATTCCGACTCCGCCGCCGTTGTGAATGGAAATCCACGATGCGCCGCTCGCAGTATTCACCAATGCATTCAAGAAAGGCCAATCTGCAATCGCGTCGCTCCCGTCAAGCATCGCTTCTGTCTCACGAAACGGCGATGCGACCGAACCGGTATCAAGATGATCACGGCCGATGACGATTGGAGCTTGCAGCTCTCCACGCCGGACCAGCTCGTTTATTGCCAGACCAAATTTGGCCCGTTCTCCATACCCGAACCAGCAAATCCGCGCCGGTAATCCCTGGAAATGGATCCGCGCTTTCGCCAATTTCATCCAGCGTCGGAGGATTGCGTTTTCGGGAAACAATTCGAGCGCAAGCGAATCAGTCCTGGCAATATCCTCGGGGCTACCGCTAAGCGCGACCCAGCGGAAAGGGCCCTTCCCCTCGCAGAAGAGCGGCCGGATGTATTCGGGGACGAAACCGGGAATATCGTAGGCATTCTCTACACCTGCTTTTTTTGCCTGGGTGCGGAGGTTGTTCCCGTAGTCAAAAGTAATGGAGCCGCGCTTTTGCAAATCGAGCATTGCCCGTACGTGCGCTCCCATCGATTCCATTGAGCGCGCCACATATTCCTCCGGGTTTTTTCCGCGCAGCGCGATCGCCTGATCGAGCGGAATTCCGTTAGGAATATACCCATTGAGCGCGTCGTGTGCGCTCGTTTGGTCGGTCAGTAAGTCCGGAGTGACGCCGCGCGCGACCATCTCAGGCAGAACATCGGCACAGTTGCCCACTAATCCGACAGAGATCGGATGGACCGATTTGCGCGCTTCTTCGACCAGACGGAGCGCTTCGTCGAGGGATTCCGTCATTCGATCGCAATAACCGGTAGCGAGTCGCTTCTCAATGCGCGCGGGATCGACTTCGATGCCGATGAAACAAGCGCCGTTCATGGTCGCGGCGAGCGGTTGCGCTCCGCCCATCCCCCCGAGACCGCCGCTTACTATGAGTTTACCATCGAGCTTTCCGCCAAAGTGTTTCTCTGCCGCGGAAGCGAAGGTTTCAAAGGTGCCTTGCACGATTCCCTGACTGCCGATGTAAATCCAGGAACCGGCTGTCATCTGCCCGTACATCGTCAGACCCATTCGTTCGAGACGGTTGAATTCGGCGTAATTCGACCAATGACCGACCAGATTTGAATTGGCAATCAACACCCGGGGGGCTTCATCGTGGGTCCGGAATTTACCAACCGGTTTTCCGGATTGAACGAGGAGCGTCTCATCGTTCTCGAGTTCGCGCAGTGATTGCACAATCGCTTCGAACGCCTCCCAATTACGCGCGGCGCGCCCAGTCCCGCCATAAACGATCAATCGTTCAGGCGATTCGGCTACTTCAGCGTCAAGATTGTTCATTAACATGCGGAGCGCGGCCTCCTGATGCCACCCTTTGCAGCTGCGCTGTGAACCCCTTGGCGCCCGAATCGCTCTTTTATCGCTCATAGACTCTCGTGCCCGGTATCGAACTCGCCGGTGCGAAGACCCGATGCGATCTCTCTGATTTCGTGAGCAAGGCTCCGATCATTTACAAGAGGGGCGGCGTAATTCCGAACGATCGCATAGGCACGTTCGATAGAAGCGCTACTTTTCAACGGTCGGCGATGCTCCAACGCTTCGGCCGCAACCAGCAGCTCAATCGCGAGCAAGGTCTCGGCGTTGTCCACGATCGATCGAAATTTCAAGGCCGATGTCATTCCCATCGAGACATGATCCTCTTTTCCGGCGGAAGTGGGAATGCTATCGGTGCTGGCGGGATGAGCCAGCACCCTCGCCTCATTCAGGAGCGAGGCGGCGGCTACCTGTGCAATCATCATTCCCGATTGCAGGCCAGGCGTACGTGCGAGAAAAGCGGGGAGACCGTAGCTTAAATCTGGATTTACCATGCTCTCGATCCGTCGCTCGCTGATGCTGATCAAATCAGTAAGGGCGATTGCGGCATAATCGAGCGCCAGAGCAAGCGGGGCACCGTGGAAGTTTCCGCCTGAAATTACGTCGCCTTGTTCAGGGAACACCAGCGGGTTATCGGTAGCGCCCGCGCTTTCGATCGCCAGCACTTGTTCGACATGGGCGAATGCGTCGCGCACAGCTCCGTGCACCTGAGGAATGCATCGGGTGCTGTAGGCATCCTGCACACGCGGATCGTTTTGCCGATGCGATTCACGAATTTCGCTTCCGCGCAACAAAGTGCGCAGATGTTCGGCAACCGCCATTTGGCCGCGATGAGGGCGCGCGTTTTGGATGCGAGGATCGAAGGCCCGAGGCGTTCCCATCAGCGCTTCCAGCGTCATTGCTCCAGCCAGGTCAGCCACATGAGCGAGACGTTTTGCCCGGAGCAAAGCCAGCCCTCCCACAGCATGCATCGCCTGGGTGCCATTTAAAAGGGCCAGCCCATCCTTCGCCTCGAGGACAAGCGGTTGAACTCCCGCGCGCGAGAGCGCATCGGCCGATGGTAAACGGTCGTTATCGAAAAACGCTTCCCCTTCGCCGATCATTGTTAAGGCCAAATGGGCGAGAGGAGCGAGGTCGCCGCTTGCACCTACAGATCCTTTTTCTGGAACAACAGGGTGAATGCCGCGATTCAGCATTTCGCAGAGAAATTGGACGACTTCGAGCCGAACTCCGCTGAAACCGAGGGCCAGGACATTGGCCCGCAGGGAAATCATTGCCCGGACTTCCGGGATCGAGAGAGGCTGGCCAATGCCGCAGGCATGGCTCCGCACGAGATTGAGTTGCAATTGCCGAAGCGCATCCGGGGCAATTTTTACGTCCGATAACTTTCCGAAACCGGTGCTGATGCCATAGACAATCTCTCCCTTTTGCAGAATTCGCTCCACCACCTCCCGCGAAACGCGAATCCGTTCTCGGGCCGCGCTTGTCAGCGTGACGCGCTCCGAGCCAGACGCGACAGCACTCAACTCCAGCAGGGAAATTGGACGGCCGGAAATATCCACAGCGCGAACTTTAGATGCTCGGCTCGGAAATGACAAAGAGCGCGCTTTTGAGGAGAAAGAAAAAGCCAGGCCGACACGCGACCTGGCCTTTCAGGTTAAAGCTTCCCGCAGATGAATTCGCGGAAATGATTTTATTTCGAATAGGTTCGGGTTGAGGCGGCCGTTGTATCCGTGGCCATAGTCTCCTTCTTTTGAGCACAAGCGCCCAAGCTTAAGGCGCCTGCCAAAACGGCGACGATCATGATTGCTTTTAAGATTTTCATTCTGTTTCTCACCCCTTTCCTAGCTGGTTGCTGGGGAGCTTTCTAAATTGGCGAATGAAAGCACGCAACGATTTTTCGCCGCCGCTCCCGGTAACGCCGATCAAGTCGCTACTGCCTGATTGTTACCGAAGTGCCTACATCCACTAATTCGAAAAGCTCAATGACATCAGCGTTTCGCATCCGGATGCATCCGTGGCTGTTAGGACGGCCAATTTTGTCCTCATGTTTCGTCCCATGGATATAGATGAACCGGTCGCGAGTATTGCCGTTCTGTTCCTCCAAACCGTCCAGCCAGAGAATGCGCGAGAGCACAAGATCACTGGTGGAGGGCAACGGGTCATCCGGGCCAAGAGCAACTCGACCGACGAAAATAGTGCCTGCGGGCGCGTTCGCTCCAATCTTGTCGCTAATACGAAATTTTCCCAGCGGTGTTTTATGGCTGCCGGACTCCGTGCCAAGGCCGAACCTGGAACTGGAGATGGGGTAGCGCCGAACGATTTTGCGTCCGCGGCGCAATTTCAACTCCTGCCGTTTAATGGAGACATCGATTTTGACCGGAGAATTTTGCATCACGATAACGCTGCCCTAAAATGCTCTGCCGAATGAGCAAACGCTATCACATTGCCGTCGTCGGGGCGACCGGCGCGGTTGGTATTGAAATATTACGCGTGCTGGAAAAGCGACGGTTTCCCGTTGCGACGTTGCGGCCGCTGGCTTCCAGGCGGTCCGCGGGAAAAGCAGTGTCCTATCAGGATGAAAAAATCCCTGTGAAAGAACTGACCGGCAAATCCTTTGAAGGGGTCGATATTGTCCTCTTTAGCGCGGGCGGGGAAATAGCGCGTCAGTTCGCGCCGATTGCGCGCAACGCCGGCGCAATCGTCATCGATAATTCTTCAGCGTTTCGGATGGACGCGGACGTCCCGCTGGTTATCCCGGAAATCAACGGCAACGATGTCGAAAAGCACCGCGGCATCATCGCCAATCCAAATTGTACAACTGCCGTCGCTCTGATGGCCATTTATCCATTGCATCGCGCCTTCAACGTGCGGCGAGTGTTTGCCGCTAGTTATCAGGCCGTTTCCGGAAGCGGGGCCCGCGCCATTGCCGAACTAGAAGATCAAATTCGCGCCTTTGCCGAAGACCGGCCGGTTCGATTCGACGTTTATCCCCACCCGATCGCTTTTAACGTTTTGCCTCACGTCGATGCCTTCCTTGAAACTCGCTACACGCGGGAGGAGATGAAAATGCAAAACGAGGGACGCCGGATAATGCACCATCCGGACTTCCGCGCCTCGCTAACGTGTGTACGAGTGCCGGTTTACCGTGCACATTCGGTTGCCATTGCCGCAGAGTTTGTGGAGCCGGTTTCGGTCGAACGCGCCCACGAGGTTCTGGCCAAGGCCCCCGGACTTGAGCTGGTCGATGAACCAGCACAGAATCGTTATCCCATGCCACGTTTCGTCGCTGGCAAGGACAATTGCGAAGTAGGGCGCGTTCGGCGCGATTGTGCTCTCGATAATGGCCTTTCATTTTGGGTGTCGGGCGATCAGTTGTTGAAAGGTGCTGCCCTCAACGCAGTACAGATCGCAGAGCTCCTTTAAAGTACGCGCAACAGCCCCGGAAATAGCCGGGGCCGCTCGGAATCGATTGGGGCGTCGCTACCGGGGCGGCGGCGAATTTTGCCCTTTGTTCTTTTTGCCTTTGCCCGGAGGTGCTCCCTGTGGTTGCCCTTGCCCCATTGGCTGTCCCTGGATTTCGCCTCGGCGTTGTTTGGCGCCAGCACCCGCCTGATTGACTCCTTCAGTCCTGACCGCCTGAACGGCACCTTTACGGCGTCCCATTTCCCCGGTCGGCGGTGGTGGGCCATTAACGTTCCCCTGAGCACTCGCATGCTCCAGCTTACGGTTGCGTTTACCTGCGCCTTGGCCAGTCCCCTCACCTGCATTTGGATTGGCAACACCCGCTGCGCGCACTGCCTTGTGCTTGCCCTTTCCACCTCCGGACCCGGTCTCCGTTGCAGGAGGACCGTTTTCGGCCCCAGTGGCTGTCGCAGCAGCCGGTTGACCACGTAAATCCTTTACTTTGTTTTTACCTTTACCAACCTCGGATGGTGTCTCCCCTTGGCCGCCTGACGTGGAAGCCGGTCCGACTTCATTTTGGAGGCTTTGACCCTTAGATTTCTTCCCGTGGCCTCCTGGCTGGATCGAAGAGCCGATACCCCCTGCCGTTCCCTGCTGGCCCTGAAATTTCTCGGCTTTGGCCTTCCCCTTGCCTCCTAACGGAGCCCCCGGGGCACCTGGAGCCGCGTTGGGCGCGTTCACGCTGGCTGCTGCACCCCCTCTTTTGCTGGGGAAGCTGGGTTTGGCAATGTTCTTCGGGTTTTCGGTCCTGAACTTTTGTTCGAGGCGCGCTTTGGTTCCGGGATCGGTAACTCCAGCCCAGCCCTTCTCGAATTTCGGCTGGTCGATCTTACCTTTCACTTTCGGCGGCGCGATTAGCGTCGCAGGCCTTGTCAACTTCGTCGGCGAGCCCAGAATCAACCTGTCGCCCTCAACTTTGGTGACATTTCCCATCTTCACCGCCTGGGTGGGGTCAATATTCGCGCGTTCCAAGGTAAGCCGCTGAATCGGACGGACCGAATAGGCGCTAACCATTGAATAATCAGGCCCGTAGTTGTAAAACATGCCGTTGGTATAAGCGATGTTTGTCACGTTTACGGTCTGGTCCACGTAGACAACGTTCTGCTCAGCCGCGAAGATTCGATCGCGCAGTACCGGCTCACCGATGTACCTCATGTCGATGAAATTGTAATAGGCCGGGCCTATGTCGTATTCCGCGTCCACCTGAGAATCAACTGGCTGACTTTCATAGACGGCTTCGCGATCGCCGCCAGCTGGTGGCAGAGGCGCCCAACCCACATAATCGCCCCCGGTCCGCCATGAGACCCAGGCGGGCCCCCATTCGTAGCCCGGGATCCAAACCCAGCCGTAATCGGCTAAACGAGCCCAACGCCCATAATGGTAGGTAGCCCAACCAAAATCCTCGTAGGAAACCCAAGTCCAACCGACATCGGTGTACGCCCAATAGCCATCGGTGTACGGTCGCCAGGTAGGATTCGTCGCCACGTCAGGCTGCCATACATATCCATAGTCGGCGACTTCGTACCAATTTCCGCCGTTAAGATTGTCGTAGAAGTAGTTAATCGATACGTCGGCCGCACCGACTACCGCCGGCTGCAAGGCCGGCAGAACGAACGTCGACACCGCCAACAGCACTAGAAATCGTTTCATCGTAGATTTGTATGCAACATTTTAGACCTCGAGCGCGAGATGTTTATTCAAGAGGCTGAATTGACCGGCCGCCCCAACCTACTTCCGTTATGCCTACCTGGGCCGTAGGACGAGGAATGACCGGACCCGGTGGCGGCACACGGAAACCACATGCGGGTTGTCGTTACTCAGGTTTCCCGAAATCTTGTTGAATTCGGCAACGGACGTTACCGGCTGCTGATCGATTTCTTCAATCACATCGCCCCGCTGTAAGTCCGGGGTCTCCGCTGCCAGGACGACAACGCCGCGAACGCCGCTCGGTAAATCGAGCTGTTTCGCCAGCTCAGGCGTGAGTTCTCCAACGCGAACAGAACTAAAAGGACTTTCATTATTGTCCTCATCAGGAGTGGCGGGGTTAGGACCAGCCTGAGGAGGCTGATTCGGGACCGGCTGTCCGGGCTGACCCGGCCGCGGTATCACGCGCGTTGTTTGATAATCGGGCGGCTGCTCGCGTATTTCAGTCGATACATTCAACGACTTACCGTCGCGCAGGATTTCCAAGTCGATTTTTTTGTTCAATTCCGTCTGGGCGACGAGCGAACGCAAATCGCTAAAACTCTTCACTTCATGTCCGTTGAACTTGCGAATTACGTCGCCCTTTTGCAGGTGTGCATCGGATGCGGGGGAGTTGGAAACGATATCGTCCACAACGACACCGTCTGTTTCCGTCGCAGGGTTCCGCTGAGTGGATAAAACGCCCAGATATCCGCGGAGGATACGACCTTTCTTCAGCAAACTCTCCAGTGCTACGCGAACCGTGTTAGAGGGGATGGCGAATCCGAGTCCCTGCGAACCGCCGGTGCGAGAGATGATCGCGGTGTTAATTCCGATCACTTCCCCCGCCAGATTAACTAACGGACCTCCGCTATTGCCCGGATTAATTGCAGCATCGGTTTGCAGGAAATCGCCAAAGCCGTCCCGGCGGTTTTTTCGTCCCTTTGAGCTAATGATTCCCTGCGTCACTGTCTCTTCGAATCCAAATGGGTTGCCAACGGCCAGGACCATGTCACCCGCTTGCACCGCGTCGGAGTCACCCAACTTCAATGGCTTCACGCCGGGCTCCTCTATTTTCAAGACGGCAAGGTCGACATCCGAATCACTTCCGATCAAACGGGCCTTCTTCGTTCGGCCATCGGCCAGTTGCACTTCGATATCATCGACTTGATCAACGACATGGTTGTTCGTGATAATATGTCCCTCATTGGTCACGATCACCCCGGAACCAAGGGAATTCTGTACCAATGCCTCCTCGTTCGGATTGCGAAACTGGCTGCGAGGACCGCGGAAAAAATATTCAAAAGGATCCAGCGCATATTGCCGGCGGACCGGAATTTTCTTGGAGGTCTTCACACTGACGACCGATGAGACAACATTGGCCACAAGCGTCCGGCGCTCGCGATCAAATTCTGCCAGCGTCCCGACCTCTTTTCGGTCGACGGGCGGCGAGCTCGCGAGCGTATACTTTTCCGGCGCACGTTCAATCGTGGTTAAGCCGCCGTGCTTCATCCGATAGTCATAAAGCAGCGAGATACCAAGGCTCACCAGCACAACGAACAATAGAAATTTTAGTAGATTCCTCATTTTAACTGACTTGAGAAAAGGTTTGTCCCTGTCTTTCGACAATTAAGCTGCGGAAACGTTGATTTTCCGGCCGCTCCAATTCTGGATCTGCCTCGAGCAAAGACAAGGCAACGGCGCGGGCGCGGCGCATCAGCGGTGCGTCACGTTTCAAATCTCCAAGCTTAAATTCCGCTAATCCACTCTGAGCAGTACCGAGCAGATCACCGGGTCCACGCAATTGCCAATCCGCTTCGGCGATTTCAAATCCATTGGTTGTTCGCTCCAACACAGAAAGCTTTGCTATTGTGTCGGGCGATTTATCGCTCGAGAGCAACAGGCAGTGTGAAGTGCGCGCGCCACGGCCAATGCGACCGCGAAGCTGATGTAGTTGGGACAAGCCAAATCGTTCCGCGTTCTCGATCAGCATTACCGTTGCGTTCGATACATCCACCCCCACCTCGATCACGGTGGTGCTGATGAGCGCCTGCGTTTCACCGGAACGAAACCGCTGCATAATTGCTTGTTTTTCCGCAGCGGCAATTCGGCCATGCAGCAGTTCAGACCGAAACGGCCGGAGTCGTTCCTGCCATCGCTCGAATTCCTGAGCAGCCGCTTTCACGTCAAGTTTTTCGCTCTCATCAATAAGCGGATAAACGACGTAGGCCTGTTGACCCGATCCGAGTTCACGACGGATAAAGGCAATCGCTTCTGCAAGCTGCGCCTCGGCCAGCGCGCGTGTTTGGATCTCCCCGCGACCGGCGGGCATTTCGTCGATAACGGAAACATCCAGGTCGCCGTAAATTGTCATGGTCAAAGTGCGCGGAATAGGCGTCGCAGTCATGACCAGAACGTCCGGCGCGGGCTCCCGCGAGGTCAGCTTCGCCCGCTGCGAGACTCCGAACTTATGTTGCTCGTCAATTACCGCCAGACCCAGCTTTGAAAACTGGACGCTTTCGTAGAGAAGCGCGTGTGTTCCGACGACGATTTGCGGCACGTCATCTCCATCCATCAGCGGCAAAAACGATTCCTCGTGGCGTGCGCCTGTTCGAAGGGAAACGCGAACCGCGAGTGGATCGAGCCACCTTCGTAGAACCATGTAGTGTTGCTCAGCCAAAATCTGCGTTGGCGCCATCAAAGCCGCTTGCGCCCCCGCTTCGACCGCCCGCAACATGGCGGCAATCGCAACCACGGTTTTCCCCGACCCGACATCGCCCTGGAGCAAGCGATTCATCGGTGCTCGCGCGGCCAGGTCCAGTTCGATCTCATCGAGCACCCGACGTTGCGCCCTGGTCAATGCAAAGGGAACAAGACTGAGAAACCTGGGCAAGAGCAGGCCCTGCTTCGAGCGATGATGCGCCACACGGGCCGAATTTCTCGCTCGTTCGGATGCGATCTGCATTTGCATGCGAAAAAATTCGGCCAGTACCAAATGGTCACGGATCATTGCCAGCTGCTCCACGCTTTCCGGAAAATGAATCTGATGCAATGCTTCCGGCCGTTTTTCGGCCAGACTTTCCGGCAATTCGACCGCAATCGAATCGGTGTCGACTTCGTTCAAGACGCGAAAGATCAGGCTCCGCAAGACCCGCTGCGATACGCCTTCTGTCGCCGGGTAAATCGGAGTGATCCGTCGAAAATGAATGGAAATCTCGTCATCATTTTCGATCACTTCGAACTCGGGATGAACTACGACAAGTCGTTGGCCGCGCAGTTTTGGTCGTCCAAAAATCACCAGCCGCTGACCGGTCGCGATCATTTTCTGCACATAATGCAAATTGAACCAACGACATGTGAGCGGCTGACTAAGGGCGTGGGCGGAGTGCTCTTCCAGCACCGCTTCAAAAATTTTGCGGCCTCCGAATCGCATGAGCCGTGTTTTCACCACTTCCCCGCACAGGCAAATTGGCCCCAGCGTTTCTTCACGCGGAAAATCCGGAAATTCGCGGCGATCTTCGTGCCGGCGCGGATAATGGGTTATCAGATCAGCAGCCGTTTCGATATTCAGCCGCCGCAATGCCGTCACCCGTGGTCGCGGGATCCAACTCAATTCGGCCAGCGGAGTCTCGATTTCCATCAGCCGAGCGCAGCCGCACTGCGCAGCGCTTGCACCTGTAACTGAATCCGTATCTCTCCCTCATAGACATCGGAGCAGATCCGATAGGCTACGTCCCACGGTGGCGGTGGCAATGGCGACGCCACTCCGTCAAAAAAAATTCCGCGCTGATGCCAGTTCCGCTGTTTCAGCCGAAACGCCAGATGTCGCTCCCCCACCACCCGCGGCGCGGCAGTTGGTTCGACCTGGCATGAAACAAAGATTGGTTGCGGATTTCCGCTGCCGAAGGGTTGCAGCTGTTCATGCCAATGGAGCAAGTCGAAATGAACATCGGCGAACCCGATTTCGGCATCCAAGTACAAGCGCGGAACGAGCGCATCACTCGATAGCTGTTTGCATGCGGCTTCGTGAAATTGCTTCCTAAACAAAGGAAGAGTTTTTTCTGACAACGCGACTCCGGCCGCCATCTCATGGCCGCCAAATTTTTCCAGCGTGTCTCTACATTCGTTTAAGGCAGTAATGAGGGAGAATCCTTCGATTCCCCGGCCACTTCCCTTTCCCCGCCCGCTCTCGTCGAATCCCACGATAATTGTCGGGCGGTGATATTTTTTCGCGACGCGCGAAGCGACAATTCCAAGTACGCCGGGATGCCAGCCCCTGGCGCCGAGCACAATTGCCGCATCAGCCAGCGGGTCGAAATTGAGCTGCTCCTCCGCTTCGAGTAGAACGCGTTTTTCCACTTCCTGCCGTTCGCGATTTTGTCCGTCGAGCTCTCGCGCCAGCCGCTCCGCTTCGCCATCGTCGTCGGTCAAAAGGAGGGCAAGGGCTTTTTCAGCCGTCGCCAGGCGACCGGCGGCATTTAATCTTGGGGCGAGCCGAAAACTAATATCCTCCGGCATGATCGGCGGCTTGACCGCAGCAAATTCCATTAACTTGATAATCCCCCTCCGACGCGATTGCGTGAGCGCACTTGAACCGCTTTTGACAAAAACCCGATTGTCGCCCTGCAGCGGCACGATGTCTGCGACTGTGCCGAGCGCGACAAGCTCGAGCGTCCGTTTGAGATCAAAATCGATCCGCTGCGTTTTTAGTAAGGCGTGACAAAGCTTGAATACCAGCCCGACGCTGCAGAGATAACCGAACTCCGAATCGCTCGCCTTCGGATTCACCAGAAAACAATCGGGAACCCTGGCTTTGGGGACATGGTGATCGAGCACAATGACATCGACGCCCGATTTGCGCAGCGCCGCGATCTCGGAAAACGATGAAGTGCCGCAATCGATTGCAATCAACAACTGCGGGTCATGCTCTTTCAGACAGCGCGCGATAGCCTCCTCGCTTAGTCCGTATCCTTCCTCGATCCGGTGAGGCAGAAAGAGCGACGCCTGACAACCGAAGGCGCGCAAGATCTCGAACAGCAATGCCAGTGAGGTCACCCCATCGACATCGTAGTCGCCGAACAAGACAATTCGCTCGTTGCGCCTGATGGCGTAAAAAAGGCGCTCTACCGCCGCACTCATTCCATCGAGCCGGAAGGGGTCCCCAAGCGTGGCCAGCCGAGGATTGAGAAAACGGCGAACATCATCCGCGCAGGCGAATTGTTTGCGTTGCAACAAACGCGAGATGCAGTCGGAACCGCACAACTCCGGCCATGGAATTTGTTTTCCGTTAAGATCGAAATCGCGGGCTAGAATCCACCGAGGCTGCACCGAACAGTTTATGCGCCTCGTCGCGACTGACAAACGCCTCGGCAGTTTCGGTTCCAACGCACATCCATTCTCTGAGCGAGCTGCTGTGCATCGAATGGCGCGTGTACTTTCGCGTCGTTGTCGAAGTATACAAACACATCGAGTGCCTTCCTTTTTCCCTTGACCCGATTACTGACGAGCATCGCATCTCCCGGCTGATTGCCCTTCCGCCACAATCGTAATCGATGCGCCCACCAATCAAGCGCGGTTCGGCTGTAACCACTGGCATAAAGTTCGGTGTCACCATGCAGGCGGCAGTAGACGAAATCGCTGGTGAGATCTTCCGCATAGGGCCATTTGCCGGCCGTGTCCGCGAAAACAAATGCGATATTGAATTCCTGCAGGAGATCGAAAAACTCTGGAATCAGAAAGCTTGAGTGACGAATCTCTACGCAATAACGGAGCGGCCTTTCCTGTTCAGTTCTTAGCCAGGCTCGGCCCTTGAGCTTGGAATCGTGCCGTCTCCCGATTTTTGCAGCCTCCTTGCTCGACCGAGGCAGTAGTTCGAAAAATTCCCGAAACCGTTGCGGGTTCCAGCCAAAGTTGGGCGGGAATTGCCACAAGATCGGACCGAGTTTCTCTTCCAGCGCGAGAACGCCCGAGGCAAAGAAGTTCGCCAATGGCACTTCAACGTTGCGAAGCTTCTTCATGTGCGTGATAAATCGCCCTCCTTTCACGCTGAAGAGGAAGCCGTCGGGCGTCTCCTCATGCCAGCGGCGATAACTCTCAGGGCGCTGGAGCGAATAAAAGGAGCCATTAATCTCGATCGAATTCAGCACAGACGAGGCAAATCCGAGTTCCTGTCGTTGGGGAAGTCCTTTGGGGTAAAAGACGCCGCGCCAGCCTTTGTAATTCCATCCCGAAATCCCAACTCGAACTTCGGACTTTCTTCTCACACGAAATTGAGCTTCAACTTCGCAGCGACGTCGGTCTCGCCGGCAACGCAACGGCGGTGGAATTCGATTAGTCCCGCCTTTTCGCGCTCGTCCAGCCCGAAGCAAAGATATTGACGGTAATATCTTCGGCAAAAATCCGCCGAAACCTCCGATTGCGAGGTGACCAGTTCGTCGATTCGATTCAAATTTCGAGACCGAAGTTTTCGCAGCTCGATCGCAATTTCCTTTGCCTCAGTCACCTCCGGTCGGATTAGCCACAGCGCAAAAACGAATGGCAGACCGGTTATTTCCCGCCAGGTTTCGGCTAAATCCCAGTACTTGAATTTGCCGCCCTGTTCGGCCCGAAACCGAATCGCTTGATCTCCGATAAGGAGCTTCGCTTGAGGGCCGCCTGGACGTTTTGTTTCCCTGGGACCGATTTGTGCCACGAGTTTTTTCTCTTTGAGCAGCAGCTTTAAAAGAACTACCGACGTTTCTGAGGCTGGATCGAGTTCAATACTTTCGATTTTGCGCAATGGCGCCTGATGCGCGACTACGACGCTGTAAACCGGTCCATTGGCCGCGATTGAAACGCCGTCCACGATTCGATAGATCGGAGTTCGCAGATATTCCAGACTCGAGACCATAGCGATGTCCAGATCGCCACTCGCGAGTTTCCGGCAGAGGGCGGCCGGGTGATCGAAATCAACCGGGCCGCGCCAGCCCCAGACTAGGGGACGGGCATTGAGATATTTGACGCAACCGATCCGCAGCGTCGTACCTCGCTAGGCGCAAACCAGCTCGCGCTCGATGTCGCCCTGTCCCCCACCGCCATTAGCCGGCCGGATTGGCCGATAGTAGCTGTCGCGTTGCACCGGAATCCGACCTGCTTCGCGAATGGCATGCTCGAGTGCCGCTACCGTCTGCCCCTGTGGGGTATTCGCGCCGGCCATGTGGAAGATTTTCTCTTCCATAATCGTGCCGTGGAGATCGTCGACGCCATAAGCGAGGGAGACCTGCGCCAGGGGCAATCCCATACTCACCCAATAGGCAGTGAGATGATCGATATTATCGAGAAAGATCCTGCTCACAGCAAGATTGCGCAGTTGCTCGACAGCGGTAGCCGCTCTTACGTGCGCCAGGGCGGTCGTTTGCGGTTCAAACGCGAACGGAACGAAGCCGGTGAACCCGCCGGTTTCGTCCTGCAAATTTCGGAGCTGCCGAAGGTGGTCTACTCGCTGTTCCAATGTCTCAATATGGCCGTAGAGCATTGTGCAAGTGCTGCGGCCTCCCATCTGATGCCAGATCCGATGCACGTCGAGCCATTCCTCAGCGCTCTCTTTGCCGCGGCAAATCTCGTCCCGCACCCGGGGATCGAAGATTTCGGCTCCCCCTCCGGTGAAAGAACCAAGTCCTGCTTCGCGGAGCATTTCAACCGTTTCACGGATCGATTTCTTAAAAATCCGTTGCGCCAGATGCCGGATTTCGATGGCGGTGAACGCCTTGATGTGCAAGTCCGGATTGAGAGCACGCAAACTACGCAGGAGTTCCAGGTACCATTCCTTCTTCAATGTCGGATGCAATCCTCCGACCATGTGTACCTCAGTGATACCGAGAGAAAGCGCATCTCGCACCGCCGCCACGATATCCTCAATCGTCCGTTCAAACGCGTGCGCGTCTCGCTTCTTTGCCGCAAAGGCGCAGAATTGGCAGGAGAGAACACAGATATTTGAATAATTAATATAGCGATTAAGAATATAACTAGCGAACTCCCCTGTCTTACGCCGGCGCACCTGGCTCGCCATCAGGCCAAGCGCATTGAGGTCGTTCGAGCGGTAGAGAGTGAGCGCATCGATTTCGCTAATGCGCTTTTCCAATTCGATTTTCTCCGCGATCGGCCGAAGGGCGTCGGGAATTAAGCGGTGGTCCATTCGGAATTTGATACGAGTGACAGCGCCTAAAATGATGCATGTTCCGTGAAATTGATGCAACCAAAAGGACGGGTGCCAGGCGGAACCTTCAGGGTTTTGATGGGTTTAAAGGATAATCGCGGGCGCGATTTGGGCGTCTGCTTGTGCAATGCCACAACCAGCCCACGAGCCTGATGATGCGGAGTTAATGCTGCGGAGCGCGCGCGGCGATACCGCGGCCTTTGAGCAACTGGTCGAGCGTCACCAAGCTCTGGTTGTCGGGACGGTAGGGCGGATGCTGGGAAACAATTCCGATATTGAGGATGTCGCTCAACAGGTCTTCCTCCGGGTCTGGAAAAGCGCAGCCCGCTACACTCCCACGGCGAAGTTCACGACCTGGCTTCTCACCATTACCCGCAATTTGGTTTTTAACGAAACCCGCCGGCGCAAGCGACATCCAGCCATCACCCTGGACGCGCCAGCGACAGATGAGTCGCTTACGTTGCCAGACCACACAAGGAGCATTCCTGATGAAGCATTGCTGGAGCGAGAACTGGAGGTGGCGATCGATCGCGCCATCCGATTACTGCCGGAGAAACAACGGCTCGCCGTCGTTTTACGTCGTTTTGAAAACAAAAGTTATGAGGAAATTGCCGAGGTGCTCAATCTGTCGGTTCCGGCCGTGAAAAGCCTCCTCTTTCGCGCGCGGTCCGAATTGCGGGCGACGCTCGGTCGGTATCTCGCCCGCTAGAAAGAAAAGGGCGAACGCCCCGAAGCGTCCGCCCCCTCTCAACCCCACATTCCTAAATCTTTAGAAATCGCGATCTTTGGCCGAGCTCTTGAACTGGACATCTGTTGCAGTCGTAATCGGCGGCGGTGGTGTGCCCGGTTTCGGATAGTCGGCCGCTACCTGCCGATTCGCGGTCGGGACAAGGCGAACAGCCCCTTTGGCATTATTCCGCCACCCATTGATGTCAGCGTATTCCTCGCCAACATGGTGAAGCCCGCTCACTTGGTCCTCCAGACCGGTGCCGTATTTGGACTCGATGATTGTCGGCGTGACGAAGACCAGCAAATTGCGCTTGGTCCGCGCATTCAGCCGTTCCTGAAAGAAATATCCAAGCAGCGGCACGTCTCCCAGCACGGGCACTTTGTTACGCGACTTAGTCACTTCATCCTGCAGCAGACCACCAATTGCCAGTGTATCCCCGCTGCGAATCAGCACATTTGATTCGAGCGACCGTGTGTCGATGACGGGGCTGGTCACAGTTGCTCCGGCGAAGGTAAAGGGCTGGTCGGAAACTTTGTTACTGATCTCCGGTTTCACGCTAAGCGTGACGAAATTGTCCTTGTTGACACTGGGACGAACAATCAGCGTGTTGCCGAATTTTTTGTCTTGGAATCCACCGAAAACAGCGGTTGCGGTCTGTTCGTTGAAATTTAATTGCGGGACCGGCTGATTTCGGCTGATCTCGATTTTCGCCTGCTGATTGTCAGCGGTCACGATACGGGGATTCGCCAGGAACTCGGCATCTGAATCTTCATTCAACATCCGCATCGTCAGGGTCATTTGCGGGATCGAAAGTATCGCGACCTGTCCGAAGAGGTTGCCGAAAGGACTGCTCAAAGTTTTGCTCGCGAAGTTAGTGAGATTCACTGCGCCGTTGGTCGAGGAGGACGAGGACCCGGTGCCAGTGGTGCTCGAGGTCGCGCCGTAGGTCACTGCCATCGCGTTGGTGGAGCTTCCAACGACGCCAGCCCAGTTAATTCCATAGCTTTGCTTCGGATTAGCAGTCACCTCCACCAGCCGCGCTTCGATCATTACCTGCTTGGTCGGCTTGTCGACCGTTACCAGGAGTTTGCGGACGATATCGATATTGCTTCGGGTCTCGCGAAAGAAAATTGTGTTCGTACGATCGTCCACCTGCGGTGGATCTTTGCTGGCGAGTTGAGAGGCTAGCAGCGGCGCAACATCCTTCGCACGCGAGTAGCTGAATTGGTAATTGTCGCTTTCCGTTGGCTCTTTCGCCCGCTCGGCCTCCGTCTTGACGTAATAGACATTGTCGATCTTATCCATGAAAAGCCCTTTTGCTTTCACGATAATTGCGATGGCTTGGAGCGCGGTGACATCTTCCAATCGCATCGTCACGGTGGAATCCTTTGGCAGTTGATCGCTCACCACCATGTTGATTTTCGCCTGCCGCGCCAGGAGGCGCAGAACCTGACCTACGTCATCGCCTTGAAACTCGCGCACGCCCACCCCACCATTTTCCACAGCGGCATCTGGAGCGCCGGGAGGAACAGTGGTTGTGGTCGTGCTGTTGATAGTACCTGTATTCGTCGCCTTATTCGCAGGGGTTGACGCCACGTTCGAGGCCTGCACGACAGTCATCGGGGCGGTGGCGGCGCTGGCCGGTTTGTTGGCAAGCGGGGAACTTCCCGGATTGGAGGGAGATGTTTGGGCCTCAGGCGTCGAACTGGTGGGATCCGCGGCCGCGACGGGGGAAGGGTTGCTTGATTCGCCCAGAGATACAAGGGCGGTTGCAAGTAATACCGTGCTCCCGCAGACCAGTTTGTGAGTAAGAGTGCCCATAGTAATCCGTTTCGAAATAATGCGAATGGTGTAAAAGCAGGAAGCAGACCAGTCCGAAAGACTGTTTCATGCGAGGAATCGCCCCTGTTGGAGGGGCAAATCAGCCAATACACTGCGCCGCTCGCGCGGCCGCGATGAAATCACGAACTTTGTGGGCATCTTTGCGACCCACTGCCGCTTCTACGCCGCTGCTCACATCCACACCGTAAGGCCCGGTCCGTTCAATTGCCTGGGCGACGTTCTCCGGGTTCAACCCGCCGGCGAGGATCACTTTTTCTGTGCTATGCGTTGCGATGAAATGACGCGCCCACCTCCATGAAAAAGTGAGACCAGTTCCGCCGAAGCCCGCCTCCGTCGCCGTATCCAGAACAATTCGCTCCGCACCGAAATTATCCGCCAACTCGGATTTCAATGCCGGGATAGCCTTCCAAAATCGCACCGAAACCGCCGAAAGCTCCTTGCAGAAGCTGGGCGTTTCCGATCCGTGCAGTTGAAGCACATTCACGGCTTGGGCCATCGTGCATGCCTGCATAATTGATGGATTCACAACGACTCCGACGTGCACAACCGATCCGGGCAAATCGCGAATCCAATCGGATGCTTGCCTCGGATCAATGTAGCGCCTGCTCCCAGGCCAAAAGTTAAACCCAAGCGCATCGGCTCCGGCGGAGATCGCATTTTCCGCGTCGAGACGATTCGTAATTCCGCAGATCTTAACAAATATCCGCACTGCCATCGGATATCGCGATTCGTCAGGCGGCCGTGGCAATTCCCATCCGCGATTTGGTAAAATCCGGCTCGGGCATTTCCGCCACCAATTTCACGATTCCGTTCTGCCACTTTCGCCCGATCTCGAGAAGATAGGGATCGTCTTCATCAAGTCGCGTGCGCAGGCTGGCATGAAGCGAATCAGTCTCATAATAAAGAATATCGATCGGTGGACCGACCGCGACGTTACTTTTCATTGTCGCGTCGATGGAAATTATTCCGAATTTCACAGCGTCGCCCAGCGAAGTTTCGTAGTTGAATCCGCGATCAAGAATGGGCTTCCCATACTTTGTTTCACCAATCTGGAGGAAAGGTGAATCACGGGTGGCGTGAATGCTATTCCCCTGCGGGTAAATCAGGTGGATCTCCGGAGCGAAACCGGCAATTTGTCCTCCGACAATAAGGTTGATGTTGAAGTCGAAACCATCCGCTTCGAGCGCGGCCCGATCGCGTTTCTCCACCGCACGCACTTTGCTGCCAACATAACGGGCTGTCTCATAAACCGTCCGGGCGGACATGATCGTCTCGCGCGTGGGCTCGGAATTAGTCAGCAATAAGTCCTCATCGATCAAGGCAACTGTCCCCTGCGTCAAAGAAAGATTTCCGGAGCTCATGATGCAGATCACGCGCTCCCCGGGTTTTTCAAAGACCCGCATTTTGCTCCGCATTGTGATGTTATCCATCCCGGCACTGGTCCGCGAATCCGACAGGAAAACCGCGCCGCTACGGCAGAGCATACCCAGGCAATAGGTCATTGGCGCTCACCGGGCTCAATTACCCGGCCTCGGACACGTTTGATCTGAGTGTGATGGGTCAATACATGAACACGGCCGTCGCTTCCCCGGAAAAATGCACTCAGCATCCAGCTCACCAGTCCGATTATGATCGCTCCCCAAAATGCGCTGCCGAAACTATCAACGTGAAATCCGTGCACGACGCTCGGCACCAGCAGCAGCATCAGGCCATTGATAACGAGAATAAAAAACCCGAGCGTCAGGAGAATCAGCGGGGCGCTTAAAATCAACAGCACAGGGCGAACAAAAGCATTCAAGATGCCCAATAAGAGCGCCGCGCCAAGCAGCGACGCTGTTGAGTCATAACGAATGCCGTGAACGAGCGCTGCCGCCACCATTACCGCGATCGTAGTCGCGATCCAGCGAAAGACGAAATGACGCATGAGTCATCCTAGCGAATCGTTCGCCCCCCGCCAGTTGCTTTAAGAAACGGCTTGCGAATCGAGCTTGGCCGCGTAATTCGGTAGCTGATTAACGTGGCCAAGAAACCTGAATTTTCAGACCAACCGGGCATCACCGCCGAGACGACGCCGCCAGCGACAAACGGTAGCGGCGGGCGTTTGCCAAAAAGTAAATTGCCGCGCAAAGAGCGGAAAACACCTTCGCGGGCACGCAAAAACGCGGAGCAAAAGCAAAAATCAGCGGAGCCGGAAATCAGTGATGACGCGATCCGTTTGCGGGCCTATTTTATTGCCGAGGAACGAATGCGGAAATCCATCGCGGGCGATCCTCAGTCCGACTGGATCGAAGCCCGGCGACAGTTGCTCGCGGAGCTTAATCAAGGGTGATCTTCAACTGAGTGTCTCGATTTCTGGTGCAACTTCCTGCACCTTTTCGAGCAGTCGGTTCATCGCAAAAGGTTTCGCAACAAAGGCGCGCACACCGACGTCGCGGATCAGTTCTCGCGCCCGCTCCTCGTCGCCACGGCCGGAAATCAAGATTAACGGCGGCACCGGCAGCGGCGGGCTGACATGATTATATACTTTGCCAATCAGCGCGAATAGCATGGCGCCATCAATCATTGGCATTGAAAAATCGAAAACAAAGACGCGGTATCGCTTTTTCAGCGCAAGCTCAAACGCATATTCCGCATTCGGTGTCGCGTCGACCTCGCAGCGAAAACGGCTCATCAGCGCCTCCCGCATGAGGCGGCCCAGCGTAATGTCGTCATCGGCAATCAGAATCCGGTTCGCGTCGCCATCGGCCATTGCTGACGCTTGCGCTAAACAAACGAGGGTTTCAAGTTTTGCTTCAGCTTCATGACAACTGAAGAAAAAGATCTCGCCAGTGCTTTACGGCAACGTCGCCAAATAATCGCAGATCAAGAGAGCCGGAAAGCACCTATCCAACATATGAAGCGACTTCAGGAAATCTCGCACCGAATCGAATCCTTAAGCGACACCCTTCCGCGTCCGATCTCAGCGCGCCTGGCGCATTATCTCGATCGCCGAAGTTACGACAAAGCTCTGGACCTTTTGGAAGGAAGGGGCGATTAACCGACTCCTTCGGCGGTCCGAAAATTCCTCTGCCGGCTAACGCGAATAGAGCTCGACGATCAGTTGTTCGTTGACCATCGGCTGAATCTCTTCCCGGGAAGGAATACGTGCCACCCTGCCTTTAAGCGCATCGCGATCAATCGTTAGCCAATCGGGCACTGGGGCGATCTGGGTCAGTTCAAGATTGCGTAACGCAAGCTGGCGTGACTTCGGTTTGTCCTTCACCGAGATCTCGTCACCCGATTTCACGTTGTAGGAGGAGATGTTGACGGTCCGGCCGTTAACTATGACATGCCCGTGCGAAACGAGCTGACGCGCGGCGCTACGGGTACTGGCCAGGCCGAGACGGAAAATAACATTGTCGAGGCGCGTTTCGAGCAATTGCAAAAGGGTCTCGCCCGTCACCCCCCGCTTGCGCAAAGCGCTTTGAAAAATGCGACGGAACTGGCGCTCGAGAAGCCCGTATTGATAACGCAGCTTTTGCTTTTCGCCCAGTGCGATGGCGTAATCGGACTGTTTGCGACGCGACCCTTTCGGCCCGTGCATCCCCGGGGGATAGTTCTTTCGTTCCAGCGATTTTGAAGGGCCGAAAAGAGGAACACCATAGCGGCGACTGACTTTTGTTTTAGGTCCGGTATATCTGCCCATAATCAAACCCTGCGCTGTTTCGGCGGGCGACAACCATTGTGCGGCACCGGCGTCACATCTCGAATAACTGTTAACTCAAGGCCAATCGCCTGTAAGGCACGCACGGCCGACTCCCGACCTGCGCCCGGGCCTCTCACCAGTACTTCCACTTCCTTCAAGCCGTGTCCCATCGCCTGCCGCGAGGCATCCTGAGCAACCATTTGCGCCGCGTACGCTGTACTTTTGCGTGAACCCTTGAATCCCACCTTGCCCGCACTCGACCAGCCAATCACGTTGCCTTTCGAATCGGTGATGGTGACGATTGTGTTGTTAAATGTCGCCAGAATATGCGCCACACCATTGTGGACATTTTTGCTCCCTTTCGCTTTGACGATCTTCGGCCTCTCAACGTCGTCTCCGGTAAGTGAAAGATTCTCCGGCGCCGCCGCGGTGGGCACGTCCTCCTTTTTCCCTTTCGCTGCTTTCTTCGGCTTGGCTTCCGCAGTCGAGGGCGGCGTCGAGGCAGCCGTTTCCGCCGCATTTTCGCTGGCTGCCGCCTCCCGTTTTGGCGTGGTCTCTTTGGACGCGCTTTGAGCTTTGACTTTTTTCCCGGTCGATTCCGAGGGATCTTTGGATTCAGCCATGTCGATTAAACTTTGCCCGCTTTCGCGTCCTTATTACGAATAACGCCGACGGTTTTGCGCGGACCTTTTCGGGTGCGAGCGTTGGTACTAGTGCGCTGACCTCTGACCGGCAAACCCCGGCGGTGCCGAACGCCCCGGTAACAATTAATCGCCTGCAACCGCTTCAGGTTACCCTGTACTTCGCGCCGAAGGTCGCCCTCAATGGCAATTTTATTGTTGGTAATCGCTTGAATGATTTCGTTTAGCTGTTGCGGTGTGAGATTCTTCGCGCGGGTGTTCGGGTCGATGTTGGTCTGATCCAGAATGCGTCTGGATATGGCCGGTCCAATCCCATAAATATAGGTGAGCGACGCTTCGATGCGCTTGTCTGACGGAATCTCTACTCCAAGTAATCGCGGCATAAACTATTAACCCTGACGCTGTTTGTGGCGCGGATTCTTGCAGATAACGCGCACCACGTTCTTGCGCTTCACAATCTTGCAAGCTTCACAAAGCCTCTTCACTGATGGTCGAACTTTCATATTTGACGAAAACGAACAAAGCGGAGACGAAATCCGCGTCATTTCTGGCGGAAAGTAATCCGCCCCTTCGATAAATCGTAGGGCGAAATCTCTAGCATAACTTTGTCTCCTGGCAAGATGCGAATGAAGTGCAACCGCATTTTGCCTGAGATATGAGCCAGCACGCAATGCCCATTCGGCAGCTCCACGCGGAACATCGTATTCGGAAGTAGCTCGACAACAGTGCCCTCTACTTCAATTGCGTCTTTCCGCGCCATGTCAAAATTTCCGGCTCCCCTTTTGTAATCAGGACGGTGTGCTCGAAATGCGCCGAAGGCATTCCGTCGGCCGTGCAGGCAGTCCAACCATCATCTAGTAATCTGACGGCCGCAGTCCCGAGATTAATCATCGGCTCAATGGCCAGAGTCATGCCAGCCTTGAGCCGTACGCCGCTATCGCGTTTGCCATAGTTCGGCACCTGTGGTTCCTCGTGCAATTTGCGCCCGACACCGTGCCCAACGAACTCCCGAACGACATTCAGATTGTTCCGAGTTGCCTCCTCTTCGATCTCCGCGCCGATATCTCCCAGCCGCCGGCCTTCGTAGGCTACCGAAATGGCGCGCTCCAGCGCTTTTTCCGTGACCCGCAGCAATCGTTCGACCCGGTCCTCGATCACTCCCACCGGCACCGTCGTGGCCGTGTCGCCCACCCAGCCTTCGCGAATGACGCCGATATCCAGCTTCACGATGTCGCCATACTGAATGCGGCGCTGGCTGGCGATTCCGTGAATCACCTCGTCATTCAATGAGATGCAAATGTTTCCCGGATAAACACGATGACCTAAACGGTAGCCAAGAAATGCGCTTTTTACGCCGATTTCGGCCATCATCTCGGCCGCGGCCTGATCGATTTCCTTGGTTGTAATACCAGGGCGGATTAGTTCAATCACTGCTTCAAGCACCTCGCTCGCGACTCGACAGGACTGGCGCATCTTATCAGCTTCTTTTGCGTTCTTGATCGGAATCATTTCGATTCAATGAGCCGGGAAAGATCCGCGAAAACAGTCTCCCGGTCGCGATTGCCGTCGATTCGATGAAGCGCGCCCGATTTCTTGTAAAACTCTGTCAATGGTTCGGTCTTGGCGTGATACTCCTTAAGGCGTGTTTGCAGCACACTCGTATCGTCATCGTTCCGCCTAACGAGCGGCCCCTCACAATAAGGGCAAAGTGGACGTTCTGAGAAATTTCCAGAGCTCGCACTCGTGACAAAGCCGCAGGAGCGGCATTGCAGCCGGCCGGCAATGCGGTCGCTTACAGTCTTGTCGGAAACCTCGAGCCAAATCGCCAGATCCAGTGGTGTGCGATGTTTCGCCAAAATCTCGTTCAAACTCTCCGCTTGCGGCGCAGTCCGGGGAAATCCGTCAAAGACAAATCCGTGGGCGCCGTGCAGACGCAACCAATCTTCGATTAGTTTTACAATTGTAGCGTCTGGCACCAGTCCGCCGTGTTGGGTGATCTCGGCAGTTTCGATTCCCAGAGGCGTCCCGAGATCCTTTTCGCGACGGAGAATCGCACCAGGCGATGTCACTGGAATTCCAAAATGTCGCGTAATCATTTCGGCCTGGGTTCCCTTCCCAGAACCGGGTGCGCCGAGTAAAACGAGCCGTCTTTTCACTCAGCGGCCGTAAAGGAAAATTGCGACGCCGCCAATTACCAGAATCGCGATCGCAACATAAAGCCACATCAAGGTTCCCTGAGCCGCGGCGTCCCCGCGGGTGTAAGCCGCGCGCGAATCGAAGGCGCGACCGCGAATGCGGCCCTTGCGCAAAAATCCGTCATAATGGCGTTGAATGAGATGTGTCTCCACCTGTCGCATCGTATCAAGCATTACCCCCACGATGATGAGCAAGCTCGTTCCGCCGAAAAATTGCGCAGTGATTTGCGGCACATGCAATCCCTGACTTAACAGACTCGGCAGGACCGCAATCAGCGTGAGAAATATTGCGCCGGCAAACGTGAGCCGGGTCATGGTGAAATCAAGAAAGTCTGACGTTGGTTTCCCGGGCCGGACGCCGGGGATATAGCCACCGTGTTTCTTTAAATCATCAGCGATTTGAGATGGCTGAAATTGAGTCGCGACCCAGAAATAGCTGAAGAAAAAAATCATCGCCGCCAGTAACATGTAATGCGGCCAGCCCGTCGACATCAGGTCGGTGATCTGCTTGGCAATCCGACTGTTTTTAAAGGCGAATCCGACAATCGTGGTCGGGAACAAGAGAAGAGCCCAGGCAAAAATAATCGGCATGACCCCGGCGTAATTCACTTTCAATGGCATAAAGGTGGACTGGCCGCCGTACATTTTGCGGCCCACCACACGTTTGGCGTATTGCACCGAGATCTTGCGTACGCCTTGTGTAATTGCGATGACGGCAGCGATTACCAGAAAAAGAAACGCCACCATCAGGACGAGGATCGCCGGATTTACCTGGCTTGCACCCCCTTCCGCCGACGGAACGAACGTTTTCCATGCTTGCGCCAGCGCAGCCGGCAAACGTGCGACGATACCCACGGTGATGATCAATGAAATACCGTTACCGATTCCGCGTTCGGTGATTTGATCTCCCAGCCACATCAAGAAAAGTGTGCCCGTTGTCAGCGAAATCACGGTGACTATCCGGAACATCAGTCCCTGGTCGTCGACCAAAGGAATCCCGAGTTTTCGAATTGTATCCGTGATCCCCGGCAGCATGGTGTGATACGACTCCGGATGCTGGAACGAAATGGCCAGCAAATACCCTTGGAAAATGCAGAGCAATACCGTCGCGTAACGCGTGTATTGCATGATTTTCTGGCGGCCACCATCCTCCCTGGCAAGGCGCCCAAGTTGCGGGATGACTGCGGTCAACAGTTGCAACATGATCGACGCGCTGATGTAGGGCATGATGCCCAGTGAAAAAATTGCGCAGTTTTCCAGCGCGCCACCGCTGAAAAGGTTGAACAATGCGGCCACGCTGCCGCCAGAACGCTCTGTCAGCGAGCTCCGAAACCAATCCTGCAGCACCGCTTGATTCACTCCCGGCGTCGTGATCGCGGCTCCAAGCCGCACGATGACGATAATCGCCAGAGTGAAAAGAATCCGGCGCCTTAGCTCCGGGATCTTCACTGTGTTCAGGAAAGCGGAAATCATTTCCTAAACAGGCCGCCTATTTCCTGGCGCTTTTCTTCTTCGGCTTTGCCTTGGCAGAAGGTTTGCGAGTGGACTTCTTTGTCGCGGATTTGCTGCGCTTTTTAACCGAGGCCGGTTTTTTTTCCAATCCCTCGGCTGCTTCCGCTGAATCCTTTTCTGCACCTT
>DASXIC010000018.1:0-3183 GCA_036498205.1 Chthoniobacterales bacterium | reverse complement strand
GAACACCGCGGTTTTCAACGATCCATTCGCTCTGATTGTTGTAACGAGCGAATTCAGGCCGCGTGATGTAGCCGCCATCCATCAACGGGAACTCGCCGCGAATGCCCCGAACTCCGCCCCAGGTACGCTCACCAAGGAGCGGTCCTAGCTTGTAGTACTTGAACATGTAGCTGAAGATGTCGCCATCAGAGGCTGCGTAGTGATTAGTCAAACAGACCATCGATCCGTTGAAGACGATCGGAGGCACCGTGCCGCTCTGCCAGTTTCGCGCTGAATCCATGCCGGCAAGAATGCGCCGCAGGCGCTCGAAGATCAGCTCGTCCACAAAGCCTCCGCCGTTGTAGCGGACATCGATGATCAGGCCCTGCTTGCGAATTTGCGGAAAGAACTGTTTCACAAATTCGTTGAGTCCCGGCGCGCCCATGTCAGGAAGGTAGATATAGCCAACCTTGCCGCCAGTGGCTTCGTCCACCTTTTTGCGATTGCTGGTGATCATGTTCAGTTCGCGCAGGTTGTACTCGTCATTGATCGGCTTGACCACGATGTTGTGAGCGCCGTCCTCCGAAGGCTTGGAATTCACCGTGAGAGTTATCGTTTCATTGGCGGTGTTCACGAATAATTCGTAAGGATCCTGGGGCGCCCGCAGCTGTTGGCCGTTGACCGCGATAAGGTAGTCACCTTCGCTAACTTTGATACCTGGTTCAGTCAGCGGAGACCGCAGCTCGGCATTCCAGTTTTCTCCCGGATAGATTTTTTTGATTCGATATCGGCCGCTGGATTGATCGAGTTCATAATCAACCCCTAGCAAGCCGACGTTTACCGGATGAAGATCGGGATAGTCGCCGCCGCCGACATAAGTATGAGAGTTGGACAATTCCCCAATCATCTCCCCAAGGATGTAGGTCAGCGAATACCGGTCGGAGACGCTTGGCAGAAGTTGAGCATATTTGTCGTGAATTTTCTGCCAATCAACTCCGTTCATTTCGGGTTCATAGAAAAAGTCTCGCTCCTGCCGCCAGACCTCATTGAAAATATTCTTCCATTCCTGCGGAGGATCAATGTCGGCTCGCATGCCGGTCAGGCTAAGCACGCCATCGCCGACTTTTTTCGCCTCTCCCGCCGGCTTAGCGTCAATGATTCCGTAGGTGTGAGCGGCACGCGGGCCGCCCCCTTCTCCCTCGTACAGTAACTTGGAGCCATCAAACGAGAGCGCGAAGCGCTCGACCCCCTCGATCAAGGTTTTCTCTTTGCGTTCTTTCAGATCGTACGCGTGAACCGTCGTGCCCTCGCCGGGCAACGGACCATCAAGCCCCTGGGCAGCCACGGTCGAGTAATAGAGGAAGCCTTTGCCGGCAGCAAAGGTCTTTATCACCGCAGGATCCGTTGGCAGGGCGATAATTCGATTCTGAATGCCGTCCAGGTCGATCCTTACTTCGACCAGCTTTTCTTTCTTGTCTTTGTTTTTGTCGTTATCTTTGTCTTCGTCGGCCGAATCTTTAGATTGATCTTTCTTTACGCTCTTTTTGCCCCTGGGCTCGGTTGCCGCATCTTGTTCGGTTGCCATGGGCGCAGGCTCAGTCTTTTTTACCTCGGTTTCATCGCTCTGCACGCCCAGCGGTGAGGCTTCGTCTTTGCGAAGCGTGACCAGGTAAACGCGCGTCGTTTTTGGATTTGCAAATTCGAAGTCCACATTGCCGAGCACTTCGTTGAAGTCGCGATCAGAAAGGAAGTAGAGGTACTTCCCTTCCGGATCGAACACCGCATCGTAGCTGTTGCTCATGGGCGATGTGACCGGTGTCGATTTCGAATCCGTCAAGGAGTACAGATAGACCACGGCGTAATTGTTGTCGCTCTGCTTGTCATAAGTCAGCCATTTGCTATCCGGCGACCAGTTGTAATTGGTGATTTCGCCGTACTCGTCGTGATCAACTTTGACCGGCTTTTTATCGGTGATGTCGATCCACCACAAATTGACGTCTTTGTCCGCCCATGCGATCTTCTTGCTGTCCGGGGACCAGGCCGGAGGCATTTTGAAACCTTTGTAGCCACTGGTGATCTGCTGCTCTTTTCCCAATCCATCCTGTGGGGAAATGTAGATTTCGTCTTCGCCGGTTCGGTCAGAGATGTAAGCGATCCAGCGGCCATCGGGCGACCAGGAAACTTTCTGTTCGCGAATACCCGGCGTCCGGGTGACGTTACGGACGCTTCCCTCTTTTGCCGGAACCGTGAAGACATCGCCACGCGCGGCAAATACAGCGCGCTTGCCATCCGGAGCGATATCGAAATCAGTGACTAGCCGGCCGACATTATCCCAATGCTTCATGGCCGCGGTGTGGTCGGCGGGCAACTCGATGCTGAGTTTCTTCGGCTGCTTGGATTGAAAATCGTAAGTGTAGAGATAGCCGGCATTCTCAAAAACGATAGCGTCGGGGCCAAGGCTCGGCCACATTACGTCCCATTCGTCGTAGTGGGTAAGTTGCTCGACCTGCTTAGAGCTCACATCGTAGCTGTAAAGGTTCAGGTGATGATCGGATCCTCGATCGGAGGTGAAAAAAATCGTGTTGCCATGCCACATTGGAAAAGTGTCAGTCCAGTCGGTATGCGGAATGTCTTCGCTGCTATTGTTCTTCAAGTCGTAAATGGTGATCGACTGCGCGAGTCCGCCGGTGTAACGCTTCCAGGTGCGAAAGTTGCGAAAGATCATGTTGTAAGCGATCTTTGATCCATCGGGCGAATAGGAGAGCAGACCACCCTGGTCCATCGGGAGCGGTTGCGGCAGACCGCCCTCGATGCTGACGGTGAATGGACGCTTGGTCCAGCCGTTCGAGGCGTCACGGCGGGAGAGGAAAACGATTCGTTTGCTGTCCGGCGTCCAGTTAACGACCTCATCATGAATGCCCATGCGATCGTTTAACTGGTGAGCTCCGCCTTGATAAAAAGTCAATTGTTTCGGCTGGCCACCGTCCGCAGGCATTACGTACACATTGAAGTTGCCATCGTACTGGCCCGTAAAAGCGATCCACTTACCGTCGGGAGAGAATTTCGGAAATAACTCGCGTCCCTGCGAAGAAGTAATTCGGCGTGCCGCTCCGCCCGAACTTGGCACGATCCAGAGATTGCCACCGTAAAAGAAAACAACCTTGTCCTTATATATATCGGGAAAACGCATTAACCGGCCTTCTT
>DASXIC010000017.1:0-2635 GCA_036498205.1 Chthoniobacterales bacterium | reverse complement strand
GGCATAGCCGACGCAATCTCGCGGATCGCTCGATTTCGAATCCGCCGCACCGTCTGCACCGCAGGTATTCGACGATTCCGTCATCCATATCCGCAGAAACCGCACGCCTACCGGACTTCCGCTCAAGCGAATCGTTTCGTTGCCGCCTTTACCGTCATTGACCACGCCCTGCGCAAATGTCTGCCATGTTCCTCGCGTCACCGCCTTGATAGGATCGTCCCCCGTCCAGTACTGCACGACATATCGCCGCGCATACGGCTCACCCCATGCAATGCGAATGCTGTTCACCTGTTGCACCTGCGCCAAGTCCATCACCACCCACTGCGGATGCGTCGCATCGCTTTCACCCGTGAACCGTTGCGCGAGGTAAGGATTGCTCTTCCAAAAAGTATTCGGATCGCCATCCGTCAGGCGCGAGAAGCCCACGTTATCGGTGCCGTCGTTGCGCGTGAATCCGCGCCGCGGCAGGCTGTAACCGTAGGAGTAGCGGAGCATTTCCGTGGGAGTAGACGAGCCGGTGAAATATCCTTTGCCACCGGAGTCGCTCCAGGTTCCTTGCGGATTCCAATGCCAGGCTTCGACCGCGAGTTCCGTATTCTGGCGATAGGTGACTGGTTTCCATACCGATGCCAGGGTCCGCTCCAGGTTCGGTTGCACCAGGTCTTTGTCGATCGCATCCGCGGCAATGCGGTCCACTCCCGCGCCCAAAGTTTCGTTGGGAACAAAATGATTCGTGGGGTGTGTCATGTCGACGACCACCGTTTGCGCCATGGACGGCCCGGCAAAGCATCCGACGAACAGGACAAAAACCGCCGCAAGTATTTTCAAGACTGATGCCTCCGCCGGATGAATTAAAACGATTAAATAAAGGAGTATACGAGAGAAATCCCAGGCAAGCGAATTGCTGGGTTTTCTTTTCGTCTCTCGCCTTGGGCAGGGTATGCGGAGTTTCTCCAGTACAATTCGGTAGCGCAAAACAATCGCGATATACAAGCAGCATGGTGATTCGCGAAGGAACCCAAACTTGTCTGATTTTCTAGCTACCAAGCCACTCGACCTTTTACTCGCGGAAGCACAAGATGAAACCGGAACTGGGCTGCGGCGCGCGCTCGGCCCGGTCAACCTGATCACGCTCGGAATTGGCGCGATTATTGGCGCTGGAATTTTTGTGGTGACCGGCACGGTGGCCGCCACTTTGACCGGCCCTGCGATTATCTTGTCGTTCCTTCTGGCCGGAACCGGCTGTTTGTTTGCCGGACTCTGCTACGCCGAGTTCGCTTCGCTGATTCCAATTGCCGGCTCGGCCTACACCTACGGTTACGCCACGCTTGGCGAAATCTTCGCCTGGATCATCGGTTGGGACCTCATCATCGAATACGCCTTTGGCTCGGCTTCCGTAGCCGTCGGCTGGAGTGGGAACCTGATTTCTCTTTTTCAAACCTTCGGCATTCAAATTCCGCCACAACTCACTGCTCCTCCCGGCACGTTAATGGTCCTCTACAACGGCCAGTGGGCGCGGCTTTCAACCATCGGGCCTTTGCTTGCGAGCGCTGGTGTGGATCCCTCAAGATTGCCTTCCGCGCACGGCATTATCGATTTTCCCGCCTATCTCGTCATCGCGGTACTTACCAGCATTCTGGTAATTGGCGTGCGCGAATCCGCCAATTTCAACTCGCTAATTGTATTCATCAAGGTCGCCACCGTGCTCACATTCATCGCCATTGCGAGCGCCTATCTTCTGCGCCATCCCCAAGTCGCAGCCGCAAACTGGCATCCGTTCATTCCTCCCAATCAAGGGTCGTTTGGCGCATTCGGCTGGTCCGGTGTGGCGCGGGGCGCGGGCGTGATTTTTTTTGCCTACATCGGCTTCGATGCGGTTTCAACGGCCGCGCAGGAGGCTAAAAATCCGCGTCGCGACATGCCCATCGGCATTCTTGGTTCTCTCGCCATCTGCACCGTCTTATACGTTGCCCTCGGTTGGACGCTCACCGGCGTCGTCCATTACACGCTGCTCGATACCGCCGCTCCCGTGGCCATGGGGATCCAAGCCACTGGCGTACGATGGGGCAGCATTGTCGTGATGTTCGGAACCTTTGCCGGACTCACGACCACCATGCTTGTCATGCTGATGGGGCAATCGCGCGTATTTTTTTCCATGTCGCGCGACGGATTGCTGCCGGAGTGGGCAGGCCGGGTCCATCCTCGCTTTCGCACTCCATGGATCTCATCGATCGTCGTTGGCTTCTTCGTGGCAATTATTGCGGGGGTGCTTCCCATCGGAGTCCTCAGCCAGCTCACTTCCATCGGCACGCTGCTAGCATTCGTTATCGTCTGCGCGGGAGTCTGGGTGCTGCGCGTAAAGCGTCCTGACCTGCACCGCCCGTTCAAAACGCCGATGGTCCCGCTGGTTCCAATTCTCGGAATTGGTATTTCTCTGGGATTGATGCTCAGCCTGCCTTGGAGCACATGGTTGCGTCTGATCGTTTGGCTGATTCTAGGAATGGCAATCTACTTTGGTTACGGCCGCGCGCACAGCCGTCTTCGCCATATCAAAAAATAGACGATTCGCATTTTCTCAGAACAGACGCCGGGAGTGTCATCCCGAGCGAAGCGAGGGACCTTGGTGTTTACTCGC
>DASXIC010000016.1:0-5831 GCA_036498205.1 Chthoniobacterales bacterium | reverse complement strand
GATGCCGGCGCTCACAGAGCGCCGCTACAGAAATTTCCCGTTCGACCCAAAGCCGAAATTGTATGGGCCCGCCAGGATTCGAACCTGGGACCAAGGGATTATGAGTCCCCTGCTCTAACCGCTGAGCTACAGGCCCACTTGTATGCGAAGAGATAATCGATTTTCGAAAAGCGACCAACCCAAAGCTTTCGGGTTATTGTTTGAAACAACCAATCGTTTCGGATCGCGGTTCGCCACGCCTCGCTGCAAGATTCCTGTAGCGGCGGTCTATGACCGCCGAACGTGATTCGATCCGGCGCTCACAGAGCTCCGCCACAGCAGCCTCCCTGCCTTACAAGGTCCGCGAAGTCCGCTCGGGCAGATTTTTCTTCATCGGCACGAACGGGAGTGATACTCCGCTGGCATCGTAAACAATCGGTTCCTCAGCTTTGAATCCACAGGCCAGATAAAACTCGACCCCGGGCAGTGTCGACATCAGCTCAAGCGATTGAAAGCCGTCGCGTCGCGCATCTTTTTCGCAGCGATCAAGCAATGTGCGCGCAACACCGCGGCGCGCATAACTCGGATGAACGAAAAAGGCGCGAATTCTCGCCGCATCAACCGCCGGATCGAGCAACTCCGAATTCCGACCGTCGAACTGGTCGCCGCCAAATAACGTTTTTCGTTTGCTCCAGCCGCCGCAACCAACCAACACGCCATCCGTTTTGGCGACAAAATAGGTCCCGTCGTCTATCAACGTACTGTCTACTCCGTAGACGCGCGCCAAAGCCGCGGCGATTTGCTCATCACTGTAATAACCGCGACTGAGCTCGCGAGCAGAAACGAAAATCAGTTGCTCAATCGCGTCACGGTCGTTTTCGGTGGCAGTTCTGATTTCGGGTTCAAGGTGCACGGCTATTCGATTCGCAAAGCCTGGATCGGGTCAATCAGAGCCGCACGTCGTGCCGGAACGAGACAGGCAATAAGCGCGACCATGCAAAGAAGTAATGTTACGCTGAAGAGCAGAATCGGGTTTTGGGCGGAAACCTGATACAATTGCGCAGTAATCAATCGGCCAACAACGAAGGTGCAACCCAACCCAAGAGTCACGCCGATGATGACGGGGAACATTCCTTGTCTCACCACCAGCCGCAGAACGTCGCGCGTTTGGGCCCCGAGGGCCATTCGAACTCCAATTTCGCCGGTGCGCTGTTCGACGGTGTAGGCGACGGCTCCGTAAATTCCAATTACCGCGAGCAAGAGCGCGACCGCCGCGAAAGTGGTAAGTAACGCGGTTGTGAGGCGTTCCTGTCCGAGCGAATCGGAGACAACTGTATCCATCGTACTCGGCTGAATGATGGGCAACTCGGGATCGATCTGGTTGAGAGCGTTTCGTACCGCTCCCATCACCGCCGTGGCATCGGTTCGGCTGCGGACCGAAATGATCGTGAACGGAAACGCGCGTTGCGGTAGAGGGCGATAAAATTCTACATCGTCCTCGCGGTTCAGCTGGCGATAGCGAATATTGCCAACCACTCCAACGATCTCGACCAGTTCGCCGGTACCGTTGTTCGTCCCGAAATACATTCTTTTCCCGACGGGGTTTTCGTTCGGAAATAAATGCTGCGCCGTCGATTTGCTGATCAACACCGCCAGCGGCCGGTCAATGCGATCGCCATCACTAATGTCGCGTCCGGAAATGAGCGGAATGCTGTAGGTGCGCAGAAATCCGGGCGAAATACTGTGCATTAATCCAAGCGGACGTTGATTGATCGGGGGTGGATTCTGGTCCGCGCGAGCATACGGTGATTGCGAAAAATTGCCGCCAAGTGGCGCACCGTCGCTGAGCGCAACAGCTTCGAAACCAGGCAAGGTGACAAGACTATTCAAGATCCTCTCGAAAAATCGCGCGTAATCAGCCTTGTCCGGATATCGCGCAGGCGGCAATCCAATTCCACCAATCCAAATGCGCTCCGGTCGGAAGCCGGCTTCCTGCTGGCTGAGACGAAGAAAGCTAGTGATCAGGAGCGCAGCGCCCGCAAGCAAAACGATGGAGAGGCCAACCTGCGCCGCAACCAAACCTCGGCGAAATCGATGTTGACCACGGCTCCCGGTCATGGCACGTCCGCCATCTTTCAAGCCGCTAACGAGATCTGAACGAGAGCTTTGCCACGCCGGATACGCCCCCATCAGGAGCCCTGTGACGATCGAAACAATTATCGTAAAGAACAAGACCGGCGATTGAAAGGTGCCAACAGTTTCGATTGCCAGATTTTGTCCGGCCAGGCGCGGGACGATTGCGACAATCCAGGGAGCGAGACAGAGACCGACAATGCCCGCGATCGCCGTCATGATCGTGCTCTCAAGGACGAACAGCCGCACGATACCGCTGCGAGATGCTCCCAAAGCGACCCGCAGCGCAATTTCACGGCGCCGGCTGGTGAATCGCACCAGGAGAAGATTTGCCACATTGCTGCAGGCGATAAGCAAGACAAAGCCGACCGCGCCCAGGAGAGTGAGAAATGCCGGGCGCAGGTTTCCCGTCGTGTCTTCGGCAAGAGTCACCACTACCGGGTTCCAGGTGCTATCGGCTTTTTCTGGATTTTGAACGCGATAACTTTGCTGGACGGAAGCGAGGTTGGCGCGCGCCTGCTCTATCGTCACCCCCGGTTTGAGACGGCCGGTGAACCGCATGTAGCTAACCCCGCGCATGAGCGTTTCGCGCGGGGTTCCAGGCAAATCGAATGGTTTTACGGTGACTATATCCAGATCAGGACCGAACAATGCGAGGGGCAGATTTGGTATAACGCCAACGACTGCAGTCGGCACGCCATTCAAGATCAGGTTTCGACCGAGTGCACTGGCATCGCCTCCGAGTCGACGCTTCCAAAATCTCTCGCTAACAAGAGCAACGTCTGCTTTCTGTTCTTCCTCAGGCAGGAAGCTCCGACCGAGAATCGGGCGAATTCCAAGGACGTCGAAATAATTGGCGGTCACATTAGCGCCGTTGAGTTGAATCGGGTCGCCGAGCCCGGTGAGAATAAATCCGGTGCCGGTGTCCGCAGCGATCCCGGAGAAGACCGACTGGCTGTCGCGGTAATGCCAGAACCGGGGGATGGAAAAAGGAAGCTGTTGCAGGTTGCGCTCCTTTGCTTCTCCGGAAACGCGAACCAATCGCTGGGGTTCTTTGAAAGGGAGACCACGGAGAAAAAGATCGTTGATCAGGGTAAAAATCGCAGTGTTCATCCCGATTGCGATCGCAAGGGTTAGGATCGCAACGCTGGTAAAACCGGGAGATTTACGAAGCTGGCGAAGGGCAAAGCGGACATCGTTCATATAGTGGATGTACGGAGTGCCTTGCATCGCGCATGCCAGTTACCGCGCTAATCTGCAAACCGCTTCTCGGCAGCAGGTTTCATTAGTTGTTATCGCAAAGACAAGTACCAGGCTGTCCGCCGGATGGGATTCGGCTGTCCCACTTCCGGAACGCCGCTTCCTCTGCGCTGCCGATCAGGATTCGCGCTCAGCAGTCTCTAACGTCCCCTGTTGAATCAAGGTGTCGAGCTTGTTCAGGTCGACCGGCTTTACCAAATGATGGGCGAAACCGACGTCGTAGCTACGGCGGATATCTTCTTCCATGCCGAAACCGGTAAGTGCAATTCCGAAAAGAGGACGTTGAGCATGAAGCGTTGACATCAAGTCGATACCGCTACCATCGGGTAGTCCGATATCGCTGATGAGCACATCGAATTCGCTGTTGGCCGCCAGATCGAGGGCGGAACGAAGATTATATGCCGGATCGACCTTATAACCCCGCTGCCGCAGCAGCATCGTGAGCGAGCGATTGGTGTCCTCGTGATCCTCCACCAGAAGAATTCGCTTCGATTTCCTCTCCCGGGAAGGACGAGGGGTAACCGTCGATTTGTCGACTTCACTTTCCGTCGAGACTGGGAAAACGACGGTGAATTTTGCGCCTTTGCCTCGGCCGGCGCTTTCTGCAGTGATTCGACCTTCGTGGGCATCGACCAAAGCCTTGCTAATCGCCAAGCCAAGTCCGAGTCCGCCTAAATGCGCACGCTCTCCCTGCTCGAACGCATTAAAGATCCTTGGAAGAAGGCCAGGTTCGATGCCGCGGCCGGAATCTTCTACTTCCACGGATAGCGCGTCGGCAGAATCGTTGCAGGTTCGCACGCTTAACTTCCCGCCCTTGGGTGTGAATTTCACTGCGTTCTTGACCAGGTTCCAAAAAATTTGCTGAAGGCGGGCCGGATCCGCTCGCAACCGGACGTTGGTGGCAGCCAGCTCTAGGTTAAGGACCAGTTGCTTCTGATCGATTTCGGCCCGGCAGATTTCCAAGGCGTTTAGCAGCAGCTTATGAGCATCCACAATCTCATAGCCGAGTTGCAGTTTGCCTTTGCTGATGCGGGTTAGATCAAGAAGATCATCGATCAATCTCGCTTCCAGCTCGACATTACGACGGATCAATTGCAGAGACTCGCGTAATGTCTCGGGCATTTCCTCTTCCCCTTCCAAGGCGGAGACAGAAGCCAGTACCGGCGTGAGCGGAGTCCGCAGTTCGTGGCTGAGCATCGCCAGAAAACGATCTTTGGCCAGATTCGCCTGCTCGGCTTGTGTTCGCGCTTCGCGCGCAGCTTTATAGAGCGCTGCGTTGTCGACGGCGAGCGCGGCACGCTGGGCCAGCTCTTCCGCCAGCGAGAGTTCGTTGGCACCGCAGGCGCGATTCGGCAAAGCGTTCACCATCGTAATCGTGCCGAGCACGCGATCGTGGGCGCGTAAAGGAACGGCAATAAGTGAAGTCAGATTATGTGACTGAACGAGTTCGCAGTCTTCTTCGTTTTCAAACAGTTTGCTTAACGCGTCACCGTCGGTAGGGCAGATTTCCGGCGTTCCGTTTTCGAATACCCGCGTCGCAATCCGTCTCACCGCGCTACTTGCAACGCAGCGTTGATGCAATCCACGTAGTCTCGTTCCTTCCTGCTGTGCAACGGCGACAGTTTGAAGATCGCCCTGATCATCCGCTACGTCGATAATGCAAAAATCGGCAAGCCGCGGAACGATCAGGCTGGCAAGAGTTTGAAACGTCTCCTGCGAGTCCAATGACAGGGCGAGGGTCTTGCTCGCGTCCGCCAAAAAAGCAAAGCGTTTTTGCTGCGCTTCGGTTTCAGCGAGGGCAGCCTGCTCCCGAATCAGTTTTGCCCGCTCCTCCGCCTGCTCTTTGATCTGTTCGGTTTTTCGAAACAGATCGACGAAGACGGCGACCTTCGCCCGCAATATCTGCGGCACGACTGGCGTAAGGATGTAGTCCACCGCACCCAGCGAGTAGCCGCGCGAAACGTGATTAATGCTGTCGTTGACAGCGCTAACGAAAATGATCGGGGTGGTCTCAGAACGCGCCCGTTGCCGAATTAATGTCGCCGTTTCGAACCCATCCATTCCCGGCATGTTCACGTCGAGCAAGATGACGGCAAAATCTTTGCGCAAGAGCCAGCGCAACGCTTCTCGCCCTGAGGTAGCGCGGACAAGATTTTCGTTTAATTCAGCCAGCATCACCTCATAGGTGAGGAGCTTGTCCGGGCGGTCATCAACCACGAGAATGTTAACCTTTTCCTCTACCGTCACGTTGATGGACCCCTCCTCAGCCATCAGCGATGAAGCCAGTTGCGCAACAAACTGAGCAGGCGATCGGTATCGACCGGCTTCGAAATGTAATCGCTTGCTCCGGCGTCGATGCATTTCTCGCGATCGCCTTTCATTGCTTTCGCTGTAAGAGCAATGATTGGCAGTGCCTCAAAGCCGAACATTTTGCGTATCGCCCGCATTGTGTCGTAGCC
>DASXIC010000015.1:0-64214 GCA_036498205.1 Chthoniobacterales bacterium | reverse complement strand
CCTTTTCTGCACCTTGCTGCTGCGGCGATGGCGCCGAAATTGTGCCGCCTGCTTTCTCGATTTTCTGACGAGCGGATGCGCTCACCTTCTCCACACGCACAGTCAACTCGTGCCTCAACTCCCCATCGCCGAGAATTTTGATCCCATAAAAATCTCCACGAATCAGCTTCGCCGTTCGCAACGACTCTTCGTCAACTATGCTGCCGCTTTTAAAACTGTTGAGGTCGGAGAGATTGACGATGGCATACCGTTTGTGAAACGCGGCGTTGTTAAATCCACGCTTGGGCAGGCGTCGAATGAGCGGCATTTGTCCGCCTTCGAAACCCAGCCGAATGCTTCCACCCGAGCGTGCTTTCTGTCCCTTGTGACCTTTGCCGCTCGTTTTGCCATGCCCCGAGCTTTCCCCGATTCCCAGTCGCTTTGTTCGATGCCGTGATCCCGGCCGCGGCCGCAGGTTATGAAGCCGCAACATCGTTTACCTTTCCATCCGCTGGCGCATTTACGTGCGAACGGATTCCGCGCATTTTTAAAATTTCGTCGCGCCGTCGCAAATTTCGCAGGGCCTCAATCGTCGCTTTAACCACGTTCGCGTGGTTGCTCGATCCGAGCGACTTGGCCAGCACATCCCGAATTCCCGCCGCTTCCACTACCGCTCGCACTCCGCCACCCGCGATCACGCCGGTGCCAGGTGACGCCGGACGCAACAAGACGCGTCCCCCTCCGAACTCGCCGATTGTCTCGTGCGGGATCGTGTTCTCATGCAGCGAAACTTTCTCCATCGATTTGCGCGCCGCGTCCGAAGCTTTGCGGATTGCTTCCGCGACTTCGTTAGCTTTGCCAAAACCGACGCCCACCTTGCCGTCGTGGTCGCCCGCAACAATGAGAGCGCTGAAGCTAAAACGACGGCCACCCTTCACCACCTTGGCGCACCGGTTAATAAACACGACTTTTTCAGTCGTGTCGCCTCGCGCCGCGGCAGTTTTGTCGGTGTTGCGCTCGGGTCGTCTGGTATTTGGTGGTGCCATTTTAAAATTTTAGCCCGCCCTGCCGCGCGGCGTCGGCCAACGCTTTCACTTTGCCGTGAAAAATGAAGCCGCCGCGATCAAACACTACTTTTTCTACTTTTAGCGCGAGCATTTTCTCGGCAATCGCCTGGCCGACTTGCTGCGCAGTCTCGCGATTAGCCACGGCTTTCTTGCCGGCCCGTTCCTCCATAGTCGACGCTGCCGCGAGCGTTTTCCCACTGTCATCGTCGATTACTTGGGCATAAACGTGGCGTCCGGAAAAATGCACCGTCAGTCGAGGACGCTCGGCAGTGCCGCTCACTTTTTTCCGAATACGCTGATGAATGCGCCGGCGTGTTGCTTTGCGATTGATCGGCATACTATTGAACTGTCTTCCCTTCCTTGCGCCGAATCTGCTCGCCCGCATAACGGACGCCTTTTCCCTTGTAAGGCTCCGGCGGGTAATACCGCCGAATGTCGGCCGCGACCTGGCCAACCAATTTCTTGTCGATTCCTTGGATGGTGATCTTTGTGTTTTCCGCCACCGTTATTTTGATTTCCTTGGGAATCGGAAAAAGCACTGGATGGGAAAACCCGAGGGACAGATTCAGGGTCTGGCCCTGCACTGCGGCCTTGAAGCCGACCCCTTCAATTTCCAGGTTTTTGGTGAAACCCTGGCTCACCCCCTGCACCATATTATTGAGCAACGCTCGCGATAGCCCGTGTAATGCCTTGACGCTTCGGGTTTCAGCAGCTCGTGCAAGCGAGACATGATTGTTCTCGATCTTTGCTGAAATATCGCGCGGAAGCTTCCAATTCAATTTCCCCTTCGGACCTTCGACCGCGACGGTTCCGTCATTTGTGACGTTTACCTTCACCTTTTCCGGCAACACGATTGTCTTATTTCCAATTCGAGACATAACTCCTACCAAACGTAAGCGAGCAGCTCACCGCCCAGGTTTTGTTTTTTCGCTTCCCGGCCCGATAGCACACCACGCGAAGTCGAGAGAATGGCGATTCCCATTCCTCCGAGCACCCGCGGAATCTCCTCCGCACCGACATAACGCCGCAGCCCTGGCCGGCTTACCCGCTTCAGCCCGGTGATCGCGCTGGAGCGATTCACTAGTTTGTTAGTAATTTTGATCCGTGGGTGCGTTGCCGCTGTATCTACCGTGTAGTCGGTAATGTAACCTTCGTCCTTCAGTATCCGCGCGACTTCTGCTTTGATTTTCGAGTAGGGCACAAACATTTCCGGCTTCTGCGCACGCGCACCGTTACGCACCCGCGCAAGCAAATCGGCAATCGGATCAGTTACAGTACTCATTCTATTAGGTAGCTTGCGCGGCCGGCTTTTTCGCGCGGTCGCTGAACGGCATTCCCATTTCGCTGAGGAGCGATTTGGCCTCTTCGTTCGTGCGAGCGGTGGTCACAATAGTAACATCAAATCCGATGTTGCGCTTGATTTTATCCAGTTCGACCTCGGGAAAAATGGATTGATCGGAAACGCCCAGGGTATAGTTCCCGTGGCCGTCAAACCCGCGCGGAGATACTCCCCGGAAATCGCGAATGCGCGGCAGCGCGGCTTTGACGAGGCGCTCGAGGAATTCATACATCCGCTCGCCCCGCAACGTCACCTTCGCCCCAATGGCCTGGTCTTTGCGCAATTTAAAATTGGAAATGCTTTTCTTTGCGCGCGTTTCCGCAGCGCGTTGGCCTGTAATCAGAGCCAATTCGGTCTTGGCGTCCTCCAAGGCCTGCTTTACGTCCGCTTGCGAACCGACCGAGGAGTTAATCACAACTTTCTCCACCTTCGGAACCTGGTGCATGTTTTTGTAGCCATGCTGTTTCTGCAGCGCCGGCATCACACGTTCCTTGTATTCTTTGTAAAATTCGTTCTCCATCTGCTACGCTGCTTTGGCCTTGGCCGCGGCTTTCTTTTTCGGCGCCTTCGCCTTCTTCTCTTCTCGTTCCATCACTCGCACATTCGAGATATGAATCGGACCCTCTCTCTCCGCGATTTTTCCCTGGGGATTATCCTGCGATTTTCGCAGATGCCGCTTGATAATGCGCACACCTTCAATCAGCACTCGCTCCTTCTTCGGCAGCACCTGAAGAATCTTGCCGCTCGAACCTTTGTAGTTGCCGGCGATAACCTGAACGTTGTCGCCCTTTTTGACGTGAAACTTAATCCGGTTCATAGCACTTCGGGAGCAAGCGACACGATCTTCATGAAATTTTTCTCGCGCAGCTCACGTGCGACGGGGCCGAAAATCCGTGTGCCTCGCGGATTCAGATCCTTATCGATGATGACAATCGCATTGTTGTCGAATCGCAAAATCGAGCCGTCATCCCGTTTGACCGGTTGTTTCGTCCGGACGAGAACCGCGCGGACCACCTCGCCTTTTTTCACCGTCCCAGTCGCGCTCGCCTCTTTTACATTGGCGGTAATTACGTCGCCGATCCGAGCATAGAGCGTAGCTTTCCCGATCACGCCGATCATTGTCGCCATGCGCGCGCCGGTATTGTCGGCGACATCCAGTCTGGATCGGATCTGCACCATAAATTACTTCGCCATCACCTCGACCAGTCGCCACCGTTTCAATTTGCTGAGGGGCCGTGTTTCCATAATGCGCACGGTATCGCCTTCCTTGGCTTTGTTTTCCTCGTCGTGGGCGTAGAATTTCTTTTGCTGTTTTACGATTTTGCCGAACTTTGCGTGCGGCACACGGGTAACGGTTCGGACCACGATGGTCTTATTCATCCCGCTGGCTATCACCTGGCCAACACGGGTTTTTCGCGAAGCCCGGCGATCAAGGGTAGGTGTTTCGGTTGTTTCCGCCATAAACTACTTCGTCCCGTTCACTTTATTCATTCGTGACGAAAGCACCGTCTCGATCCGTGCCACATCCCGACGCAACAACCGCAGGCGGCTTGGCTGCTCAAGCTGTCCACTTTGTTGCTGCAACCGCAAATGCAAACTCTCCTGGCGCAGATCGCGCTTTTTCGTCAAAAGCTCGTCTGTGCTCATTTCAATAATTTCTTTGATTTTCATCTCATTACGCAGCCACGTGATGGCGAGTTAGGAACTTGGTTCGAACCGGCAATTTGTCCGCGGCCAGGCGAAGGGATTCGCGCGCGACTGACTCCGGCACACCGTCCAGTTCGAACAAAATGTTACCCGGCTTCACTGTCGCAACCCAAAATTCCGGTTGCCCTTTTCCCTTACCCATTCGCGTTTCGGGCGGACGAGCGGTGACCGATTTGTCCGGAAAGATGCGAATCCAGAGTTTGCCTTTACGCTTCATGCTACGTGTCAATGCGACCCGCGCCGCTTCGATTTGCGTGTTTGTGATCCAGGCCCGTTCCAGGGTCTGCAGCCCAAACTCGCCGAAATCGATCCGCAAATTGCGCGAAGCGGTGCCCTTGCGGCTCCCCCGCTGCGACTTGCGATACTTCACTCTTTTTGGCATCAACGGCATAACGTTCTCTCCCTAAATCAAATTCCAGTAGCGGCCGGCGCCGGTGGCGGAGCAAGCGGCGTCGTTGGTTCAGGCGGGGCTTCCTCCTTTTTACAAATCCAGCATTTCACACCGATCTTTCCGTAGACGGTGTTCGCTTCGGCGAATCCATAATCGATTCCGGTTCGCAGTGTATGCAGCGGAACTTTACCTTCCCGATACCATTCCGAACGGGAAATTTCGGCCCCGTTCAATCGCCCCGAGCTTCGCAACCGAATCCCGAGCGCACCGAAATCCATCGCCGTTTGCACCGCCTTTTTCATGGCGCGCCGATAGGCGATCCGGCGCTCGATTTGCAGCGCTACGTTTTCCGCCACCAGCTGGGCATCGAGCTCCGGCGTTTTAATCTCCTGAATATCGATCTTGATCTGTTTTCCCTGCGCCATCTTCGAAATTTCCTCAGTCATCTTCTCGATCTCGGCCCCTTTGCGTCCGATGACGATGCCGGGCCGGGCTGTAAAAATTGTGACGCGAATGGAATTCCAAGCCCGCTCGATCACGATCTTTGAGACGGCCGCGAACTGAAGTTTTTTCTTCACGTAGTTCCGAATCTCGATGTCGCTATGCAAAAAATCCGGCATCTCTTGCGGAGAAGCATACCAGCGCGACCGCCAGTCGCGGTTCACGCTTAGCCGAAACCCAATTGGATTAACTTTCTGTCCCATTTTACTTCTTCGCTTTCTTCAGCGCGCGTCTCGGCTTCTTACTTCCACCTTCCGCTGCGCCGCTTTCTCCCCGAGGCTCGCTTAATTTTTTCTTCGCTGCTTTTTCTGCCGCTTTGCGTTGCTCCCGCGTCTCGATTTTTATCTCGTCCGTTAAAATGATTCTGATGTGACTTGTCCGTTTGAGAATGCGGCTGCCGCTCCCACGTGCGCGCGCCATCATTCGCTTCATCGTCGGTCCTTCGCCGACAACGGCCTCTCTTACCACCAGTCCATCTACTTTGAGGTTGGCGTTGTTCTCCGCGTTGGCAACGGCGCTCTTGAGCGTTTTGCCGACAAGCGTGGCTGCCTTTTTCGGACTGAACGCGACGATATCGAGCGCTGCCGAGACCGGCAGCCCTTGAATTTCGCGTGTGACTTCGCGCACCTTAAACGGCGAAATCTTCGCGTAACGATATGTCGATCGAACTTCCATTTATTTTAAACTCACATCCCGGCGGGCATCGACTTCGAGCCGATCCCCGATCTTAATTTTCTCTTTTCCAGATCCCATTTCTTGGACGACAGCGCCGCAAATTCGCTCTCGCACATCCACTACGCGCAAATTAGCGATGACAGAATCACCGCGTTTCACTCGCAAAGGCATTCCGATTTTTACTCCCTGTTGTGCCCCGAAGTTGCCCACCACAAATGACCACTCCTCTTTCACGCTAATAACGCTTCCATCGAGCAGTGAAGGACTCGGCGCCGGCGCATTCGAAGCGTTCTGGGCCAGCGCGTTCGTTCCACGCAATTGCGCCTCCACTTCCATTCTCGCCTCCGCGTCACCTGGCTCCGTTGTTTTCAAATAACGCATCATCGTTTCCGATAAACGCATCATTTGATCGCGATATTGGTCGCGTTCTTTCTGCGCCAGCTGCAGATCGCTCACCGCCGTGAGCAGCCGCTGCTCCAACTTGGCGCGATCATTACTGGCTGAGGCCAATCCAAGCGCTTCCATGCGCAAAGACAAATCGGTGAATTTCCTTCGGAATACCTCCGCGTCGGCATTGGACTCAGCCAGACTATTGGTAAGCGTCTCTACCGTCTCACGGCTAAGCGACAACTCACGGCGCAGCTCTTCGTTTTGCGCGAGCAACGCCGCCGTCGTGACCGGCGCATCTTCATTTTTGGAATCTGACAAAGAACTATTTCCCTCTGCCGCCAGCCCTCGAGCCAGCGTTACGCAGCCCAACACTACAAAAAATTTTCTCAACTATTTCGTCACCTTCGCCGTGTGCGACCCGTGCTTCTTAAACACCCGCGTCGGTGAAAATTCACCGAGCTTATGGCCGACCATATTTTCCGTCACGAAGACGGAATTAAACGTCCTGCCGTTGTGAACGAGAAAAGTATGACCGACAAAATCCGGTGTGACCATCGAGCGGCGCGACCAGGTCTTAATTGGTTTTTTCCCGCCCGAATTGTTCATCTTGTCGATCTTCTCCAGAAGATGCGATTCGACGAAGGGTCCTTTTTTCAATGATCTGGCCATAAAAGTCAAATTGTCGCGTTATTTCTTCGGTCGTCGCTCCAGGATAAAACGGTCGCTCGGTTTGTGTTTGCTACGCGTTTTGAATCCTTTCGCCAGTTGCCCCCACGGGCTGACAGGATGGTGACGCCCACCACCGCCTTTGGATTTGCCTTGCCCGCCGCCCATTGGATGATCGATCGGATTCATCACCATGCCGCGCACATGCGGACGACGTCCTCGCCAGCGCGTCCGGCCGGCCTTGCCGCTGGAAATATTCATATGATCCACGTTCCCAACCTGTCCGACCGTCGCGTAACAACTCTCGTGAATGCGCCGAATTTCCCCGGATGGCATTTTGACTAAGCCATAACCACCTTCGCGGTTATTCAGAGTGGCTTGTTGGCCGGCGCTCCGCGCCACCTGGCCGCCCCGACCCGGTGCCAGTTCAATATTGTGAATGTTCGTGCCGAGAGGGATCGCTCGCAGCGGAAGCGCATTGCCCAGGTCCGGCGCGACTTCGTCGCCCGCGACAACACGCGCGCCCACCCGCAGCCCATCCGGCGCCAGGATATAACTGAGTTCACCATCGACGTACTTGATTAGGGCGATGCGGGCGGAGCGGTTTGGGTCGTACTCAATCCCGAGCACTTCCGCTTCGACACCGCGCTTGCGCCGCTTGAAATCGATTTTGCGGTAATGTTGTTTGTGTCCGCCGCCGATATGACGCGAAGTGAGCCGGCCGAAATGATTCCGGCCGCCGGTCTTCTTCTTCGGCTCGAGCAGACTTTTCGCCGGCCGCGCCCTGGTCACTTCCTCGAAAGCCGGAAGCGACTTGAAACGCAAAGTCGGTGTCAGAGGTCGAAAAGATTTAAGCGCCATACAATTAGACCAGATCGATCTTGTCGCCTTCCTTCAGCGTCACGATCGCTTTTTTCCAATGCGCCTTGCGGCCGAAATCCGCGCGGCGTTCCCGCTTTTTCTTGCCCGCATAATTGCAAGTGTTTACGTCGATCACTTTCTTCTGAAACAATCGCTCCACCGCCTGCTTGATTTGAATTTTGTTCGCATGCGGCCTCACTCGGAAGACGTATTTGTTTTGCTTCTCTCCGAGCAAGGATGATTTCTCGGTCAGCGACGCTGTCTGGATAATGTCGAAAGGTTCGTTCATTTCCCGTTAGTCCTCTGCGCCAGCGTCTCAAGGGCTTTTTCCGTCACTAAAATTTTCTCAAATGCCAGAATTTGCTCGGCGTTGACATCGTTCGCCGTCGCCAGCCGCACCGGCTTCACGTTGCGGGCCGATTTGTGGGTATTGTCATCGAACGCATCCGAGATGATCAACACCTTGCGAGCGTCGGTTTGCTTTTTTACTAACTGAACGAACGATTTGGTCTTCGGTTCCTTGACCGCGAACGTGTCAATGGTCAGGACGTCGCCAGCATTGATGCGCTCGCTCAATGCCTTTTGGAAGGCGAGGCGGCGCATTGATTTGGAAACTTTCTTTGAGTAATCGCGCGGCTTGGGTCCAAAAACGACGCCGCCGCCACGCCAGATGGGAGACGATTTATAGCCCGCGCGGGCCCGGCCTGTTCCTTTCTGCCGCCATGGTTTTGCCCCGGAAAGGTTCACGTCCGCTTTCGATTTGGTGTTGGCAGAGCCGGAACGCCGCGCGGCGCGCATCGCTACAACCACGTCGTGCAAGGCCTGGGTGCCGCGTCCGCCATCGAGAAGCGCAATTTTTGCTTCTTTCGCCGCTGCTTTGCTCAAAGCTTTCGCACTCACTTACTTCTTTGCCTCCGCCGGCTTTTTGATCGCGGGACGCACCACGACCAGCGATCCGTTCGCCCCCGGCACGGCGCCGCTGACCAGAATTATTTTCTCGGTCTCCCGCACCTGCATGACTTGCAAATTCTGGACCGTCACGCGCTCGTCGCCGAGGTGACCAGGCATCCCCATATTTTTCCAGATCCGACCCGGCGTCGAACGATTGCCGACGGCGCCGTTGCGACGATGGGTTTTCGACCCGTGCGCGGCGCCCTGGCCGGCCATGTTGTGCTTCTTCATCACACCCTGAAAACCTTTTCCTTTGGAACGGCCAATCACATCGACAAAGTCCCCGGGCTGAAATTGAGTGACATTCAAATTCACTTCCCCTTCCGGCGCGTCGGCGTGGAGGCGAAACTCGCGCATGAATCGCTTCGGCTCTACGTTCGCTTTCTTGAACGAACCGATTTCGGAGCTGTTCAGGCGCGACTCCTTTTGCGTACCAAAGCCGACTTGCACGGCGGAATAGCCATCTCGTTCCGCGGTCAACCGCCGAACCAAAACATTGTCACCAGCTGCGATCACGGTTACCGGACGCAGCTTGCCACTGGCGTCGTAGACGCTGGTCATGCCGATTTTTTGTCCTAGTAAACCGATGCTCATTTCCAAAATTTGTCTTGGCTGCGTTCAGAGTGACGGAGTTTAAATTTTAATGGTGATGTCAACGCCGGCCGGCAGGTTCAACTTCTTCAATTCGTCGACCGTTTTTGCAGTGGGCTCGATGATGTCGAGCAATCGCTTGTGGGTGCGAATTTCAAATTGATCCATCGATTTTTTATCGACGTGGGGAGAGCGATTCACGGTGAACTTCTCGATCAAGGTGGGCAACGGGATCGGGCCGGCAACGCGTGCGCCGGTGCGTTTCGCAGTCTCGACAATCTCAACCGCCGATTGATCGAGCATGCGATGATCGAATGCCTTTAATCGAATGCGAATACGCTGGCCGTTCGTCATTTCGTCTCCTTCTGATCAAGGATCGCCGCGACCAGGTTCTGCGGCACCTGCTCGAAATGGGATGGTTCCATCGAGTAACTCGAGCGACCTTTCGAAAGCGAGCGAATGGCGGTGGCGTAGCCAAACAGTTCGGCGAGTGGCACTTCGGCATGCACGATGGTAAGATTGCCGCGCGGTTCAATGCTGTTAATCCGGGCGCGGCGCCGATTCAAATCGCCAATGATATCGCCCTGAGATTCCTCCGGCGTGATGTTTTCAACCTTCATGATCGGTTCGAGCAGAATGGGTTTGCCCTGTTTAAAGCCATCTTTCATGGCGAAGATCGCGGCGAGTTTGAACGCAAGCTCGTTTGAATCGACTTCGTGAAACGACCCGTAAACGATGTCGATCTCAACATCGACAACCGGATAACCGCCGAGCACGCCGTTGAGAATTGCCTCCTCGATCCCCTTCTTGACTGCCGGGATGTATTCGCGCGGAATAACGCCGCCAACGATTTTGTTTTCGACCACCAAACCTGTGCTACGAGCGCCGGGACGCATATCGACTTCAACGTGGCCATACTGACCGCGACCGCCGGATTGCTTGATCAGCTTCCCTACGCCGTGTGCGTTCGTCGTGATCGTTTCACGATAGGCAATCTGCGGTTTTCCCGCATTCGCGTCCACTTTGAATTCGCGGAACATGCGGTCGCGAATGATTTCGAGATGCAGCTCGCCCATACCGGCGATGATCGTCTGACCAGTATCTTCATGCGTATAAACGCGGAAGGTCGGATCTTCCTCCGCGAGGCGCTGCAGGGCGACGCCCATTTTTTCTTGATCGAGCTTTGTTTTCGGCTCAATCGCCATTGAAATAACGGGATCAGGAAACGAGGGGGGCTCGAGCAAAATCGGATGGTCCTCGTCGCAAAGGGTGTCACCAGTAGTGATGTTTTTGATTCCCACAATCGCCGCAATGTCGCCTGAGTAGCAGGTCTCGATGTCTTCGCGCTTGTCCGCCTGAATTTGAATCAAACGCGATATGCGCTCGCGTTTGTTCGTCCGCGGATTGTAAACGGTGTCGCCTTTGCTCAGGGTGCCGGAATAAACGCGGAAGAAAACGAGCTTGCCGACAAACGGATCGCTCCAAAGTTTGAATGCGAGCGAACAAAATTTTCCATTGTCGTCCGTCGGCGCCTCCATCGGCTCGCGCGTATCGGGATCCATTCCTTTGGCTGGCGGAATATCGAGAGGGCTTGGGAGGTAATCGACCACTGCGTCGACCAGATACTGCACGCCTTTATTCTTGAGTGCCGAACCGCCAATGACCGGCACAAACTTGTTCGCAATCGTTTGACGACGAATGCCTGCTTTCAACAGCTCCGGGGTAATCGGTTTTTCTTCGAGAACAGCCTCCGCAACTTGGTCATCAAGATTTGAAATTTGCTCGACCAGATCGTGATAAGCCTTCTCGACAAGATCAACGTATTCCTTTGGAACCTCGGCAAGTTCATACGTCGATCCGAGCTGATCGCTGTCGGAATAGATGATTGCTTTCTTATTAATAACGTCGATCTGGCCTTTGAACTGATCTTCTTTGCCCAGCGGAAGCAGAACCGGCCACGCGTTAGCACCAAGTTTCTTGCGCATGCTGTCGATCGACATCGTAAAATCGGCGCCGACGCGATCCATTTTGTTGATGAAGGCAAGACACGGCACATTGTATTTTGTTGCCTGCCTCCAGACCGTTTCCGATTGCGGCTGCACACCGGCAACGGCATCGAAGACCGCGATCGCGCCATCGAGCACGCGCAACGAGCGCTCTACTTCCGCCGTGAAATCAACGTGACCCGGCGTGTCGATAATGTTGATTCGCTGTTTAATTCCTTCGAACATTTTGTAAACGCCCGGCTCTGAGCGCTGCGTCCACGAGCAGGTCGTCGCCGCGGAGGTGATCGTGATGCCACGCTCGCGCTCCTGCTCCATCCAGTCGGTCACCGTCGTGCCTTCGTGCACTTCGCCAATCTTGTGAATCATGCCGGTGTAAAAGAGAACACGCTCGGTTAGCGTCGTTTTGCCGGCGTCGATGTGCGCAGCAATTCCGATATTCCGCGTCCGCTCCAGCGGGAATTTGCGGTTCGGCGAGTTCGGGTTCGCAGAAGCTGGTTTCTTTTCCATGGTCGCGGTCGCCATAAAATTACCAGCGAAAGTGCGCAAACGCGCGATTGGACCATCTGTCATTCTGAGCGGAGCGGAGCGAAGTCGAAGAATCTCTCACGGGATCGACAGCACACCCAACCGTCGGATGCGTGACCGAATTCCGAGCGCGAGATCCTTCGCCGTCTACGCGATTCAGGATGACCACGTTAGAAAATTGGTGAGTGCGCAAGGTATTCATCATTACCAGCGGAAATGCGCAAACGCGCGATTGGCTTGCGCCATTTTGTGGGTGTCTTCGCGCTTCTTAATCGCGTTCCCCTGCCCCGCGGCCGCGTCCTTGATCTCCTGTGCGAGTGCGTCAGCCATCGGCTGACCACGACGGTTATCCGCGTACTGCACGATCCAGCGCATCGCGAGCGAGACCTGACGCGCCGGCGTCACCTCCATGGGGACCTGATAAGTGGCACCGCCAACACGGCGCGATTTTACTTCGAGACGAGGGCGCACATTTTCCAGCGCCTTGTTTAAAACTTCGAGCGGATCAACCGCGTCCGATCCTTCGCGAGATTTGTCGATTGCGGTATAGACGATCCGTTCCGCCAGCGATTTCTTACCGCGCTTCATTACAGTAGAAATCAAACGCGCCACGGCCGGACTTCCGTAGCGGGAATCGACTCTCTCTTCCTTTTTATAAACTTTGCGGCGGCGCGACATGGCTATTTCTTGGCGCCTCCCTTGGTCGCTTCGGCTCCGCCGGCTTTGGGCCGCTTTGCACCGTACTTGGAGCGGCTACGCCGCCTTCCATCAACGCCAAGCGAGTCGAGCGTTCCCCGCACGATATGATAACGCACACCGGGCAAATCTTTCACGCGACCGCCGCGAACCAGGACAATCGAGTGTTCTTGTAAATTGTGTCCCTCGCCCGGAATGTAAGCGATCACTTCCTGGCCATTCGTCAGCCTGACCTTGGCCACCTTGCGCAAGGCAGAATTCGGCTTCTTCGGGGTGCGTGTCATTACTTGCACACACACTCCACGCCGCTGCGGACAATCGGTCAGGGCCGGCGACTTTGATTTCACCGACACCTTCCGGCGTCCTTTCCGCACAAGTTGATTAATGGTTGGCATTTCCGGTCAAACAAGTCGCCGCGAAGGATTATGTTCCGGCGACAAAAAATCCGCTCAGGCCGTGAACCCGTGCTCACGCTCTGATGCGGAGAGCGCGCAATATAGGAATAAATGCTGGGCCTGCAAAGAATTTTTTCCACGCAATCTCACTGGGAAAAGCGATTGCGTGCAAAGTTCGACAGTGCGACCTGCTCGTCGCCATAATTTACATGTTTGAACTGCTCAAAACTGATTCGCGAACCGAAGCCCGCCTTGGCCGATTGAATACCGCGCACGGCGCGATCGATACTCCGGCATTTATGCCGATCGGCACCCAGGGAAGCGTCAAAGCCGTGAGTCCGCGAGAACTGCGAGAACTGCAAGCCCAGGTCATTTTGGGAAATACCTACCACTTGTACGTGCGGCCGGGGCTCGAAGTGATCCGGCGTTTCAGCGGACTGCATCGGTTCATGAATTGGAACGGCCCGATCCTGACCGATAGCGGCGGTTACCAGATTTTTTCCCTGGCAAAATTGCGCAACCTGACGTCGGAAGGTGTGCATTTTCAAAATCACCTGGACGGAACGCCGACCTTCATTTCCCCGGAAATTGCCATGGAAATTCAGGCGACTCTCGGTAGCGACATCGCAATGGTCCTTGACGAATGCGCCCCGTATCCATGCGATTACGATTACGCCGCACGCAGTTTGGAATTGACGACCAAGTGGGCACAACGATGCAAAAACGCGACGCTGGTTTCCAGGGAAAGTCGCGCTCAAAACCCTTCTCAGGATGCCCGTGCCACTCAGTTGATTTTTGGAATTATCCAAGGCGCAACGTTTCCGGAATTGCGACGGCAAGGGGCGGAGGCAGTCGTCGAGCTTGATTTTGATGGTTATGCCATTGGCGGTGTCAGCGTGGGTGAGCCGGAAAATGAAATGATGAAGGCAGTGGAATCGAGTGTGCCGTTCTTGCCGGAAGACAAGCCGCGGTATGCCATGGGTTTGGGCACACCACCACAGTTGTTGGAAATGATCGCGCGCGGGATCGATATGTTCGATTGCGTTTTGCCGACACGTCTGGCGCGCAACGGAACGGCCTTTACCCCGGCGGGCACGATCAATTTAAAAAACGCAGAGTTCACTTTTGATACTCGCCCGATCGAAGAGAACTGCGGCTGTCCGGCATGTCGCGAGTTCGCCCGGGGTTACATCCGCCATTTGGTCAAGGCGGAGGAAATTCTCGGTCTTCGATTAATCACGCTGCACAACCTGCATTTTTACCTCGAGCTGATGCGCCAGGCACGAGAAGCAATCGAGGGCGGCCAGTTCGCCGCCTTCCGGGCAGAGTTTGTCTCTGGCTATCGCACTCGGTCCGCAGAAACGGTTTAACTAGCGAAACCGGGCAACGTAGTACATCTCAGCCGGCGCGCGGCCGAACATCCAGGGAAGTGGACCGCGAACGCTGCTGTAAAAACTCGCGCCTGTTCTTATGCCGATGGTCGAGAAGTAAGGCAGCGTGGAAAAATTCACTTCTTCCGGCGGATAAACTTTCTCCGGCGGAATATTTAAAACGGCGGTGTTGTTTGCCGGAACTACCATGACGTCGCCAGTGGTGATTTCTGAATTGAACATGTTCAGAGCACGGGCGCCCCACTGCTGCATGTAAAATTGAAATCCCCAATGGCTTTGAAACCAAACTGTACCAGGCTCAGCGCGGAATTGCGTCTCAAATTGATGCGCGGCTTCTCGGGCAGTATTTGCAACCCTGTAGTCCGCAAAGGCGATCGTGAATGACACCATGGCGGCCAGCGCAATTTGCGTTGCCGTTTTCCAGGAAAATCCTCGTCCGGCGACGAATCGCCGCGCGATCAGGATCGCGCACGCCGGCACCATCGGCAATATCGTCCGCGCGGTTACGGACCAATTTAGGAATGTGGAGAAGGCAAAAGTTCCGATGATCCACAGAAAAAGAAGAAAAGAACCGGCATCGCGCTTCTGCCAGAAATCCAGTCCGGCAAGCCCCAGAAGCCACAAGCCGATGGCCGCAAAAATTCCACCCTCGATAATGACGAAAAAGTAGTTGCGACCAAAATCACTCCCCGGTGAGAAAAAGAACCAGAAGCAACCGAGAGATACAGCCGAGAGAATCGCGGCCCCCAGGAAAATCTTCGGTTTCAGGCGCAGGAAAAAAACTGCAGGGAACAAACAGCCACCGAGGAAAGAACAGCCGAGCAGAAATTGTTTCGGAAATGAATTGGCATAGCGGCCGGAAATCATTTGGGCGTAATGTGTTGCCCCGGTGAAAAGCGGGTGCCCATATTTCGCCTTGGTCCAGGCGTCGTAGGCGATCGTGATGGCAACTGGCAAGAGCAGCCAAAATAGACGCGGCCATGATCGCCACTGCAGCAGTAAGGTGTAGGCCGCGAGCAGGCCGACGACACTGATCCCGAAATATTTTGTCAGGGCGGCTGCCGACGCCAACAGGCTGGATAAGAACAGGAGCCACCACCCTCTCTTCTCGAGACCGATAAACCAGCACTCGATCGCCAGTAGATAGAGAGCAAGCAACATTACATCGCACATGACGTTGGTGGCCGAAACAAGGAAGACCGGGGTGAACAGGGCCAGGAGCGCCGCCGTTGTGGGCGGCTGACAGAAGCGACGCGCGATCGCGAAGACGGCGAGTACGGCCACTGCAGCCCAGATGAGAAAAAGTGCATGCAATGCGATCTCGTTCTCACCTGTCACCCCTGTGAAGGCGGCGATAAAATAGGAACAGAGCGGCGGATTTTGCATGGCGCTCCACATTGGCTCAGGCGCGCCGATCCAGTTCACATTGAACCCATAGGGATCGAACGGATGCCGTCTGATCTGGCCCGCCATCCATAAAAAAAGCGGATCGTCGATATGAAAGGCTTTGTTCAGAAATGGCGTGAGCGTCGCGACGGTTGCAAAGAAAAGTAAAATCTGGGCTGGCACTTTTCTCAGACCGTTCAATGAAGCCGCCTCGGGCCGTGGTTGCATTGCAGAGCGCATTGGATTCAATTGTGCCCCTCTTTTCCTCCGCATCTCATGTTGACTTTCTTACTTGCTCAAACATCGGCGGCGCCTGCCGGCGCGTCCGGCGCAAGCGGGGGCTTTGGATTTTTTGTCCCGTTCATTTTCATTTTCGTGATCATGTATTTCATCATGATCCGGCCCCAGATGCGGCGGCAAAAGGAACAGCAAAAGCTGATCGGGGCCCTGAAAACGGGGGACAAAGTGGTGACGAGCTCAGGCATTCACGGTTTAATCGCTAATGTGAAAGATTCTACCGTCGTGGTAAAAGTGGCCGACAACGTAAAGATTGAGATGGAAAAATCCGCCATCACCAGCGTTGCCAAATCGGAATAATTTAAGCCCAGGCAGATGACTCCGGCGCTGACTTTTTTCATCGGACTTTTGTTGCTTGTTCTTTTCGGGTGGTATTTCGCGACTGATTACGGACTGCGCAAACGGTTGCTGGCCACCTTGCTGATGGTGCTGCTGGTCGCCTTCAGCATTGCCACCATTTGGCCGCCAGGAAAAAAAATTGCTCTCGGCCTCGATATCAAAGGCGGGACTTCATTCCTGATTAAGCTTCAGCAGACCGACAAACCGATTACCACGGCAATGCTTGATCAGGCCGTCGAAGTAATCCGAAAGCGCGTTGATTATTTCGGTGGTGGAGAACCAATCATCAGTCCGGTGGGTGCCGACCGGATTCTGGTGCAAATTCCCGGACTCGATACGGCGAAAATCCAGGAAGCGCGTGATCAACTTTCCCGCGTAGCCAAACTGGAGTTTCGTCTGGTCTATCCGGACAACGGAGAGCGGCTACAGGGGATCGACAAGGGAACGGAAGTGATCCCGCCTGAGTATCGAATCGAAACCTATAACCTGCGAGCCGAGGGAACGGAAGAACAGGGCCCGCCAAAACAGCATCAGGAGCGCTTGTTGGTCAAAAAGAAGGCCGATCTCGGCGGCGAGCATGTTTCGGAATCCCATGCCTATTACGGCAACGAGGGCTGGGCGGTACAGCTGAAATTCGATGGCGAAGGGGCGAAGACATTTGGCCGAATCACCGAGCAATACAAAGGTCATCGTTTCGCCATTGTCCTGGATAACGTCATCCAGTCGGCACCGGTGATTCGCGATGCGATTTACGGTGGAGACGCGGTCATTACGGGGCGTTTCTCGGAACAGGAGGCGCGGCAGTTGGCCAGCGTATTGGAAAACCCGTTGCAAACCCCGGTTACGATTGAAGAAGAGCGGAGCGTATCGCCGACGCTGGGAGCGGATTCGATTAGAGCCAGCGTTCTGGCCGGTCTGGTGGGGCTGGCGATCACCCTCGTGCTCGTCTCAATTTACTATCAGTTCGCCGGCCTGATCGCGTGCTTCTGCGTCATCATCAACCTCATTCTCCTTCTCGGGGCGCTGACCATGTTCCGTTTCGTTCTTACTCTGCCGGGTATTGCCGGCATTATTCTGACAATTGGTTTGTCGGTCGATGCCAGTGTTCTCGTTTACGAGCGACTGCGTGAAGAGCTTGCGCTCGGAAAATCGCTCAAGGTCGCGGTGCAAGCAGCCTATGAAAAAGCTTTCAGCTCAATTTTCGACGCAAATGTAACCACACTGATCACGGCCGTGATTTTATTTTGGAAAGCGAGTGGCCCGATCAAAGGATTTGCCATCTCTTTGACTCTCGGCATCCTCGCGTCGCTTTTCACCGCGCTCATCGTCGGGCGCAACCTCTTCGAATGGTTTGTCGATACCGGTCGGGTAAAGAAAATCAGGATGCTGCATCTGATCTCGTCCAAGAACATCGATTTCCTAGGCAAAGGCCTTATCGCGTGCATGTGCTCTCTCGCCCTCATTATCGCTGGCGCGACTTCGTTCTACCTGCGCGGCGAAAAGAATTTCGGGGTTGATTTTCGTGGAGGCGATTTGATCACCCTAAGCTCGCCTCAGCCAATCGATGTCGGCCAGGTGCGCGGCGCGCTCAAGCAAATCAATCTGGCAGACGCGGCAATCCAGGAATCAAAACAGGGCGACAAATATTACATCACTGTTCGCACGCCTCTGCACACGAGCGATACGGTCGAGAAACAAATCATGAGTGCGATGCCGCAAGCACAATTCAAGGTGGAAGGAGCCGAACGGGTGGGTGCCCTGGTCGGGGGCGAGTTGGCCCGCAGTTCGCTCATCGCTCTTGGCCTGGGCATTCTCGGCATCCTGATTTTCGTCACTTTCCGTTTCGAGCTTTCGTTCGCCGTCGGGGCAATCGTTGCCTTATTACATGACGTGTTGATTACGGTCGGGATGTTTTCGCTCCTTCACCGCGAGCTCACGCTCACCATGGTCGGAGCAGTGCTGACGATCGCCGGATATTCGATCAACGACACCATTGTCGTTTACGATCGGATCCGTGAAGGATTGGCCAGTGGCCGCAAGGGTTCCATCGAACAGATCATGAACGAGAGCATCAATCAGACACTCAGCCGGACGATTCTGACCAGTACAGTGACGTTGATACCCATTCTGTGCCTGTTTCTTTTCGGAGGCGCGGTTCTGCGCGATTTCTCCCTCGCTATTATCATTGGCGTGGTCGTAGGAACCTATTCCTCCATTTTCATCGCGTCACCGATCGTGCTTTGGTGGACCCGGGCCCGCGGGGGCAGCACTAGCTCGCTGCGCCGTGAAGTAAGGGAGAAACAAGCCGGCACAAAACCGGCTGCGGCGACCTAAAAAGCCTCGAAACCATGGGTTCGCGCCGGTAATTCCTTCCCGATTTGACTGGAGATAGGCGTCTGCGGTATCCTCCGTCCGCTCCAAGAGTCGGGGCCACGTTCCCAGGATCGAGGTGAATTAATGCCAGAAGTCATAGTTCGAAAAGGCGAGCCGGTAGATCGCGCGCTTAAGCGGCTGAAAAGCAAGCTGGACGCCGAGGGCATTCTCGACGAAGTGCGCCGCCTGCGAGCGTTTGAAACGCCATCGCAAAAGAGCAGGCGTAAGGCAAAGGCAAATGCGAAACGGGGTCGGACCAAATTCCGATTTAACCCCTGATTTTCCACGCCTGAGATCGTTTTCGGAACGCGGCGAAGAGCCGCGTTTTTCGCCTCAAGCTATCGCGCATGTCGAAAAGCTGAGCGAGAATGATTGTCACTTAGCTTCGCATTCGCAAACAATCCTGAAGCCCAGATCGTTGCAGGAATAATTCGGCGCGTTCGCGCTACGTGCAGTCGTGCGCAAAGTGGCAAAACGAGACTTCCAGCTTCCTCCGCGATAAACGCGTTTGGAACCCGTGCTGGGACCGCGTGGGTTAGATTTTGGGGTTGCTTTATAGTGCTCAAAATAATCAAGACACCATTCCCACACGTTCCCGGCCATGTCTTCGACCCCAAACGGGCTTGCCCCTCGTGGAAACGATCCTACGGGTGAGCTCTCCGCGAAACCATCGTCGATTTCCGGGTCGCTCCAGGCAAACACAGTATTCTTGTCGGCAAAGTTTGCGAGATCGCCGCGCCGAGCGAAATTTCCCCAGGGAAATTGTCGGCCGTCATTTCCTTTGGCGGCGTACTCCCACTCTGCTTCGGTCGGTAGTCGATATTTTTTTCGCTCGCGCGCGCTGAGCCACTGGCAGAATCGCATCGCATCAAGGCTGCTGACGTATACGACCGGATGCCGCTCACCAGCGCCAGGAGCGCGCTTGCGCTTATGGCCGGGATCGAATTCCTCGTATTGCTCGTTCGTAATTGGAAATCGGGAAATGTAAAACCGGCTTACGGTTACCAGAAATTGTGGCTTTTCATTCGGCGCGGCCTCCGCGGCGTCGCTGCCCATGGTGAACTCGCTCGAAGGAATTAAGAACATCTGGCCGCGAACGGAATTCACGTAATTGTTGAACCGACGACGTTCCTCGTCGGGGGACAGCGTTCGCTCGGCAGGTATCTTGGCGACTTCCTCGTTCGGCTTGGTTGATTTCGTTGCTGCCTCGACCGCCACCGAAACAGATTGTCGAGTCGCCGTCGTTATCTGGTCGGATTGCTGCTGATCGACCTCTTCCAAATAGGCGTCGACCATGTCCTCTGCTTCACTGGGGTCCAGGCCGGAATTCTCCGCTACGTTGATGAAGGCATCGCGTTGGTCGTTGGTCATTGCCTCGCTGTCGAGGCCGCTTAGTCGCAACATTCTCACGAACTCCGTTTTAGGATCGGTGACGACAACCTCGGCGCCATTGGACTGGATAGCGGCGATCTCTGGAGAAGCGGGCTCCACAGCCCGGCTCGCGCCGGTTGCCTTTAATTCCTGCTCAATAAACAGGTGCATTTGCTCCTCGTTTAGCCCGTGATCGGCCCCAAACCTGAACAGCGTTGACTCTTCGTCGTTGGTGAGGAGCCCGTCGGCGAGTGAGAATGCGAGAAATTTTTGGAATTCGGCAATGGTCTCCTGCTGCGCTTGAGCGGCAAGTTCCTCGTCCACCCGTTTTCGTCGCGTGGGGTCAAGCAGCTCTACGCGCGCTTCGGTCAGATATCGGGACGATTCATCCAGACCGGAGCGCAATAACTGCGCCAGTGGATTACTTGGTTGGTTCTTCAGCGGGAGCTTTTTCTGCCACCAGCGCAACAGCTCCCGGCAATGCTCTTCGATCAGCTCGTTGCTGGGATTCTGCCGTGGATCCAGGCAGAGCCGCTCGTACGGGTTGGGCGATTTGTATCGGCTCCAGCCGTCCCATTTTTTAGGATCATCGGGAAGAGGAAGCGGAAAAGTGACATCCCATTTCACATCCATCACGCCACCCGAAGAGAACCGAGATTTGCGATCGCCTGCGCCACCTCACCTGGCGCGAGTCCGGTGTTCCGTTCGATCGAGACCTTTGCGCTATTGCCGCAAGCCTCGACCGACACTTCAAGTACTTGGTTGGCGTTGTACTCATAGGTCAACTCAACCGGAGAGCCTTTCGGCAGGAATGAAGGCAGCTCCACGTCGCAAATTCCAAGGGGCGTGCATTCGCCGGGCAGGGTGCTTTCGCCCTCAACCACCCGCACGACAGCGCGCTGCATGTTTGCCATGGCCGTCCCGAAGGAATTTTTCGCCGTCGCTGGAATCGCCGTCATTTTGCGGATCATCGGAAAGACGTACTCTTCGAGTTGCGCTTCATCCCATAAAACGACGCCGAGGGTGTGCGAAGTGATGTTCGTGACCTGAATTAAGCCGCCGTCTCTGCCAGCGAATTGATCTCTGGTATTTTCTGGCAGGACCCTCTCACCAGAGAGTCGCTCCTCTTCCAGGAGCGAAAGAATTGCCTGAATTGATGCGCCCATCGCGACTGCTTCATCTGGATTGACGTCGTCAATGACCGGGGCCTGGGTAAGTTGGGCCACCAGCTCGCGCACCATCGGCATTCGCGTCATGCCGCCGACAAGCAGGACCTTGTCAATTTTCTCCCACGTCATCCCGGATTCCTGCATCACCATTTCGCAAATCGTTTTGCATTTTTCCACCAGGTGCTGGCTCCGGCGTTCAAACTCCTCGCGTGTGATCTCCAGTTTGACGCTTTTGCCTGCGTGATGATGAATCACGGCTGTCTGTGGCCGGCTCGATAGTTGGATCTTGGCCGACAACGCGCGCGTGTGCAGTTCCTGGTAACTTTGTAAATCGAGCAAGGGATTTTCGCCGTGCTGGCGATCGAATTCTTCGGCCACGAAATTGACGATCGTGTCGTCCCAGTCTTTGCCTCCCAGGCGATGATCACCGTTGGTCGCGATCATGTTGATGTGGTGCCCTTCGATGCGCATGATCGTGACGTCGAAGGTGCCCCCACCGAGGTCGAATACGAAAACGGTCTGGTCCTCATCCAGTTTATCCAGGCCGTAAGCCAGCGCCGCTGCCGTCGGCTCGTTTATGATCTGTAAAACGTTGAATCCGGCGAGCTGTCCCGCTGTGATTGTGGCGGTGCGTTCCGCGTCGTTGAAATATGCCGGCACAGTGATGACCGCGTCCGTAATTGGCTCTTTTAAATATTTTTCCGCATCAAGCTTGAGCTTTTTCAGAATCAACGCGCTCAATTCCTCCGCCGAATAAATCTTTCCGGAAAATTCGCGGTGGAATTGCTCTTTCGGTTTGCCCATCTCGCGTTTGACGAAATCGACAATTTTCTCGGGTTCAGCCACGGCGTTATTTTTGGCGGTTGTCCCGACAATCACGTTCGTTCCGTCGAAAAGAATGACGGACGGCGTAATGCGCTCGCTCTCGGAGTTGGGAATGATTTGAGGTTTCCCGTAGGCGTCAATATGCGCGACGGCCGAGAAAGTGGTGCCCAAATCGATTCCGACTGCTTTCCGCTGGTTCATTTTTTGGAGAAATTACGGGCACACGCGCCCGCACTTTGCGTGCAACTTTCATGCCGGATAGCGAAGCGATTTCCAGAGGGCTCTTCGCCACTGCAATCTGTCGGCCGCTCGCGAGAAAAAGTGCCGAAAGCGGCAGCTGCGCGTCTATTGGTAACGCTTCGCGATTACTTCTTCGGGCCGCAGAACGTTACCGCGCCAGATGAAACCGCGTTTCACCCGCATAACGATTCGTCCGTCGTCCTCGGCAAATTCCGCCGGTTCAAAACTAACGACCCGGTGCATTGCCAAATCGACGAACTCTTTCGGCTCGATTTCCGTCACTTCAAGCCGATGCAACACTTCGAGCAGCGCGTGAATGGCGTTTTCCAGATTACTACGCCAATGAGCGAGTCGATCGGCTTTCTCTCCACGCGAGGTCGCGCCTTTTAGCTGATCGCAAAGCGCACTCAGGTCATCAAACAAAATTATCAGATCGCGTACAAAGGGTTTGTGGAGCGATTCATGTAAAAAATTATCGCGATATTTCAGGAGCTCATCGTGCAGCGAATCAAACAACCGCTGATTTACCGATTCGCTCGTTCGAATCGCTTGCAGATGCTCTTCGATTTTCTGAAATTGGGCCGTCGTCTCAGCCGCTCGCGCCGGCAGTACTGCTGTCGCTATGTTTTCGATCCGTCGCGTCAGGACCGATTCGAGGCTTTGAATGGTAGCATTGAGCAGATGAAATTCCCGCATCAACGCCGCAAGCTCTTGACTGCTGCGCGATTGATCGCGCCCGATGGCAGCGGCGCTTAATTCCCGCATCGTGCTCGCAAAATCTTCCGGCATTCTAAGCTCCGAAAAATTTGCGAACCGCGCTGATCAGTCCGGGAATATCGTGTTGCTTCGCTTCTACATCGACAGCGAGCCCGTGTTCGAGGGCTGTGGCGGAGGTGATCGGGCCGATACTTGCGACCTTCATTCCCGCCGGCCATGGTAATTTGAGATCGAGGAAATTCTCGACCGTAGAGGAACTGGTGAAAGTGATCAGATCGGCGCCTTCTTCGCGAAAACGATGACGCGCGCCGGTGACATCAGACGTCTCCGGAATGGTTCGATAAGCAAACGCTTCGTCCACGATAGCTCCCATGCGCGCTAGTTCCCTCGGGAGCAAGTCTCGCGCCTTCTCCGCCCGGGCAAGCAGCACCTTCAGGTTCTCGATGCCACCCAGCTTCTCGAACTCTCGCAACACCGCTTCGGCGACAAATTCCTCCGGTTGCAGATCCACATGCAGATGAAAATCCTCTACCCGTCGCGCCGTAGCCGCCCCAATCGCTGCAATCTTCACACCGCCAATTTCGCGGGCGTCATCGTAAAGTTTGAAGAAGATTTCAAAGAACGCGTCGACACCGTTTGGGCTGGTGAAAACGATCCAGTCATAGGAATGCGCATCCTGTACCAGCTGCGCGAATTCGCGTAAGTCGCTTGGGGGCTCGATTCGGATCGTGGGCAGTTCGATCACGTCCGCGCCAAGGTCGCGCAGTTGCGAACTGAGTGCCCCGGCCTGTTTACGCGTCCGGGTGACGACGATCCTTTTTCCAAAGAGAGGTCGCTTCTCAAACCAGTTCAGGTTTTTTCGCAGCGACACAACATCGCCGAAGATGGCAATCGCCGGAGCTTCCAATCCGCTCTCGCGGACGCGCTCTGCAATATTACTTAATCTTCCGACGATCGTCTTTTGGTGACCGGTCGTTCCCCAGCGCACTACTGCTGCCGGCAAGTCGCCGCTCCTTCCGCAAGCGAGCATTTGCCGTGTAATCGCTTCAAGCCGCTCAATCCCCATTAACATCACCTGTGTGCCACCGAGCTTTGCCAAGGCTTCAAAATCGATCGCGCTTCCTGGTTTTCCCGGGTCTTCATGCCCGGTAAAAATGGTGACGTGTGAGTTCTGCTCGCGGTGCGTCAATGGAATTCCAGCGTAAGCCGGGACCGCCACCGCCGAGGTGATCCCGGGAACGATTTCGAACTCAATTCCCGCGCTGGCGAGCGCCTCCCCCTCTTCTGCGCCCCGACCGAAGACGAATGGATCACCTCCTTTCAAACGGACGACAATTTTTCCTTCCCGCGACTTTTCCACCAGGAGAGTGTTGATCTGCTCCTGTGACAGAAAATGCTCGCCGGGTCTTTTTCCGGCGAAAATGAGCTCCGCATCGCGGCGCGCCCACGCCAGCATCTCGGAATTGCAAAGAGCGTCGTAAATGACGACGTCAGCACGCTCGACCAAATCTTTTGCGCGCAACGTGACTAAACCGAGATCTCCCGGCCCCGCTCCAACAAGGAAACATTTCCCGGTTTCAGGTGCCATTGATTTTGGAAAAAACTTCGGCCGCAATTTCTTCGGGCGAACTACCGCGGCCGGACGCCATTTTTGGTTCGATCGCATCTGCGAAAATTTGTGCCCGTAATTCGATTTTATTGCTCACCGCAATGGCGAGCGCACCGATCGGTGTATCACAATCAGCCTGCATCAATTTGAGGAATTCGCGTTCGGCACGGAAACACAGATGTGTCTGACGATCGTCAATCATTGATATCATCCGAGCGATTGTTTCATCGGCAGCCCGAGTCTGAACCGCGATCACCCCCTGCCCGCCCGCCGGAAGAAATTTCTCCGCCGCCAGAATGTTCGCGAAAAATTTCGCCTTGCCCAACTCGAACTCCGGAAATGAAAACTCAAGCCGCTCCAGTCCGGCCCGGGCGAGAATGATCGCGTCCCAATCATTGGCTGCGAATTTCCGCAAACGAGTCGGGACGTTTCCCCGCAAATCGATCAGCCCAACGTCCGGCCGAATCCACCGGACCTGCCTTTGACGTCGCACGCTGCCGGTCGCAATCCTCGCATTGAACGGCAGCGATTCGATCGACGCCGGGATTTTCGCAATCAGCAAATCTTCGACCGGACCCCGGGGCAGCGTGGCCGCCACTCTCGTGCCGTCATGCAATTGGCTGGGAAGATCTTTAGCGCTGTGGACCGCGAGATCGATTCGCCGTTGGACGAGGGCGCGCTCAAGCTCCGCCGTGAACAATCCCTTACGACCAGCGCGCCGATCGGTGACTTGGTCACCCTCATCTCCACTGGTTCGAATCACTTCGACCTTGACCTGAAGTCCACATTTTTCACGCAAAGCATCGGCCACGGCGCGCGCTTGGGTCATGGCGAGCTCGCTGCCACGAGTGCCAATGACCATTTCGGCTAAAGAGCGTTCGAGCCGGTCGTCCGGCCCTTTTGCCTCGGCGCTCACAAATCGCCGCTGCGGCCCCTGGTCGTTGGGATCAAGAAGCGCTCGAGACTTCAAGACCCGGGGCGGCTGGGACTTGGTTTACATGATTTGCGCTCATTCCATTGCCGTCCATTGAAGTGCCAACCTGCCGGCAAAATTCAGCCACATGCTCGTCAATAATGGCCTCAGCCGCAGCAAGCTGCTGGCGACGCAACTGCAACGTTTCCTCCGTGATCAATCGGAGCGCATCAATATCGTACAGGTAAACGCCATCCATCTTGTTAATCTCGGGTGCGACATCACGCGGAACGGCAATATCGATAATGAAAAGCGGACGATCGACACGTTCCTGGAGCATGGGACCAAGCAAGGCTGGGGTCAGAAGTTGCCCCTCCGCTGACGTCGACGAAATAAGAATATCGATCTCACGGCATTGCTCGAGCCAGGTGCCGAAGGGAATCGCTATCCCATCCAGTTCGGCCGCAAGTTCCTCGGCGCGCTGCGAAGAACGATTAGTGACGCGCAAGTCCGAGACCCCCCGCGCGCTCAACGCACGCAATGTCTTTTCGCTCGTCTCACCCGCTCCAAGAACCAGTACTTTCCGGCCGCGCAAATCGGCAAATATTTTTTCCGCGAGATCTACCGCAACCGACCCCACCGAAACGGCACCGCGACCGATGTCGGTTTTTGTCCGTACTTGTTTTGCCGTGGAAAAGGCATGCTGAAACAATCGGTGCAGTAATCGACCTGTCTGGCCATTCAACCGCGCCGTTTCATAGGCCCGTTTGGTTTGTCCCAGAATTTCGGTTTCGCCGATCACCATCGAATCCATTCCCGACGCAACGCGAAAGAGATGACGCGCACACTCCGCATTTTCGTGGCGGTAAAAGGCCGCTAAATCCGGGCCGGACGTAACCTCGCCATTATGCAGGCAGTGGACGATTTTTTTGCTGGCAATTTCGTGCTCCGCCGCGGCATAGATCTCGACCCGGTTACAGGTGGCAAGCAGCAGCCGTTCGTGACAATTTAAATCGTGCAGCATTGCCACGGTTTGGGCATGACCGGCAAAGCGCTCACGCGTTTCGATGTCCGCCGTGCGGTGGTTAAGACCGATACAGAAAAGCTTCACGCGTGATGGGCAACAAATTCAATACTCCACAAAAGCGAAAGCGCGGCCGCAAATGCAACGACACAAAGCGCAGCGATGCGCCGCGGCGTGATTGAACGCAGATACCTGCCCTGCAAAATCGCCCCGTACAAAATCCAGATCGCAACGGCCAGCACGATTTTCGTTCGCGGCAGAGGTTCCCCGGTGAGAAACCCGCTAACCAATCCCGCGGTATAAAGTGCAAATCCAAACCAGAGCAGCCTGGTCATGGCCGCAAACAGGGTCGGCAGCGGAGGCAAATGATAGAAAATCGAACGCAGCTCATGTGTTTTCAGTTGTCGTTCCTGCACGAGGTACATCACGCCGGCCACGCAGGCGAGCGCGAACGCGCCATAGGCGATGATTGAGATTGAAGCGTGAAATTCGAGCCATGGATTCGGCGCCAGACGGGACGGATGAGGTGTGTCGCTTGGCACAAGGAGCGCGAAGAGTTGAAGCAGAAAAACGACAGGCGCCGTGAAAGCACCCATCAAAGAGAGGCGATAGGCCGGCCCGACAAGGAGATATATCAGGGCCACCGACCAAGCCAGAAAAATGAAAACTTCAAATAGATTCGTAATCGGACAACGGCCAACTGCGTGCCCGCGCATCGACAAAAATGCAGTTTGGAGCCCGAAACCAATTGCGATCGTGGCGAAGTTAAAACGGCTCCAGCGAAAGATGCGGCCGCGCAAGGCGATGACTGTGCGAACGACAGCCGCGAAAAAGAAAACCGTGGATAAAACCAGCAGCCAGCGGTCCATGAATGAGACAGTTTAAAACGCGGATTTGGCTGCGCAACCGAGGCCGTTGACGTTTCGTCAAGGCGCTAGCATCGTCGCGCGATGGCAGACGAAGTGATCGTGCCTGATCCCGGCCGGGATTCTCTGAGTGGCGCGCTCGCCAGGCAGCTCATGCGGTGGAAGTGGGCGTTGTGCCTGATTGCTTTTGCAGCGGCCGTTACTCTGAAATTCAACGGTTCGTCCATAGGCGAGTGGAGCCGGGAACTAAATGAATCAGCGAAACCAAACGGACTTCTACTATTCAGTCCTCAACACGCTCGACAAGACGAATGGACCTTATGGACGCCAGCCGCCCTTTCACAGGCGCGACAAACTCCGTCTTTTCCGACCGCAAACTATAGCTTGGGTGCGGGTCGCTCTCCCCTTTTGCTCAGCTTGCCGGTGGCCTATTACACCACGGTGTTTCGACCCCAGCTCTGGGGATTTTTCCTTTTCGATTTCGAACGCGGGTTCTCTTTTTTTTGGTGCACGAAACAACTCGCTCTGCTCCTAGCCTGCGCCTGGATGCTGCGAAAAATCGGAATTCAAAGCCGCGTTGTCGTCTGCCTGGGCACGCTTTGGATTTTCTTTTCCGCCTACGTGCAGTGGTGGTTCTCCACGCCCGCGATGTTGCCGGAAATGATCGCGTCCTGGGCAATCTGTATTGGCTGCGTGGTTGTTTTTCTCCAAGCGGACCGCTGGTGGAAGATCGCGTTGGCAGTCGCAGGGTTTGTGTTTTGCGGAATCAATTTTCTTCTTTGCCTTTACCCGCCCTACGAGATCCCGCTCCTTCTTCTCGGCCTCGCACTGCTATTTGGCAGTGTGGCAGAATGCGCCCACACCTCCACGGCTTTGCGGTATCGACGTGGCGCGCTTTTGCTGGGAGCCAGTATTCTCATTATCGCGCTTCTGTTAATTCCGTTCTGGTGGGAGATGCACTCCACCTTCGATCTCGTGCGTCAAACCTTCTATCCCGGTTCGCGACGAAGCAATGGGGGCGACCTTTCGTTCTTCAAGCTTTTCTCCGGACTATTCGGTTTTTTTCAAACGGAAAAAACTACGCCATCCATTTATCCAAACATTTGCGAAGCGAGTAATTTCTTTCCGCTCTGGCCGGCGGCGGTCATCGGAATGGCAATTTATCGACGCGAAAAAATTCGTGTCTCATTTCTCGCGGTGGCAGTCGTCATCCTGCTCAGCTTTCTCCTTCTTTATTGTCTTTTACCCATGCCGCGGTGGCTCCTCAACGGAACGCTGCTAAGTTTTGCGACGGAGAGCCGTGCTTTGCTTGCCATCGGATTGGCCAACATCATCCTCTGCTGTGTCTTTTTCGATCGCTGGAGCAATTTCCGTCTTGCTCGAATCGGCGCCATCGCACTGGTAACGCTATTTTGCTTGGCAATAGCGAGTATCTGGTGGTGGGCGAAATCGCGCTCGCCCGAAATATTTCCCGATCCCAGGCAGCTTGCTCTCGCCTTGAGCCTCAGTGCGCTGATCTTTGCGGTCTTTTTTTTGAAACCGAAGTTTGCACTCTGGCTATTGGCGCTCCTGATGATCGCCTCCAACAGCTGGATCAATCCAGTCATGCGTGGGCTTGCCCCACTCACCGACTCGGAAGCCTTCAAAACAATCGAGAAACTCCACGCCGACGATCCCCTGGCCAAATGGGCGGTTTATCACGACTATATTCTTGGCGGGGTAGTCTTGGCAACGGGAGCCCCGGTGTTGAACGCTTACAAGATTGTTCCCGATCTCGATTTTATGCATCGGCTCGATCCCACGCGCGCGGGTGAGTGGGTTTACAATCGTTATGCTTACATCGCTTGTGAATTTCCCCAAAACAACAGCTTCGTTGCATCGCTCCTTAACGCAGATCTCTACTCACTCTCCCTTCCGCCCAACCTGCCTTTGCTTCGCGAGATCGGCTGTCGCTACATCCTTTCCTCGGAACAGTGGCCAGATGCGGATGACTCCGGATTTTTTCTCGTTCGCAGGCTTAGCCAGAGCAACATTTGGATTTACCAGCGACGAGTGACGTTGACCGGCAGCAGTGGGTGAGTAGCATCGGCCGCGCTATGGCAGATGATACGATTTCAAAATTGCGTGCGGCTGTTCGCGACGTGCCCGATTTTCCCAAGAAAGGAATCCTCTTTAAGGATATCACTCCGATCCTGAGTGACGGGGGACTCTTCAGAGAATCAATCGACGTTTTTCTTCAACAATGTCGCGGCAAATCCATTGACAAGATTGTCGGTATTGACGCTCGCGGTTTCCTCTTCGGCTCCGCTGTCGCCTATGAACTTTGCGTCGGATTCGTACCGCTGCGCAAAAAGGGCCGGCTGCCTTACAAGACGGAGAGCGCCAAGTATTCACTCGAATATGGGGAGGCGGAGATGGAACTGCACATTGACGCGATAAAGGAAGGCGAAAGGATCGTTCTGATAGACGATCTCCTTGCCACAGGCGGGACGTCAGCGTCTGCTGCGACACTAATCAAAAAGGTTGGTGGCAATCTGGTAGAGGCAATGTTCCTGATCGAGCTGGAGTTTTTGGACGGCCGAACAAAACTCCAGCCAACACCGGTCACGTCTTTTTTGAAATACTGATTGCCGAGCGAATCATTCCGCCGCGTGAGAGGCTGCTTTACAGGTACAGCCTTCTCCGCAACCGCCCTTCTCCACCACCACAACTTCCACCTTAATATCCTGCAACTCGAGCTGATCGTGGATCGCCTCTAACAGCGCCAGGCCCTCGTCAGCGGGCAATTGAGCGCATCGTAATTCGATTCGGGCCGGTTTTCCGGCGAGTTCCGGATGTGCGGCAGCCATCTCTCCATCAAGAATAAACGAAGCGTAAGCGTTAAATTTTTCCTGCAATTGGTGCAGCTGTTCATCTCCACCGACCCAAGGTCGCGGTTCGTTCATTACCAGCAACACTTCGCTCCGTGCGGAATCGAATCCAAAAAGATCGATCACGCCCGAATTGGCAACGCCGCTAAGGACGGCAGGATTTTTCTCACTCACAAGAGAACGTTATATTCTACGAAAGGGGCCCTGTCATTTCGACGGGAAGGCCAGGAATCTCTCGCCTTTTCCGTGGCAGAATAGGTAGAGATATCTCGGCTTCCTCGACATGAGAGACAAGGTTTTCCGGGTCGGAACTTTATTCGGCTGGGTTTTACTCGCAATAACCCCTGTCAGGCACGCGCAGGCACAATTTACGCCCGGTCTTTTGGGCAACGATAGTTACTGGAGCGACGGCAAGGCCGAATTCAATATCTATGATGCGAGGCTGATCCGCGATGGCCAACCCCGAAAATGCGAGGTGTTGCACATTTTTCTTCGGGAATGGGTCAATAGGAAAACTTTGGCGCGCATCGGCAGCCCTAAAGAAGCCGACGCAAAACAGGTGATTCGGATGAACCAAATTTGGTCCGTACCCATCGGCATGTTCATGGAACAAGGATCAATCGTTGGCTCCTGGTGGCCTGACTCAGCATCGCTCGCTCGCCTGATGTTTGTCGGAACTGACAGTTTTGGGAATGCAGCCAGAAAAATCGAATTAAACGGACCGATGCTGACTTACACAAGCGACACTTATGGCGAGGGAAGCGCTTTCCCCATCCCCATCTCATCCCCGCCGAACGCAGTGTTCTATGACGAACTTCCGCTGCGAGTACGGACGATTGACTGGTCGAAGCCGGAGGGCGAATTCGATGTGCAAGTCGCGCCCACATTGACCCGGTTTAAAGACAATAAGGTTGAATTTAGGGCAGTGAAGATTTCGTGGAAGATGGCGGAGAAGAGCATTGAGGTAATCGCAACAGAGCCGAACGGGAAAGACCGATTTATTCTCGATCGGAATTTTCCCTATCTGCTTCGCGAATGGCAAATGGCAGACGGTTCAACATTAAAAATGAAACGCGGTCTGAAAGCTGATTACTGGAATTACAGCAAAGACGGCGATCGCGAACGCGCGTTGAAAAACCCGATGCTTCAGCATCCGGATTAATTCGTTTCCGGCGGTTCCACGATGCTGAAGGAGAGAGCGCTCCTTATGACAAGGCCTCTCGTAATTGTGCTCGCCTTCGGTTACGCTGGTCATGATGAAAACCAGGAAAAAATCGCCACGCCTCACACTCTTGGGGAATAGCGATGCTCGTATCCCGCCCTCTCCGACGGCGGCAACACTCGAAACTTTTCCGAATACTGCGCGCCGGAGATTTTGGATCCATTTTGAGACATCAGATTTTACTGCCCTTTGCCCCATCACAGGCCAGGCCGACTTCGCAAAAATCCAGATCGATTATGTTCCCGCCAGACTCTGCATTGAGAGCAAGTCGCTAAAATTTTATCTCGCTTCTTTTCGCAATGAGCGGGCCTTTAATGAGGCAATTACCAATCGGATTCTCGATGATTTCGTGAAATCGTGCGCTCCGCACGAAGCGATTGTTACGGCTGGCTTTTCTGCCCGCGGCGGGATCGCCCTCACGGTGCGAGCGAGCTTTCCCGATCTTGCGCGCACTAGCCGGAATGGCGGATGAGGCGCGCAATCGTTTTGCTGAGCGGAGGACTGGATTCGGCCACCACTCTTGCTCTGGCAAAGCAGGAAGGCTACGACGTTTTTGCCCTTTCGTTTGAGTATGGACAGCGTCACGCAATCGAGATCGCTGCCGCCAAAAGTGTCGCGCAGGATTTGCAGGTGCGGGAGCACCGAATCGTAAAAATAGATCTCCGAGCGTTCGGCGGTTCCGCGTTAACGGACTCGATCGATGTTCCGAAGAATCGGTCGGAGGACGAGATGGAAAGCAAGATTCCACTCACATATGTTCCGGCACGAAATACGATTTTTCTCGGATATGCACTGGCCTGGGCGGAGGTCGTCGGCGCCGATGACATTTTTATCGGCGTCAATGCGCTCGATTACAGCGGCTATCCGGATTGCCGGCCAGAGTTCATCGAGCAATTTGAGCGGCTGGCCAATTTGGCGACCAAAGCGGGGGTTTCAGGCGAGCGGTTTCGCATTCGCTCTCCTCTAATCGCCATGACAAAGGCCGAAATTATCCGAAAAGGGACAGAGTTGGGCGTCGATTTCTCCCTGACGCACAGCTGCTACGATCCCGCCCCCGACGGAGCTGCCTGTGGCGAATGTGACTCGTGCCGATTACGGGCAAAAGGATTTCGCGAGGCGGGATTATCAGATCCAAGGGGTTGTTTGCGCTCCTCTTGAGCGAGGCGACCGACCTCGCAACGTCCGAGCGACATCGCCCTGAAATAAAAAATCTCTTAGGACTATTCGCGCAAGCCGGGGATGTGACCATAGCCAATAAATGTCGGCCGAAGTTTACCGTTGTCCGCAGTGTCCCGGCGTTCAACTTTGAAATCGAAAACGCTGACTCCGTTACGCGATTGTCCCTGATAAACGCGCCCATCGCTTGAACCCACCATTACTCGCGCACCGGTTTTCTTCTCGCGGCCCAGGTAGATCATTGCGTGCGTAATTGGCGGGTCGCGTTCGATGGAGTATGTCCCGGTCCAAAATAGCAGATCACCGGGCTTCAAATTTTCCAGCTCGAATGAATCATCTTTATGGCTCGCAACCGGTTCAAATTTTCCAGCGCGACGGAGCCAGACATATTGTTGGCTCGAATCCCTCGGAACGTCGCCCAATCCATTCTGCTTCAAGACGTAATAAACGAAACCGGAGCAGTCCATGCCGCCGTTAGCGGGGTCGGCCGAGCCGTACTGGTAGCCAAGATTGCGTGCAGTGAGTTCAAGCGCAGACTCAAGCAGTTTACGAACGCGCGGCGGGTTGTCCTCGAACCCTTTTATCTCGGCAGGAGATAGCGTCGCGTTCGGTGCGCCGCCATTCTTCCTCTGTTTCGGTTGAGGCGAGACAGAGGGCGAATTCTCCGGGGCAACGGTTGGAGTCTCGGTTGGCGAGGACTCTGGTGTTGTTGTGGATGCCGGTGTCTCCGTTGCTTCCGGCGACGTCTTAGATTTTCTTTTTTTGGACTTCGACGAACCTTTTTCAGCGGCGCCCGGCGTTTCTTCCGGTTTCGCTGCCGGCGAGGGCGAATGTTTCCCTTTTGGGCGCGGCGACGCGCTTGGCGACGGGGACGATGCTTCTTTTTTCGAGGTTGAGGTTTTTTTCTTTTTCCGCGCGGGCGTTGGGGTAGGCGTCGAAAAAACCTTTTTGATCGCGTTACCAATCGTCTGCTCAGCCTGGACCGGTGCCGAAAACGAGACGATCAGGAACGCCGAGACAATTATCCGTGCAAACGTCACACCTGTTGTGATGCGATCAGTTCGCAATTTCTTGAAGGACGGCCTTATTGATGCGAATTCCGGCGTCGAGATTTTCGAGTGGAAAATTTTCGTTAGGTGAGTGCGCACGACAATCGGGCAGCGCGAGTCCTAGCAAAAGCGTCTCGACGCCGAGGATATTTCGGAAATCGGACACGATAGGGATGCTACCCCCTTCACGAATCAATACCGCATCCCGATCGAATGCCTCTTTGAGGGCAATTTGGGCTGCTTTGCCGTACTTGGAGTTGGGATCTGTCAGATACCAGGGGCCAGAGTGCCCCGGTGTCATGTCGAGTCGGACGCCTGGCGGGCAATTTTTTCGCAGATGCTCCTGCGCCAAGGCGATGATTTTTTCTCCATTCTGATTCGGGACGAGCCGGAAAGTGAGTTTCGCGAACGATTCTCGTCCGATCACTGTCTTCGTCCCCCGGCCCTGATAACCGCCGCCAAAACCGTTGATCTCTGCTGTCGGTCTCGCCCAGAGCCGTTCCAGTGTAGAAAATCCTTTCTCACCAAAGAGCACGGGCACACCGGTTTCTTTCACGATCTCTTCGTCGACATTTATCGGCACTTTTCGCCATGTCTCACGCTCCCAGTTTTCCATTGGTAGAACGTCGTTATAAAAGCCCGGGATCGCGACGTGTCCGTCGGCATCGTGCAAGGTGGCCAGCAATCGAGCCATGGCAGTGAGCGGGTTTGCCACCGCGCCACCATAGATGCCCGAATGCAGGTCCATTTTGGGGCCCGTAATCTTTAGCTCGAGCCCGGCAACTCCTCGTAAGCCGTAACTCAGAGTTGGCACGCCGCGCGCGACCATTCCGGTATCGGAAACAACCGCCACGTCGCATTTCAAATCGGCCCGATTCTGGGAGAGAAAATTTCCGAGATTGCCGCTGCCGATTTCTTCCTCCCCTTCGATGATCAAGTTCAAGTTCACCGGCAAATCACCGGCACCTTCCAATTGTTCCTGTAGGCCCAGGATGTGTGAAAGAATCTGCCCCTTGTTATCAGTGGCCCCGCGCGCGAAAACGAAACCGTTTTTTAGAACCGGTTCAAAAGGTGGCGACTCCCACAACTCAAGCGGATCGGGGGGCTGCACATCATAATGGCCATAGATCAGCACCGTGTGCCGCCCGGGCAAATGTTTGTTTCGCGCCCAGACCACAGGGTGTCCCGGAGTCGGATGGAGTTTCGCCGTTAAACCGATGGCCGTGAGTTTTTCGACCAGCCAATGCGCACATTCGGTCACTTTTTCCGAGTAATCCTCGTCGGTCGAAACACTCGGGAAACGGAGAAATTGATAAAAATCTTCGAGGTGAGATGCACGCATGAGCGTGATGTTAGTGCGCGTAGTTGCGGTTGTCATCCCAAGCCGCGTAGCTGACGACTGAAATCTCTCCGTGGCGAGATTCCTCGCGTTCGCTCCAGACCATAGCGGTGCTACGCTCCCGGCATGTCGCAAGCATCTCGAAATTTGTTCGTTGTCCTGATGGCGTGTTTCTGCATCTCTGCTGTAGCCCAAGTCGATCGGATTACGGGCAAGCCGTTCGCGACGCGATCGGAAGTACTAGGTAAACACGGAATGGTTTGCACGAGTGTACCGGCCGCGACACAGGTCGGTCTTGATATCTTGAAGAAGGGTGGAAGCGCGGTCGACGCTGCCATCGCCGCGAATGCAACGCTTGGTCTGATGGAGCCGGTTTCGAATGGGATCGGTGGCGATTTGTTCGCGATCGTTTACAGCGCCAAAGAAAACAAGCTGTATGGGCTAAACGGAAGCGGACGCTCCCCATTTGGGCTCAGTTACGACCAGATGAAAGCGGAGCTCGACAAGCTGAATCGCAAAACAATCCCGCCCCAGGGAATGTTGCCGATTAGTGTTCCCGGCTGCGTTGATGCGTGGGCCGAGCTGCACAAAAAATTCGGGAAGTTGAAATTTAGTGACGATCTCGCTCCTGTGATCCGTTATGCAGAGGAAGGTTTTCCGGTAACTGAGTTAATTGCTTTTTACTGGCATTTCGGCCCGGAAATTTACAAGGGATTCCCAGGTGCGTTTCTTGAGACCTACACACTGGATGGGAAAGGCCGGACACCGGCGAAAGGCGACATTTTCAAAAATCCAGGGCTGGTAAACACGCTCCGGTTGATTGGCGAGAAAGGGCGCGATGTTTTTTACAGAGGAGAGGTCGCAGATAAGATCGATGCTTTCATGCAGGCAAATGGTGGCTACTTGCGCAAAGCGGACTTCGAGAAACATAGCAGCACCTGGGTCGATCCCGTCTCGACCAACTATCGGGGTTACGATGTTTTCGAACTTCCGCCGAACGGTCAGGGCATCGCAACGCTACAGATTTTAAACATCCTGGAAGGTTTCGATCTGCGCGCAATGGGTCGCAACTCGCCGGACACGTTACACACGATGATCGAGGCGAAGAAGATCGCGTGGGCCGATCGGGCCAAGTTCTATGCCGACCCCGCATTCGGAAAAATTCCCGTCGCTGGTTTACTTTCAAAAACTTACGCAGCGGAGCGGCGAAAGTTAATTGATCCCCACCGAGCAGCTAAGACTCTGGCCGCTGGTAATCCCACTCTGGATCAAGGCGACACAATCTACATGTGCACCGCCGATGATGAAGGCAACATGGTCTCACTAATTCAAAGCAACTATCGAGGCATGGGCAGCGGTATCGTCGTGCCCGGTCTAGGCTTCATGTTTCAGGACCGCGGAGAGCTGTTCTCGATGCAGCCTGGCCATGCCAACGTCTACGCGCCGGGGAAACGGCCCTTTCACACGATCATTCCGGGTTTCGTGATGAAAGAGGGAAAACCGTGGGAGGCATTTGGCGTCATGGGCGGCGGAATGCAGCCGCAGGGCCACGTTCAGGTGCTCACGAATCAGATCGATTTCGGGCTGGGCGTGCAGGAAGCAGGCGATGCCTCCCGCTGGCAACACGAAGGCGATAACGAACCGACGGACGAGAAAATGACAAACGGAGGCTATGTCGAAGTAGAAAGCGGTATTCCGTATGAAACCGTACGCGAGCTAAAAAAACGCGGGCATGACGTGCGCTTCGACGTCGGCGGTTACGGCGGATATCAGGCAATCAAAGTGGAGATGCACGATGGCCAGCGTGTCTACGTCGGCGCGAGCGAATCGCGCAAGGACGGGCAGGCGGCGGGTTATTGAATTGGCGAAACCTGATTAACGAGATTTAGAAACCGCACCACCGCCCAATCGAAATGATTAAAGCCAAGCGCGTCTTTTAATCCTGAAAAATCCTGTTAATCCTGTCGCAACTCGGATGAGATCGCGGGATGGCTGACGACACACTCCAACACGCCGAGCGCGTCGACCATCAGCTCGTCCGGGGCATCGGAATTCCCGCGCTAACCGCGAACATTGTCAGCTCGACCATCGGCGCAGGCATTTTTGTCATACCCGCAACCGTGGCGAGGGGACTCGGGCCGGCCGCGCCACTGGCGTTCGTCGTTTGCGCGATCGCGATGGTGTTATTCGTCACCTGTTTTGCTATCGCCGGCAGTCGCGTCTCGCTTACAGGCGGACTTTACGCCTATGTCGAAGTCGCCTTTGGTCGTTACGTCGGATTTCTCGCCGGCATGCTCTATTTTCTGACGGCGCTCGGCGCCGTAGCTGGAGTGGTGAATGTCCTAGCGAACTCTATCGCCTTGGTCGTGCCATTCTTAGGCAGTCCAATAATGCGCATCTTCGTCATGCTTTTCGTTTATGGAGCACTGGTATTGATCAATATCCGCGGCGTGCGCGAAGGTGCTGGCGCTGTAACGGCCATTACGTTTGCAAAACTTCTGCCGCTTCTTTTGTTCATCTGCGCGGGAATCTTTTTTATTCATCCGGCGAATCTCACCTGGACGGCGTGGCCAGGCAGCAAGGCATTAGGCGACAGTGTTATCCTCTTGATCTTTGCTTTCGTCGGAATCGAAGTGGCGTTGATCCCAAGCGGCGAAGTGAAGAATCCCGCGCGAACAGTCCCGCGTGCCGCTTACCTCGCACTAGTTATTACCACCGTCATTTATATCATGATCCAGCTCGTAGCGCAGGGAACACTCGGCAGCGAACTGGCGAATTTCAAAGACGCCCCGCTCGCCGAAGCGGCCAGCCAATTTCTTGGCAACATCGGCCGGACGATCCTGCTCACGGGTGCCACCATCTCGGCCTTTGGTTTCGTCACTAGCGACATTCTTAGTTCGCCGCGTATGATTTTTGCCTTCGGCCGTGACGGCGCCTTGCCAACATGGTTTGCCCATGTACATCCGCGCTATCACACGCCCGATTTCGCCATAATCACTTACGCCGTGCTCGCCTTTGCCCTGTCGGTCAGCGGCACCTTCGAACAACTTGCCGTCCTTTCCAACGTCGCCGTTCTCCTGATGTACCTACTCTGCTGCGCCGCTTGCTGGTTTTTAGTGCGACGCGACGTCCGCGCTGACGGCCAACCGTTCAATTTTCCCGGCATGAAAATCATTCCCGCCCTCGCCATCCTTACCATTATCTGGATTCTCGCGCATGCGACACTGTGGGAGTTCGAGGTAAATGGAATCGTGTTGGCGATTGGCTCGATCCTTTATCTCTTGCGCAAAAAGTTTCGCCGACGCCGCCAACGCGCATCTTAGGCGGCCCGATGATTGCGGGAGCGCAGCGCAACCGCCTACTGAGCGCCCACCACAAAATATGGTGGCCAGCCTCCCTCCCCCTACGCCAAATTGTGTAGATTTGCCTTGCTCGCCGGTTTCGTCGACTATATTTCCGAGAACAGGCGAATCCACGCCACCCAATGCATCTTCAATCTCTCGAGCTGTTCGGCTTCAAGTCCTTCGCTGACAAGACCATCTTTAGCTTTCATGAAGGCGTCACCGCCGTCGTCGGGCCCAATGGTTGTGGAAAATCCAATATTCTCGACGCCGTCCGATGGGTGCTCGGAGAGCAATCAGCCAAATCGCTCCGTGGAGGCGAAATGGCGGATGTCATCTTCAATGGGACTGATTCGCGCAAGCCGCTGGGCTTTGCCGAAGTTTCGCTTACTTTTACCGACTGCGCAGCCGAGCTCGGGGTTGACTGGCACGACGTTCGAGTCACAAGGCGAGTTCACCGGGACGGAATATCCGAGTATTTCCTGAATAGAACCGGGTGCCGGCTCAAAGATATTCACAGCTTATTCGCAGACACGGGGGTGGGGCGAACCGCCTATTCGATCATGGAGCAGGGCAAAATCGACCTGATCTTGAGTTCCCGACCGGAGGATCGTCGTAGCGTATTCGAAGAAGCAGCCGGAATTACCAAATATAAGACACAGAAAAAGGAAGCGCTGCACAAGTTGGAGGCGACGGAGGCGAACCTGCTGCGCATCGGCGACATCATTAAAGAGGTTAAACGCCAGATTGGATCGCTGCAGCGGCAGGCGGGAAAGGCGCGTCGATATCAAGCCCTCCACGCTGACCTGAAAGTGCTCGACACACATTTCTCGCATCGCAAATTACGCACCCTGCAAGAGGAATTGGCGCATTGTACGACCGAGATCGAGCGGCTGACAGAAACGGAGCGGGAAATGCGCGGGGAAATTGAGGCTGGCGAAGCGAAACTGACCGAGCTCCGTAATAAACTCGATGCCGCGGACGACCATATTGCTTCAGAACGTGCGAATTTGCAGCGAATCGAGAGCGGGATCGCGGCCCACCAAAGTCGGATCGAATTTAACGAGCAGCGCGGAATTGAGCTAAACGAGTTGATAACGCGCAGTAAGCGCGAAATTGCAACGGCCGAGACAAAACTACGCGAGCATGAGACTGAGATCGACTCGGCCAACGCAGCGGTGGAGGAAACTGGACGCAATCTCCAGGAACAAAAAGAGCAGCTGGAGGAGATCACGCGGCTGACGGGCTCATACCGTGATGCTCGGCAAAAGAGCGACGAGCAACTGCACGAAGTGCAAATGAATCTATCGAAAGATGAGCTGCGCCTGAGTACGACTACGGACGATTTACAGGAACTTCGCGCACGCCGCGACGCAACGGGACATGACGCGGATACTCTGGTCGCTAAAATCGGGTCCGCCGATTCCGTGTACCAGCAACTACAAGCAACGCTGCAGAGCGCGCGGTTGGCCGCGGAACAGGAGCAGGAGACGGTCGAGCAACTTTTCACGCGGGTGCGCGCCTCGGAGGATGATCTCCGGGTGCAACAAACCGCCTTGGCCGACATGGAGAAACAGGTCATCGCCGTTCATCGGGCCATCGCTGAGATCGAATCGCGCCTTGAAGTTCTCCGGCAGTTAAATGAGGAGGGAGAAGGATTGGCGAAGGGTTCCCAGGCGCTCTTGAAAACGGAAACCTTTGCTTTGGCTGGGGCGCTCGCTGCTCAGCTCAGCGTGCCAGATGAGTTCGTTGCCGCTGTTGAAGCGGCTCTCGGACGAAATTTGCATGCGATCGTTTTGCGAGATCGTAAGCGCGCCGCCGAAGTTATTTCTTTCTTGAATGGGCAACAGCTCGGCCAGGCCGCCCTGGTTTGGGAAAGAGAGGGGGCGGGCGAAAAGGAGGCGACAAGACCATTGCCGGATGGTGCGATTGGATGGGCGGTTGACAAGGTAACCGCACCCGCCTCTCTGGCGCCGCTGATCGCGAGACTTTTGCACAACGTTGCAATCTTTAGCAACCTTGAGAGCGCGTTGGCGTTAGTAGCGACAAACCCGCGACTCACTTTCTCGACGTTAAGCGGCGAATTTTTTTCCGGTGATGGTGTTCTTTTCGGCGGGAAAGGAAAAGCAGGAACCGATTCGCTGCTTAGACGCAAGGCGACGATCGATTCTATTGCGACCGAACTGGAAAACCGGCGGCGTGAACGCGCCGCGATCGAGCAAACGCGGCAAAGGATGGAAGCGCACATTGCTTCGCTGGCAACGGCCCTCGAGCAATCGCGTTCAATGCATCGGGAATCGCATCTGGCCCAGACGGCGTCGGCTGCGAAAATTTCCGAAGTCGAGCGCGAGCACTATTCGGCCGGCCGCGACCTTGAAATTTTGCGGTCGGAACATGCCACGCTGGAACGGCAAATCGCGGTGGCTGACGGACGCATCCAGGAATTAGAAGAACAGCGGAGAATTCTGGAAGAGAACATTGCCACGCAACGCGCTGAACTGGAACGGCTGGAACACGAATGCGGGGTTGCTCGGCGGCGCGAAGAAGAAGGAGCCGCGCGTCTGGCCGAGCTTCGGATCGGCGTGGCTACCCAGGAACAGAAGCATCAAGCGCTGCTGGCTCAGCGCGCACCGATGCTCGCTCGCCAAAAGGAACTGGCTGAATTAATCGCAACCCGAGGAAGCGAGATTAGAAATTATGAGGCACGATTACTAGCACAAGCGGCGGAAAGTGAATCTGCCCAGAATGCTATCGCATTGCAGACGGCAGAATTAACCCGCCGGGAGACCGAAATCGCTCAGTTCATTACCGAAAGGGAGACGCAATCGGAAACGATCAACGCCCAGGAAGTCCAATTGCGCGGTGCGCGGCATCGCTTAAGCGAACTGCAGGAGAAGCGCGGCACCTTCTCAGTTCGGCAGACCCAGCTCCAGCTCCAAAGCGAGCATCTGGCGGAGCATGTCTCGCAACGTTACCAGATCGATCTGCGGCAATTTGCGCCTGACTCATACGCCCACGAAAAGGTATTACGCGCGCAATTAAAACGAACTGAGACCGACTCACTTAACGACGAGGATATCCAGAAGTTAATTACCGAGCTCGCCCGACAACTGGATAGCATGGGACCGGTCAATTTGGAGGCGGTCCAGGAATATGATGAACTCGAGGAACGTTTTCGTTTTCTCGAATCGCAAAACAACGATTTGACCAACTCGCGGCGTGAATTGCTCGATGTGATCGCGCGCATCAATGTGACGACACAGAAACTCTTCGCCGAAACATTCGCGCAGGTGCGGATGAATTTTCGAGAAATGTTTGGGGAGCTTTTCGGCGGTGGTCGCGCCGACTTGCAGTTGATGGACGAGAACGATGCCTTGAATTGCGGAATCGAGATTATCGCGAAGCCCCCGGGCAAACAGCTACAGAGTATTTCACTCCTGAGCGGCGGTGAGCGCACGATGACGGCGGTAGCGCTTCTCTTTGCAATTTATATGGTGCGCCCCAGTCCGTTTTGTGTTCTCGACGAAATGGATGCGCCGCTCGACGAATCGAACATCAATCGGTTTATTCGTGTTCTGGAACGCTTTGTCAGGCAAAGCCAGTTCATCATCATTACGCATAACAAACGCACGATCGCGAAGGCTGACGTGCTCTATGGAGTAACGATGGAAGAGCGCGGCGTGAGCAAATTGGTAGGAATGAAAATGACTGCACCGCGCCCGGCGGGGGCCAACAATCCCATCGCTCCGGTAAGTGAACAGCGACAATTTCCGATGAGTGAGCCGGAACGCGAACCGCGTCTGGCCGGCCGGGGATAGTTGCTTCGCTGTGTCATCCTGAACCGCGCCGACGGTGAAGGATCTCATTTGATCTGGAGCCGGAAATTTTGCATTACGCTCCGGAACAGGTCGCGTCCTTCGAATTCGCTCAGAATGACGAAAAACTGTGCACTGAAAAATTTTTGGGCAGCGGCGCTGATGTTGGCTACAATCGTTCGATGTTGCAGACGGCGCGACGGCAGGAAGAGACAGGAAAAAAGGCGCCGCCTCACGAGCGCTACGTCGAAGCGTTTCGTTGGATGCTCCTGGCCCGCGTATTCGAGGAAAAACTCGCGAGCTTATATCGGGGCGGACGAATCACCGGTGGCGTTTACGTTGGCAAAGGCCAGGAAGCTGTCAGCGTGGCGTGCGGCATTTTTTTGCGAAAAGGCGATATCTTTGCGCCTCTTATTCGAGATCAGGCGGGGCGATCGGCGTTTGGTGAACCGCTGGTCGACGTAGCTCGGACTTATCTCGGTTCCCGGCAGGGACCAATGCGCGGACGCGACGGGAACATTCACCGTGGTCGGCCGCGAGAGGGCCAGCTCGCCATGATTAGTCATCTCGGAGCGATGATTTCGGTCGTCGTAGGTTCATTAATGGCCAAGCGTTGGCGCGGTGAGAAAGGTTTCATCGGTTTGACCACGATTGGTGAAGGCGGAATGCAGACCGGGGCGACGCATGAAGGCTTGAACATCGCCGCAGTCGAACAGGTTCCACTGGTCGTCGTCGCGACCAATAATCATTTCGCCTATTCCACCCCGAACGATCGCGAGTTTGCCTGCCAGACGCTGGCCGACCGGGCGCTGGGCTACGGATTTGAAGGTTACGAGGTAGATGGCACGGATCTGGCCGAATGCCTTGAAGTGATTGGCGGCGCGGTCCAACGCGCGCGTGCGGGCCGCCCTCCGCAGCTGGTAGTTGCCTCGATTTTGCGCCTTGCCGGGCATGGTGAACACGATGATTTCGGTTATGTCACCGATGATATCCGCAAGGAACCATTCGCTCAGGATTGTCTGCTGCGATCGGAGCAGTTCATCGTTCAGAACGGACTGGCCGACCCGGAAACGTTGCACAAATGGCGAGAGGAAGCAGCGCGACAAGTCGAAGACGCCGTAAGTACCGCGCAAAAAGAGCCTGTGCCTGACGCAAATGAAGAAGATTGGTGCGCGATTTCGACTCGGGCACTTTGCGACGAAGGCGAATGAGCATCACCTATCTGGAGGCAATCCGCGAGGCGCAGGCGAAGTTGCTGCGCGATGACAAACGCGTCTTCATTTACGGACAGGATGTCGGCGGAACTTTTGGCGGCGCATTTAAAGCTACCAAGGGGCTGGCCAAGGAATTTCCAGGCCGGGTCTTAAATACTCCGATTAGCGAGGACGCGATGGTCGGCACCGCCATTGGCGCGGCCCTTGAAGGCATGCGCCCAATCGTGGAAATGCAATTCGCCGATTTCTCGAGCATTGCACTGAACCAAATTCTGAACAACGCCGGCACAGTTTTCTGGCGGACAAATATTTCGTGCCCCATCACGGTGCGGTTGCCTTCCGGCGGAACGCAGGGAAGCGGTCCTTTCCACAGCCAGTCAATGGAGGCGCTGTATTCGCATTATCCGGGATTGATCGTAATGACTCCGGCGACGGTGGAAGACGCTTACACGATGCTGATTGAAGCGGTCGCTATCGATGATCCTGTTGTCTACTGCGAGCACAAATATCTCTATTATCATTTGAAGGCGGACAGCCTTCCCACCAAAGGATTACCGGCAGGCAGAGCGCGGATTGCCCGCGTGGGTCGCGATCTCACGATTGTCAGTTACAGCGCGATGTTACACGAATCCCTTGCGGCCGCGGAGGATTTGGCGCGACAGGGATTCGAAGCCGAAGTGGTGGATTTGCGTTCGGTTAAGCCCCTCGATACCGCGACCGTGCTCGCGTCGGTTGCCAGGACAGGTCGGCTGCTCGCAGTGGGTGAATCGTTTCCGTGGGGCGGCGTGACGGCGGAGATAATTGCGCGTGTCGCAGCCGAGGGGTTTCATTTGCTCGATGCGGCGCCGGCGCGCGTCAACGCGAAGGACACGCCTATTCCGTATCATCCGAATCTCTGGTCCGCACATCGACCCAGCCGCAAGGCGATCGCTGCCAGAGCAACAAAACTTCTTCGAGAATAATAAGATGCCACAGGTTCCCATTCTCATGCCACAGCTCGGCGAATCCATTGCTGAGGCGACCATCGTGACGATCAAAGTGCAGCCAGGCGAAAAGGTCTCAGCCGATCAGGAAATTATGGAGGTCGAGACGAACAAAGCCGTCATGGGTGTCACGACGCCATGTGCGGGCGAGATCGGGAAAATAGAAGCACAAGTGAAGGAGACTTACCCGATTGGCGCTGTCCTGGGTTATATCGAGGCCAGCGAGAAGGACGCCGCGCGATTCACCAAACAATCGGCCCCGGAAATCAGTCAGGAAGTTCCACAGGAAATTCCCGGCCGCGCTGGGGAGGAGAGAGTGGCGGCTAAGAAGAGCGCCGGGAACGGCGCCGAAGAAAGAGTTACGCGCGACGGATTGCCTGTGCCGGTGGCGGCCAAAGGGGCAGGATTTTTGTCACCGCGACTGCGGGCACGGATGATCGAGTTGCAGCTAACGGCTTCGGATCTTGCCGGCATTGCAGGCACTGGCGCGGGCAATCGGGTGACGATTAAGGATCTGGAGAACTATCTCAAGCAAATGGAATCGCAGACGGAAAGCGACGCCTCTGCCATTCGAGTGGGCGTGGCCGACGCCATGCGCCGCAGCTGGTCACGGCCGCTCGCCACCATTGGTTCTTCCCTGGATCTCGATCCGGTTCTCAACGATCGCAAAAAGCACGAGCCCAAACCCGGGCCTGCGCTTTACGCTTTGCGCGCGCTCGCATTAGCCCTCGCTGAAAATCCTGCGGCAGCTTCGAAGCTAGTCGGATCGCGCGTCGTGCAATCGTCCGCGATCGACGTTGGCCTTGCCATCGAAGCCCAGGACGGAATCATTGTTCCGATTATCCGCAATGCGGATAAAACCTCGCTCGCGGATCTAACGAAACGTTACGAGGAGCTGGTAACGCTCGGCCGGCAGCGGCGTATTTCTCCGGAAATGCAAAGCGGAGGAATTGCCGCGGTGTCGAACTTCGGGACCTTTGGAGTGGAATGGGGCACGCCAATTCCTTTACCAGATCAAACAATGATTCTCGGTCTCGGTGTGGGAAAGAAAACGCCGCGGTGGGATGAATCGAAATCCGAATTCGTGCCTGCAACGGAGGCGCAAATCACACTGACCTTTGATCATCGTAGCCTGGATGGCGGTGGTGGTGGCAGACTATTAAAGCGCGTCATCGACCTGCTCGAGCATCCCGAGACTCTGTAGAAGGCGGTCCCCCCGTTCCGGAATCGCAAAAGTTGCCAGGCGGCGCCGGTGCGCTTGCGCTTGAAGTACCGCACCTTAGGTTTGGTTGTGGGACCCAATGTGGCTTTGATCGATCCGACCTTAACGATGGGGGAATTGTTGAAACAATTCCCTGGCGCCCAGCGCGCCTTGTTTCGTCGATATCACATCGGCGGTTGCAGCAGCTGCGGGTTTGGGACGCAGGAAACACTGGCCGAGGTGTGCGCGCGTAACGGGAATCTTGCGGTTGAGGAAGTAACCGGCCATATCATTGCCAGTGATTCGGCGGAACGGGCGATGCAAATCGAGCCGCGTGCCCTGGCAGAAAAGATCAGACAGGGTGAGCGTTTAAACTTGCTCGACGTTCGGACACGTGAAGAGTTCGAAGCCGTAAAAATTGACCGGGCACATTTCTTCACCCAGGAGCTGATGCAGGAAATTTTGAGTAAGTGGGCACGCGAGGATCCGCTGGTCATTTATGATCACACCGGTGACCGTGCTTTGGATGCCGCTGCGTATTTTCAGGGGCATTATTTCGAAAATGTGAAGGTTCTCCGTGGCGGGATTGATGCATGGAGTAAAGAAGTCGATTCTAATCTGCCCCGTTATCACCTGGAAAAGACATGAACGAAGATTTGGAAACCAAAATAGCAGACGCCATCCGGGACCCAAAAAATCTTGGTGAAATGAGCGACGCGGACGCGGTCGGAACAGTTGGTAGTGCCGATTGCGGCGACATGTTGCGAATGTGGATCAAGTTCAAGGAGGAGGATGGCCGCAAGGTCATAGACCGCGCCACCTTCCAATCTTTTGGTTGTCAGACAGCGATTGCAGTGGCGAGCGTTGCCACCGAGTTGCTCAAAGGAAAAACGCCCGACGAAGCCAAGACGATGAGTGGGCAGGAATTGGCTGCACCTCTCGGCGCGTTGCCTCCAGTAAAGATCCATTGCGCGCAATTGGTGGAAGGGGCGCTGCGCAATGCATTGGATGTTCAAGGGCAAGCAGCCGGCAGCGACGTGAAAAATTTTCCCACGTTGCTGCAGCAAATTTCCGATGATGGAAAAAAAGTGAAAGTTGTTTTAGACCGGAAAGGTTAGGCTATGCACGAAAACACGGAATTCACGACCAGCCGCGACATTGAAGCGATCCAGATTCCGATGGGGAACACCATCACGGTTCCGACTGGCACGCCGGGCGTGATTACCCAGTCCCTCGGTGGAAGCTATACCATCGCGACCTACCACGGTTTGCTGCGCGTATCGGAAAAGGACGCGGATGCGATCGGGCTGCAGACGAGGGAAGCCTCACCGGAAACCAAGTCCGGTTCAAACGGAGAAGTTTCGGAGGAGGATGTCTGGAATCAATTGAAGCAATGCTATGACCCGGAAATCCCGGTGAACATTGTCGACCTTGGCTTGGTTTACGATTGCAAGTTGATAAAAAAGGATGACGGCGGCACGCGGGTCGATGTGAAGATGACCCTGACTGCGCCCGGCTGCGGGATGGGTCCGGCGATCGCCCATGACGCTCAAAGCAAGATTCTCACCATCGATGGCGTAGATGAAGCGGATGTGCAGCTCGTCTGGGACCCGCCCTGGAATCAAAACATGATCAGCGAAGCGGGACGAATGAAGCTGGGGATGATTTGAGAAAAGATTTTTTTGAGCGGATTGACAGCCAAATCACTGGTCCTATAATCCTGCTCCCGCTGCCGCGCGAAACTCTCGCGCACGGGTTTTATCATGCCGTCGACTGAAATTATTTTAACAGAGAATGTCCCGGGTCTGGGTGCCGAGGCGGACGTGGTCAAGGTCCGTCGCGGTTATGCGCGTAATCATCTCCTGCCCCGGGGCAAAGCCTACGAGGTGACTCCGGCTACTTTGCGTCAGCTGGGTAATTTGAAGAAAAAACGCGCGGAACGCGAGGCGCGTGAGTTGAACGAAGCGGAAGAGCTTGCCCGGCGAATTAATAAGCTGCGCCTGACGTTTAAGCTCGAGACCGGCGAAACCGGCAAAGCCTTTGGCTCCATCACCGCCCACGACATTGTGACGCGCTTGAAGAACGAGATCGGTCACGAAATCGACCGGCATAAGATTCACCTGGAACATCCGATCAAGACCACTGGCGAACATGAAGTGCAGATCAAGTTGCATCATGATGTAGCGGTAAGTCTCAGATTCGATGTAAAATCAAGCGACGAGTCAAAAGCGGAAAGCGCTCCGGCTGAGTCGACAAAAACACGCAGCGACAAGAAACGAAAATAAATGCCGAGCTCTCAGGGAAACGGTCCTGAGAAGCCTCGCAAGACAGCGCCAAATGGCGCTGACAGAGGCTCGGCTGGGCAGAGTGGCGGAAGGGTTTTTCAGGGGTCACTAACAGGTTCGGCACAGGATATTCACCGGGCGCCGCCCCATGGCGTGGAAGCCGAGCAGGGCGTTCTCGGTTCGATGTTGATTTCGCCACAGGACGCAATTCCGGAGTGCGTCGAAAAAATCACTGAGGAATATTTTTATATTCCGGCACACCAGACGGTTTTTCGCGTCCTGGTCGAGCAATGGAATGCCGGTCAGGCGATCGACTTGATTACGTTCACCCAGACGTTGCGCGACCAGAATTTGCTCGAAACGATCGGGGGCGCCCCGTTCGTCACCAGTCTCTTCACCTTTGTGCCGACGGCCGCGAACGTCGACTACTACCTGGAGATTGTTCGGGACAAATACGTTCTGCGGCAAATCATCAGCACATGCACGGAAGGCGTTCGCCGCGCTTACGACGAACAAGGCGAAGTCGGAGCGCTTCTCGACGAAGTCGAGCAAAAGATTTTCAATGTTGGTGACGACCGCTTCAAAGGCCAGCTCCTGACGATGAAGGAGCAGGTGATGGGTGCGCTGGAGTCGATTGAGAAGCTCTACGAGCGGCGCGGGGGAATTACGGGAATATCTACCGGCTTCAACGAACTCGATCGCATGACGAACGGATTACATCCATCGGAAATGGTCGTGATCGCAGCGCGGCCGAGCATGGGAAAAACGGCGCTGGCGATGAATATTGCCGAGCACGTCGCGATTAATCAGAAGTTGCCTGTCGGAGTTTTCAGCTTGGAGATGAGCAGTCAGCAACTCGTGCAACGCATGCTTTGCTCGCGCGCGCGCGTCAATCTCCAGCGTGTGCGCGACGGGTTTCTGGCCGAGCGCGACTTCCCGAGTTTGACGGCGGCTGCTTCCAAACTTGCCGAGTCGCGCATTTTTATCGATGACACGGCCGCGCTGAGCATTCTCGAATTACGCGCCAAAGCGCGTCGATTAAGAGCGCAGCAGGACGTGCAATTGATCGTGGTCGATTACCTTCAACTGTTACGCTCCACCACTCGGCGCGCGCAGGACAATCGGCAGCTGGAAATTTCCGAAATCTCCGCGGGTTTGAAAGGGCTGGCCAAGGAACTGAAAATTCCGGTGATCGTTATTGCTCAACTCAATCGACAACCGGAAGCGCGTTCCGGCGGCAAACCGCGCCTGAGCGATCTACGAGAGTCCGGTTCAATCGAGCAGGATGCGGATCTCGTCGGTCTGCTTGTGCGCCCCGAGATATACGAGGAAGACGAAGAAGCGCGTGCGGAAAAAGAAGGGGAGGCAGAACTGATCATCGCCAAGCAGCGAAACGGTCCGGTCGGCGAAATTCCGCTGACCTTCCTCAAAGAATTCACCCGTTTCGAAGATCGGGCGCGGGAAACAGTCGAACCGCACTAGACGGTCGCAAATCTCCAAGGCGTCATCCCGAGCAGCGCCAGGGACCTCACCTAAGGTCGTTCGTCACCCTAGTTGAGTCGGGTCAGTCATTTAGTTGTGTGAGATCCTTCGCTCCGCTCAGGATGACACCCGGTGTGATTGCGTGAGCGACCGTGCCGCCTCGATCACGTGCTGGGCATCAATTCCGAATTCCTTCATCACTTCGGCCCCAGGGGCACTCAGGCCGAAACGGTGCAGTCCAATCACTTTCCCATCCAGGCCAACAAATTGATACCAGGTCTGCGGCACACCGGCTTCTATCGCCACGCGTCTTCGGCAAGATTTTGGCAAGACTTCTTCACGATATTCGTCTGGTTCGCGATTGAAGCGTTCCATACAGGGCATGGAAACTACCCGGGTCCCTGCTCCGAGCTCCTTTGCTGCGGCCAGAGCGTGCTGTAGCTCGCTCCCACACGAGAGAATAATCAGATCCAGGGCGGCGGTCTCTCGCTTCGCAACGTAGCCACCGCGGCGCACCCCATCCCGACGCAACTGAAAATCAATTTCATTGAGGATCGGCACCGTTTGACGCGTGAGCGCAAGCAAAGTGGGGCCATCAATTCGCTCGCAGGCGGCGACAAATGCTCCAGCCGTTTCCTCTGCATCCGCCGGTCGAATAACATCCAGTTGCGGGATCAATCGAAGAGCGCTGACCGTCTCGACTGGCTCGTGCGTCGGCCCATCTTCGCCGACGCCAATCGAGTCATGCGTGAAAATATAAATGTTCGGCAGCTTGGCGAGTGCGGCCAGGCGAATGGCCGGGCGCGCGTAATCGGAAAAGACGAGGAAGGTAGCGCCAGACGCGCGAAAAACGCCATGATAAGCAACTCCGTTCATGATTGCGCACATGCCGTGTTCGCGTATCCCAAAGCGAATATTTCGGCCGCCGGGCGTATCGCGAGTGAAATCGCCGCCGCCGTTGATGTAGTTTAAAGTGGAGCCGTAAAGATCGGCACTTCCGCCGATCAAATTGGGCAGGGCCTGCGCGATGGGCTGCAAAGCTTCGCTTCCGGCTTTGCGGGTCGCGAGCTTCGCATCTTTGGGAAACGGCGGGATTTTTTCCAGCAAATCGTTGGGGATTTTTTTGTCGATGGCATTGTCGAGCGTGCGAGCCTTATCTGGATTAGCTTTGCGCCATTCCTCCCAGGTACTTTCCCAACGGGCGAAGTCCGCCAGCAGCTTTTTTTTGTGCGCCGCGAAATATTCGTAGGTCTCCTTCGAAACGAAATAATGCTGCTCCGGTAACCCGAGATTTTTGCGGGCGGCATCGACGTATTTTGCGCCGGCTTCTCCATGCGCCTTGGAGGTACCTTCTATCTCCGGAATCCCTTTGCCAACGAGAGTATGCGCGATGATGAATTGCGGTTTTCCGTTATCGCGCTCCTTGGCGACGTTCAGCGCGTCGAGGAATTCCTGCATGTCATCGCCTTGAATTTCCTGGACGTCGAAACCGTAGGCTTCATAGCGCTTCCGCGTATTCTCGCTCTGCGTTTGCTTTGCCATTGCATCCAGCGTGATCGCGTTCGAGTCGTAGATGAGTATCAGGTTATCGAGCCCGAAATGCCCGGCGAAGGCACTTGCTTCCGATGAGACGCCTTCCTGCAGACAGCCGTCCCCCGCCAGACAGAAAATGTGTTGATCGAAAATGCGGTGTTCAGAGGTGTTAAAATGAGCGGCCGCCATTTTTGCGGCCATTGCCACTCCCACCGCATTTCCCACCCCCTGCCCTAGCGGGCCTGTCGTGCATTCAACTCCCGGCGTTTCAAAATATTCCGGATGACCGGGCGTCTTGCTGTGTAATTGACGGAAACGTTTGATCTCCTCGATCGAAAGATCGTATCCGCTCATGTGCAGCCAGGCGTAAAGAAACATGCTGCCGTGACCGGCCGAGAGAATGAAATAATCACGCCCGATCCAGCGCGGTTGCTCGGGATTTTGCTTGAGAAGATACCCATAAAGAACGGCACCCATCTCCGCACATCCCAGCGGAAGTCCCAGGTGACCCGACTGCGATGCCTGCACCGCGTCCATCGCCAGACCGCGCGCCTCGTTCGCAGCCCGGGAGAGAGCTTCAATATTTAAGGCCATTCCGCTTTATAATCGCTACCGGCTAGCGCACAAAACGTTTTCGCTTTCTTGCATTCCAGGCGATTTCGCGACTGATTGAGGAGGCGTGAATCGAACGGCACTGCTACACATCGTCGAGCGACTGGAGGGTTTGCTGGGGAAATTGCCCGGCGCAATCCAGAAACCCGTTTTGCACGAGCTCACGCCCCTCAAAGAACTTTTTTTACAACAGCGACTGCCCCGTTTTCTAGTGGCAGGCGCGGGGCGTCTGCCCATGCCACAGATCGTGAATCTGCTATTTAACGGCGAGACTCCAGCTGAGCCGCCGAAAATCTTATCCGAAGTTTTTCGCTGGCAAACGCTCGAGATCAAGAATCGAGGCGCGATTGCTCTGCTCGATGCGCGCGGCGCTGACGACGAGGCCGAGGACACTATCCGGGAAGAACTGGGCCGGCAATCCGCCGACGCGATTCTGGTAATCAGCGACGCCGCCGAAGGCCGTACCAAGGTCAAGCGGAGCGCCGAAAACGGAAATCAATGTGTGCATTGGAATGACCGCGTGCATTCTAATGCCGGGATCGTTGCAATTCATTTCAACCCGACCAGTTCGACAAATCGCAACGGACGCCTCCCCCGCATCGACTGGTTTGAAAAAATTAAACCCGAGCTGCACGGCCGATTTTGGGGCGGCTTCGAATTTTCGAGTGAAAACAATCCAACAGTCGCGGACTACAACGCTTCGCAACAATTCGTCTCATTGCTGGCAAGAAGGCTCCCGAACGATTGTCGGGTGGAAATCGTCCGGATCTCTAATGATCGCGAAGCGCAACGTGAAATTGCGTCGGTCCTCATCAAATCCACCACCGCAATCTGTACCGCGATCGGAGCGCAGCCTATTCCACTCGCCGATCTCCCGATCCTGACAACTCTGCAGCTGGTTATGGTTTCCGGTATTATGTATCTGAGCGGTCGCCCGCGCAGTTTGAGGGCGGCCACAGAGTTCGTAGGTGCCATGGGGGCCAACGTCGGCGCAGGAATGCTCCTCAGGGAGGGGGCACGCGCCCTTTTGAAGTTCATCCCGGGTTGGGGCAATGTCGTCTGCGGCATGGTGGCCGGCGCCGGTACCTACGCCATCGGGCATGCGGCCTCCGCCTATTTTCTGGAAGGCGTGACACTGCATGAAGCCCGGAGAACCTATCTGAAGGGCCGGAAACGCAAAAAACCGCCGATGTTGCAGTTGCGTTGATTAGTCAGCGCCCCCGTTTGGGTGAGGTGAATAACTTGTGTACAATCGTCTTCTCTGCCTCGCAATTTGTTCACAACCTTTTGTGAACAGACTGCGCGGTTTTTACCCCGGCTCGGTAACGTCAGAATGAATCTTTCTGAAATCCGTGCTGCTCTGCAGGAAACGCGCGTCCGGCCGGTCAAAACGTTGGGTCAAAATTTCCTCCACGATCAAAATCTTGCTCGATGGATCGTTGAGCAGGCCCGGGTGGCGGCAGATGATTTTGTTGTGGAAATAGGCCCCGGCCTCGGGGCGTTGACGGCGCAGATCCTTGCTCGAGGCGCCCGTCTCCTCGCGCTCGAAAAAGATGCGAGACTGGTTGAATTCTTACGCCAAAGATTTCCAAACCCGCGTTTCGAGGTCAGGCGGGAGGACGCGTTAAAGTACGATGGACGCGCTCTTTTTGCCGAACGCAGCGTGAAGGTATTAGGGAACCTTCCCTATTATATAGCAAGTCAACTCTTGATTCATTTCCTGAACTGGCCAAGCTGCATTAGCCTGGCATTGTTCATGTTACAGGATGAGATGGCGCGACGAATCGCCGCTGATCCTTCCAATCGGGACTATGGTGCGCTCTCTCTGCGCATTCAATTACACTATCAAGTCGAGTATCTTCGGAAAATTCCGAAAACGGTTTTTTTTCCTCAGCCGGACGTCGCCTCAGCTTTGATCCGGATTGTACCGCGGCCGGAAAATGAGATTGCACTTTTCGACTTTTCGACCTTCGATGAGATCGTCCGAGACGGCTTTTCACAGCGGCGAAAGCAGCTGCGCAAATTACTGGGAGGACGAATTCAGAATTGGGAAGAAGCCGCCCAAAGAATCGGGACTCCTTTCGCTGCGCGCGCGGAAGAACTCTCGCGCGAACAATGGATCGCGCTGGCGAATTCCATCCATGCGGACAGCGAAAAAAGCGAAGCGGCGACGCCAGCGGAACGTTTTCCCGTAGTCGATGAAAATGACACGAAAATCGGTGAGGCGACGCGCGCCGAGGTTCATGAGAATAACTTTCGGCATCGGGCCGTTCACATCCTGATTTTCAACAAAAAAGGGGAGGTTCTACTGCAAAAACGTTCTGCTTGGAAAGACCGGCATCCTTTGCTCTGGGATTCAAGCGCGGCGGGCCACGTCGAGGCTAAGGAGGGATATGACGAAGCGGCCAGGCGGGAATTGGATGAGGAGCTTGGGGTTCAAACGAACCTACAGCGTATAGGCAAAATTCCGGCTTCGGAGAGAACAGGACAAGAATTCATCTGGGTTTATCTTGGGGAACATGAAGGACCATTTGCGTTCCCGCCCAGGGAGATTACGGCGTTGGAATTCTTTCCCGCTGGCATCGTTAACAAGTGGGTGACGCAGAAGCCGGAAGATTTGGCGCCCGGATTTCGCGAATGTTGGGAGCTGTGGCGGAAGAAGAGCTTCAAGGCAGCCCTACCAAATCCGGTGGCGGCAGATTCCAAGCCTGCCGTTTAGCGGAATAATCGTGCGCTGTTAGCAAAGCGTAACATGGATTCTTCGATGCGCGCAGCCACTTGATCATCTGTATCAAATCCTCCTCCGCCATCGTGGTGCATCCCGTAGTCGGGCGATCAATTCCACGCCGAATATGAAAAAAAATCGCGCTCCCGTCGCCGGGCACCGGCGGGTCGGAATTATGTCGGATCTCTATCAACCAGTGATAAGCGAAATCGCCCGGCCGCATCTTTTCGTGGCTATAATTGTCCGGCGGATTTCGCGGATCGATGACGACGTGCCGGTTATAGTTCGGTGACCGCGGATCATCACTCCAAATATCGGCCTCGCTAACCTGATGGAACGGGTAATCTGCGCCGGCCGGAAGTGACGAGTCGTAGGTATATATTTTGCCGATTCGAAATATTCCCGCGGGCGCCCGGCCGTCGCGCTCATGTTTGCGCAAACCCTGCTCGTTTTGTCCGGCAACGCCGCTTCCCCAGGCCAACCCGTTTTTCCCAAACAATACCGGAACCGGGCCAGCTTGTCGGTGCCACTCTGCACCCGATTTCTCGAGCAAAAATAATTGCCCTCGCATCGAATTCCAGCCGGGCGCGACCCCGACGACGAGCTGACTGCAATCCGGGGGTAAACCGGCGGCATGAGCGCTGCTGGCAACTAGCAGCGCCAGCAATGGCATGAGCATTCTAAAGTGAGGCACACTTATCTAAACCTTGATTCGGCGGACACTGCAACCGCCTTTCCCTCAATAAGACAACGATTGGCTGTCCTAAGCACGCTCGTTGCCCTCACTGTGGCCGCGCACCTGCCCGCATTGCGCGCGGAGTTTGTTTGGGACGACACGGCCCTCGTTCTGCGTGATCCCCTTATTCGCAGCTGGCGACTTATTCCGGAAGGGTTCCAGCATTTTCTGTTCGTCGACGCGACGCCTTCGAATTTTTTCCGGCCACTCCAACGGCTCACATATACGCTTGAATACTGGGCGTTCGGGTTTCGACCCCTTCCCTACCACGCGACCAGCATTCTTTTGCAGGTTTGCGCGGCCATAGCGTTATTTAGTTTCGCACTCGCGTTACTGGAGCTTTATGGCGTCAGCGAAAAATCGCGGTGGATCCTTGCCTCGTTCTCGACACTGGCGTGGACTCTGCACCCACTCCACTCGGCGGTGATCGACTACGTTTCCGGCCGGGCGGATGCGCTGGCAGCATTGTTCGGATTTACTGGCTTATATTTTGCCATTCGAGCATTAGCGGCGTCTTCGCGCGGGGCGTTGAAATTCATTCCTATGGCCGGAGTCGCATTTTTGTTCGCAGCACTGAGCAAAGAAAGTGGGTTGATTTTTACTTTGCTGTGGCTGGCACTACTTCTTCTGCGCCGGCAGTGGCATGCGTTGATTCCGGCCGGAGTAACCATCGCTTTCGTTCTTACGATTTACGCGACGCTCCGCATCCAATCAGAGCAAACATTGGTACCGCAACTGAACCAACCGGCCCCACTTCTCGTCCGGCCACTCATCGCCGCGCGCGCTCTCGCTGAGTATACCGGCACATTCTTGTTCCCATTTAATTTGCACGTGGAACGTGATGTCGAAAGTCATCTTGCGGAATTAAGCAACGCCGGTCTTACAGCGAATGCCTGGCGCGAACTGCAAACTCTGGTTGGCGTCGCTCTAATTGGCCTGCTGGTCATCTGGATGGTTCGGGCCCGGCGACGAGAGCCGTTGCTCTTCGCCTTATTGATTTTTGCCCTCGTCTCTTATCTCCCTGTGTGTGGCTTATTCATTCTCAACGCCACCATCGCCGAGCATTGGATCTACGTTCCGTCCGCCTTCGTTTTGGCGGCTATTTCGATTGAGATCGCGCGAGTCACACGCAATCACACCATGCGTTTCGGTACTGGCGCGATAGTAGCCGTGTGGATCGCATTTCTCGGCCTGCGCACATTTTCACGCGCCTGCGATTGGAAGGACCAACGCACGTTTCTTGAGCGAACGATTGCCGCCGGTGGAGATTCCGCGCGGATGTTAATCAATCTTGGGGGGCTTGAAATGACCGATGGAAATCTCGATCGGGCCGAGGCATTGCTGCGCCGAGCGCTGGCGAAACAACCCCACCAACCGTTTGCCCTCTTAAACCTGGCGGCCGTGGCATTGAAAAAGAATGACCTGCCCGGGGCGCGCGACTTTATCGAGCAAGCATTAAAGAATCCGATCAGTGAAGCGAAAGCCCAGGAAATGATGGTGGTATTGGAAAACAAGCAAAGAGGCGAGATTGACCTCATGCGTTTGCGATTGGCATCGCGCATCGCGCCGCCTGCATGGTCGGTTGAACACCGCTATCTTCGGGCATTGGATGAATGCGGCCGAACGGAAATTGCGATCGCGGAATTACGCGAGCTGCTGAAAACGGAATGGTATCGGGCGGAATCGTGGCAGCTACTGCAGGAATATTTGAAGAAGCAGGGTCGCGACTTCGAGGCGGCCAAGGCGCTGCTGGTGGCGCGTAATTACGACGTCCATCTTGGTCTGCGTTAACGCACCCTAACAGGCTCGCGCTAAACCGCGTCGGCTACATCCGCCACGAGCACTCGTCACGATACTTTTGCAGCGCCACTGAATAACACAGGTGCGCGCATCGTCTCTGCATAAAACTATATGAAAACATCTCTTATGATTGGGGTACTGTTGGCAGCGCTGGGTCTGGCCGCCGCACCCGTTAACTCTCAAACCCAGAGTACTACCACCACGACGACCAGTTACGTGCCAGCCAGCAAACTGGTCGGAGTAAAAGTCAAAGACTCGCGTGGCGAGGAAGTTGGCGTCGTCAAGGATGTCGTACTTGATCGCAACACGGGTTGCATGGCCTATACGGTCTTATCTACTGGCGGCACTGGTAGTCGCGTGACTAGCTCGACCAAAACGGTCGCAGTTCCCTGGTCGGTCTACAGCGTGAGTCAGGATCCAAGTGTCGTTACCGTTCGGGTCGATCGTGAGCGGATCTACAATGCGCCAGCTTTTGATTATGCGCGCATCGACGAGTACTCGACCAGTGGTTGGGTCAATAACGTTTACTCTTACTATGGGGTTCAGCCAGGCGTCGGCGTGAACATCGGCATCGGCGGAACCTCGACTACGGGCGGCTACAGCACACAGCAAACTGGCGTTGCAGGGCAAACCGGGGTTGCTGGACAAACCAACGCTTACGCCTCGCCGGGCGCTTCCGTCTCGGCCTCACCCGGAGCCATGGCTTCGCCAGCAGTTAGTCCAGGCGCTTCAATGACGCCAGGTGCTTCGGCCTCGCCGAGCGCGAAAGCTTCGCCCACTTCTTCCGCGGCCGCGTCTAAACGCGGGAGCGCCAGCGCAACGCCTTCTGCTGCGGTGTCATCTTCGAGTGCCGCAGAAACGACACAGCACGGGACGGGCAAGGGGCACCGACACGGTGCGGCCTCCACTGCTTCGCCGAGCGGGAGTGCGGCAGAATCATCCAGCGGAACTACTGGTACTCCCGGAGAGACTACCGCCAGCGAAGGCAAGACTGGGCGCCACAAGCACGGAAAAGGGAGTTCTTCAGGGGCCGAATCGAGCCCATCTGGGGGCTCTTCCTCAGCGGAACCAAGTCCAACGCCTTAACAAGGAACGGATAGCCCTAAACTCATGGCCGCGGGAGTGGAAACGCTCCCGCGGTTTGTTTTACAGGGTTGCGGCATCTTGCACCGAAGCGAGCTCGACCGTTTCAGTATCGGCGGAGAGGAACTTCATTCCGGCGAGCCAGAACAAACCGGAAACTAACATCATTGCCGAAACGAGAAGAAAACCGGCGTTCATGTTTATGCGACCGGCAATCAGGCCAATTACTGGCGGAGAAGTTGCGTCGCCGAGAGCATGGATAATGAGAATGTTCAGCGCGAATGCCGTCGCTCGGACTGACGGCATTGATACGTTTGCCAGCGCGGTATTCGACGGGCCTGTGTTGAGGAAGACGAAGAAAACGGCGCCGGTAAACAGTGCCCAGGCAGCTGGAAATGGAGCGTACAACATTCCAAGGAAAAGCGGAAATGCGATCAGCATTCCAATTCCCGAAACCAGAAAGTAGGAACCGGCAACACGCGCGCGCAACCGATCGCCAAGAAAACCCCCAACGATTGTCGAAATTAATCCGGCAACGACCGTAATCGCGCCCAGTAAAATTCGGGAGGACGGTGGTTGCTGTCGAAATTGCAGATATGCCGGCATCCAGAATGCGATTCCCCCGAGGGCAAAAGTCATTGTCGTTTGCGCGAACGTATTAAGGACAAACGAACGAGTCTTCACCAGTGCGAGATAATCTTCCAGACTCGCGCGTTTCCGGAGGGATCGCCCACCAAGGCGTGCCCGGGGATCTCGTTGAAAAAAACAAAAGAGGCCAAGCAGCAAACCGGGCGGCGTTACCAGATAAAATGCCCAGCGCCATCCCAGGTGAACGGCGATCGTTCCGCCAAGGACATAGCCAAGCGCGCTGCCAACGGGAATTGCCGCCGCAAATGCCGCCATAACGCGGCCGCGAACCGTTAGAGGAAAGAGGTCCGCCAGAATCGTAGGAGCTGCTGGTCCGTAACCGCCTTCACCGATCCCGACAAAAACTCGCGTAAGAAGAAGCATCGTGAATGTCATCGCCAAACCAGATGCACCGCTGGCCAGACTCCAAAGGACCACCGCGCATCCGATAATGAACCAGCGCGAAAACCGGTCGGCCAGCCAGCCCAGGGCAGGCGCTGCCAGCATGTAGGTGACGAGGAAGGCCGTGGCGAGTGCGCCTGTCATCGCCATCGCATTGGGGTCGCCCGGGCGAAAGAATGTCGCCCGGATTTCGGGTTCGACAGCAGAAAGGACCTGTCGATCGATGTAGTTAAAAAGATTGATGCCAATAAGCAGCATGAGGGCAGTTCTCGCGCCCGGTTTTCGTTCGCTCGCCATGGAAAGGCGATTGCAGAGGGAGAAGCGGCGAATGTAAACGTTAAACAATGCCGGGAGATTCCACCGCCGAACAGGTCTTCTATTTCTTCAGCCTGCTACTCGTACGGCTGGTCTATCGCGTGAAGGCGATCAGCGTGGAAAACTTACCGCCCGGCGGTTGTTTACTCGTGCCGAACCATATCACGTGGGTCGACGCGATCGTGCTTCAACTCGGCTGCCCCCGGCCGATCCGTTTCATTATCGACGAGGAGTTTTACCGAAATCCGATTCTCAATCCGATCCTGCGGATGGCGCGAGCAATTCCGATCAGTCGCTCCCGTCCGCGTGAAGCGATCCGGCGCGCAGCGGCGCAAGTTCAAGCTGGTCAAATCGTCTGCATTTTCCCCGAGGGTCAATTATCACGCACCGGTACTTTGCAGAAACTGCAACGAGGATACGAGATGATTGCGCGCCATGCCGGCGCGCCGGTCGTCCCTGTTTTTCTCGACCAACTCTGGGGCTCGATCTTCTCATTTCGCGGCGGCCGATTCTTTCGAAAATGGCCGCGCAAATTTCCCTATCGCGCGACAGTGGGGTTCGGTCCTGCACTTACCGCGCCAGAGGCGACGAGCCCACGCGTTCACGAGGAGTTGCTGAAAATCGGAGCCGATTGCTTCGAGCAACGTCGTGAATTGAGGGAGCACCTCGCTCGCCGGGCGGTTCGCGGGCTTAAACGCTCTCCTTTTTCCATCCTTGTCATCGACGGAATGGATGGAAGTAAGCTCAGTCGCGGAAAACTGCTTGCCTTGTCGATCGCGCTCGGTCGATACCTTCGGAAACATTTTCCGGAAAAGCGCCTCGCTATCGTGTTGCCGGCAGGAAAAGGAGCCGTTGTCGCGAACCTGGGAGTTGTGCTTGCGAATAAGGTTCCCGTCGGCCTGAATTTCACCGCGTCAACGGAAGCGATTTCCAGCGCGATTGGAGTGGCCGAAATTGAGACCGCCCTCACTGGAACACAATTCCGTGCGCGCTTTCCAGATTTTCCGTGGCCGCAGAACATCGTTTTACTCGATGAATTGCTACCGAAGTTGAAGACAAGAGTTTTGTTTTGGTGGGTCGCGAGCCTTCTCTTGCCGCACAGGCTTTTGTCCCACTGGCTCGGTTTACCAGACAAAGGTGGACACGAAGAGGCGGTATTGCTGTTCACGAGCGGCAGTTCCGGTGAGCCGAAAGGGGTGATTCTTTCGCATCACAACATTGTCAGCAATGTGACGCAATTCACCGTCATGCTCGATGCCGGACCGGACGATATCATCCTGGCGTCGCTGCCGTTCTTTCACAGTTTCGGATGCACCGTCACGCTCTGGTATCCGCTGATTGAGGGCACGCCGATCGTTACCTACCCTAGCCCTCTCGAAACCTCGAAGAATGCAGCCCTGGTCGAGAAGTACAAAATCACTGTAATGCTGGCGACATCGACCTTCTTGCGCGCGTACCTGCGTAAGGCCGAGCCCCAGCAGTTACAATCCGCTCGATTAGTAATCGTCGGTGCCGAGAAAATGCCGCTGGATCTTTCCGAGAAATTCTTTGCCCGATTCGGTAAACGGGTCTTCGAAGGCTACGGATTGACCGAGACGACGCCGGTTGTTTCGGTCAATTTGCCAGATCCCATTCCGGAGCGACCGGATGTCACTGTTCAGCCGCTTTATCGGCTTGGCTCGGTTGGAAAAATGGCTAGCGGCATCGCAGCAGAGATTCGAGACCCGGAAACCGACAAAAAGCTGACGATCTACGATACCGGCATGCTTTGGCTTCGCGGACCAAACATCTTCGAAGGCTATTTAAAGGACCCGAAGCGAACAAGCGAGGTTTTGCAAAACGGATGGCTAAAGACTGGCGATATCGGACGTTTGGATGAAGATGGGTTCCTCTACATTGAAGGGCGATTGTCGCGTTTTTCCAAAATTGGCGGCGAAATGGTCCCGCACGAGCTCGTCGAGCAGAAAACTATCGCAGCTTTAGGATTGGACGGAAGCGAACGTCGAATAGCTATTTGTGGCGTGCCGGATGAAGCAAAAGGTGAGGCGCTATTACTCCTGACCGTCGACCCGATTGATATGAACGCCCTCCGCAGCTCGCTCAACGAAGCAGGCGTGCCGAATCTTTGGATACCGAAGCGCGCAATCGTCGTGGATAAAATTCCAGTACTCGCCTCCGGAAAACTGGACCTCGGCCGATGCCAGCTCCTCGCCAGGGAGCAGGCTGGCTAGTCGAGCCAGTCCATCGCCAGGAGGATTCGTCGAAATTCCTCGTCCTCAACTGAGAGCGCCGGCAGCCACTCACCGATTGGTTCCCGACGCCACCATGCAGTGTCGCCAAGTGGCGCGAACTGATAACGATAAAGTCGTGCACGAATGTAACGCGGTGGCGCGCTTGGGAATGGATTATTCGCCAGGAGAGAAAGCGTTCCGGAATCGTTATGCAGAAGTCTCCAGACGAAATGCAATGTCCATGGATAATCCGCCGGCGACGCCATGGCAGCAAACCAGATTTGCCAATCGAGTCGCGGCTGATAGGGCGCGACAAATTGCGGCCGGCGATTCGGATCGCCCGGCTTGGCTTTGAATTCATATTCTTTCCATTTCGTGTCGCCCGCGATGATGGCGTCATCAGTTCCCTCGAAAATGATTTCGTCGCGCTCGTTGCCGACGCTTCCAAATGCGCCATAGGTATTGACGAGGTTGAGAGGATCGAACGAGAAATTCATGAGTTGCCGGTTTGAAATCAAATTGGCGACCGGCGCAATGCTCAGATAGGCGACGAGGATTGCCAGAGCCAGTGAGACCCCGACCTGAGTGCGAGAGGATTCGCCCTCGCGCGTGTGTCGGAAAAGAAAGGCGGGAAATACCCTGCGCCAAAATGTGTCGTCGAAACAGGCCAGGAACGGAATGATGGTGACGTAATTAAGAAAAGAGAGGTTGCCACTGACTATAAGGACGATTTGGAAAGTGATGAGTAATACTCCCGCGACATGCCGAACCGGTCGCGGGCCAAATGAAAACCACGGCACAATTACCTCGACGAAATGATTCCAAGCGGTTCCGAACTTGTGGAACCAGTGCGGCGCGAAATGCAGGAATCGGCTGAACGGATTCGGGATCGGCTGCGTTTCGTAATGATAATAAAGGCAGGTCAGGTCCCGCCAGCAGGGATCGCCGCGTAATTTAATCAGCCCGGCTCCGATCATGATCCTGAAACCGAGCCAGCGAAAAAGCCAGATCACAAGAATCGGCGGAGGACGCCGCGGAAATGGGCGCAGATCGATCAGCGGGCAAAGGAAAATCGAGAGGAAACCGGTCTCGAGCAGCTGCGTTTCCCACCCATAACCGTACCAAATCTGACCGATGTGGACGATGGACATGTACATCGTCCATAAAATCGCCAGGATGATCGCGTTGGCGTAACCGGCCAGAACAATGAGCGATAGTGCAAAACCGCTCCAAGCTACGACTAACAATCCACGATCCGAAATCCCAAGCCAAAACAATGACGGTATTCGCATCATGCCCGCGCTTCGCGATCCGAGCTCCGACTGAACTACTTCCAGGAAACGAACCGCCGGTGTTAAACCGTGGTGACCGATGAGCGGCACCAGTTGATTTGCGGCGACGAGAAAGGCAATTGCGTAAACGAATCCGAGTAGTCGCAGAATGAAAAAGCGTGTGAGTCGGTATTCATTTCCGCCGGAGAAAAACTTTCGCAGACGATTTCCGTTCTCGCTCATTTAGCAACGGTAACAAAGTGCCAGGGGGGAGAATCGAACTCCCGACCAAGGGCTTATGAGTCCCCTGCTCTACCGCTGAGCTACCCTGGCGTTAAGTTCTTTTACCGCGTTTTCGGGTCGCTTCCAACTTCGACCAACCCCGAATGCTTTCGGGGGTCCTCCACGGATGAACTAACCTGCTGTGGGGTGCCAAATTTTCGTGGCGGCGGCCCACTGTCAATGGGTCATTCCTTGGGCAAATAGGATGCGAGTTCTTTCTTCGGGCCACGCAGCGTCGCCATGAAGAGAACTCCTTTGCGGGCCCGAACCGCACCGGTCCATCCCTCTTGTTCCAAGAAGCGCCACCCCTGAAACTCCTCTGGCTGGCCTGTCTTGGAATCGCGGCGAGCCGGGAACAAGAAGAATTGCATCCTTTTTTCGGCAACACCGATCTGAGCGACGCGCCCCGCTTCTTCATCATCAAAGACGCGGACGCCGATGGTGCGCAGTTGCGAAAACTCCGGGGGCACGTCGTAATGTTCGAGGCGATATTTCATGACAAAAAGATCGCTGAGCGTGCCAGCGTCCGTTTTTACGGAGTCGAACTGGGATACTCGGGTCGAACTTGCGACCGTCAGAAGTTTTTTCGCCGTAGACGCCCCAGGAAACGCATGCATCTGCTCGTCGAAGGTGATCCAGGCGATGACCGCGATAACGGCCAGCGCAATCCCGATTGCCAGGATGGCGGGATGTCTGGCGGTATTCCTCCAACTGGGTTTACTTCCCTCTGCCAGTTTTTCGTTGGCAAACCATTCTGCGATTTCCGGTGGTACAGCCGTCGATTTTACCAAGTCCGCCATCGCCCGGTCGAAGGCCTGCTGTTGTGCGAAATTCTTCCTTCGCTTTTTGGCCCTCGAAATCGCCGCGCGCATCCGCCGATCAGGGGCGGCATCATCAGCGATTGGTGCGCAATTGGCCAGGGCGCGCAGTCCCCGAGGCAAACGTTTCATTGAGCGGGCACAGAGATGTTGAGCCAGGCTTGGAATTCGCAGCGGCCAATCGCAATGGCGTGTGCGAGTTCGCTTAATTTCAAACCGAGCATCGACATTATTTCCCGATAGCTGAATTCATCCAGATAAAACAGCGCCATGGCGCTGCGCTGCGGATCGGGCGCGGCTGAAATCCAAATGGCCAGCTGCTCGGGATCGAGCCGGGAAATTTGCTCCGGGGCCTTTTCCGACACCTCGGCAACATTGCTCTCCAGTACTTCGGGCTGCACTCCTTGCGCGGTAATATCAAGGCATCGCCAGCGCGCCTGGCGAAAAAACCAATATCGATCCGGCGGCGGCTGGCCGTTGGCGGAATGGAAGGCTGCCTCCCGTAATGTATCCTGAAAAACTTCCTGAGCTTTAGCGACGTC
>DASXIC010000014.1:0-8211 GCA_036498205.1 Chthoniobacterales bacterium | reverse complement strand
TTGTGCCGGTATCCATAAAAATGCCGCCCCCGTGCGAGGCTATATTGCCGTTAGCAATGGTTAACCCGGAGATGCCCACACCCGCGGTTTGCAGGAAAAAAATACGACCAGCATTGGCAGCGCTGAGGGTCAACAATCGAGCCCCCGGTCCGACAATATTCACCGGTCGAATAAGGATGATCCCGGCTGGTTGAATGGTAACGTCGATTGTCCCGATCACTCCCGGTGCAAACGTGATAACGCTGTTGTTAGCGGTGTTCGCATTCGAAGCATTGGCTGCATCCCAGAGCGTGCAGTCCTGTTCCTCGCAAACTCCATCGCTATGCTCATCGGTAGTTGTGACGGTGAACGTGGGCCCGGACTGGACAATACCAAGTTCGAAAGCTCCGATGTCGCTGCCGTTCCCGGCATTGTTAATTCCCGGCTGATCCACCGGTCGTCTAAATCCGCGCTGATCGCTTGTAACGCCCCCGCTGTCGCCCTGATCGATTAATGGGCTCACAGCTAATGGTGCCATGGTTTTGGTGGGCCCACCGTTGTCTAATAAACGGCTTAATTGGGGATTAGCTGGGCTCGCGTCTGTCCCAACTTGGTCGTGTGATCCTGGGTTACCAAAGCCGCTGCCGTGGGCATCTTGAATACCGATGAAGTTAAATCCGTCGGAGACGAATGGACCGAAAATATCCGGATCGCCGTTGGCGGCAATGACGGTGTTGCGGACGTGCGCCGTTCCGGTGTTTTCAACGGAGCCCCCGTTTACTCCCCCGCTGTTTCCGGAAACAGTTGAATTCGTCAGTGTCAAAGTACCGTCGTTTCGAATCGCCCGGCCGTAATTCCCGGCACTGTTGTTCTGAAGTGTGCAGTTATTGATTGCAACGACGGCGCCCGGTGCATTGTATATCGCTCCGCCTCCTCCCATCGCAAGGTTTCCCGTTAGGGTGCATCCTGTCAGCGAAAGCGTACCGGCATTGTAGATACCAGCGCCTTTCCCAGAGAGCGACGTGCTACTCGGATTGCCATTCGCGATGGTGAGATTAGCTAAGGTCACCACGCCAGCAGTGACATCGAAGATGCGCATATTGGCTACCACGGTGCGTTCCACAGTGATTTTGTTCGCGCCGCCGTCGACCGTCAGATCTCTAGCGATTAGTAGTTCGCCGCCGGTAATTGAGATGGTGAATACGTGAGTTGTAGGGTTGTAACCCGCGTCCGACGTCGGAATGTTAAAAACGATCGTATCGCTTGAGGCAGCATCCGAAATCGCCTGCCGCAGCGATCCAACGAGATTGTCGTTTGTATTGGTGACGGTCAGAGTCGCCGCTTGAGCGGAACCAATTAACGCGGTTACGAGTGCACCGGCGATTGCAGCGCTGGCCTTCATGTTCCGGGGAAGCCATTTTCCTACCGGGTGGGCGTCGAAGAAGCAATTCTAAAATCGAAACCAAGGGGAAGAAGTCCAAAGATCTCGACCAACCCGATAGGGGTGCCTCCATCGAGGCCACTACAATGGTGGTGTCAGCGGCAGCGAACTACCTGCTCGCTGCCGCCAAGGCTGTTATCCAACCGCCGACTATGGAGTAGGCATCGGGGTGGGTGAGTGATGCGGGTTATGCTTCCCTTTTTGCCAACCGTAATGATGCCCGCGCGGCGTCGGTTTGGGTGAAGCAGAAGCATTTAGATAACTCTGCGCTGTGGTCCGACCGAACTGCGAACTCACTTGTCCTTGCGAGCTCATGTTAGTCGTGCCGGACATGCCGTCTGGTACCGACCCCGTTCGAGCTCCATGGCCCTGTGCAAACGTATAGCCCGCCAGCGACAAGCAAGCGAGTCCAATAATTCCTGATTTGATCCTCATAGCTCTCTTTCTTTGTTGGAGTTGTTTCTGCCTCCGCGACCAGCGACTCAGCCCACGCGACGGCCCAAATACTGAAATGTGGCGACGGCGCGGTAGAATCTGCCGGTCCCCCTCTACGGACGCTATGGAAATTAGACAGGAGCTGCCCGCGAAACATTCAAATCTTTCCGTTTCTTCAAAAAAAAGAAAGTGGGCGCTCCTTTCCTGGGCTCAGATTTGTGCTTTGCCTTTTCCAGTCATAGGCTTACCTCGATGAAAACACGAAATCTGATAATAGCCGGGCTGGTCGCCGCTGGTCTTTCAATTGGTATCGGGGCACAGGCGAATGAGGAAAAAGAGCAGGAAATAAAAGCGTCCGACGTACCGGCAGCGGTACAGAAATCGGCTGAAAACGAAGCCAAAAGCGGAAAAATCGTCCGCTGGGAGAAAGAAGGCGATAGTTATGAAGCCGTGGTCGAGAAGAAGAACGGCAAACAGGTTGGGATTAAAATGAACGCCGAGGGAAAGGTATTAAGTAAACACAGCGAAAGCAAAGAGCAGCAGGAGAAGAAATATTGAAGTGAAACGGTTCTGGAGAGCATTTCGCACTCCAGAACCGACCCTCGTCGCGACCATAATGGGGTCCGGCAACTCTCTTGGAGTTGACTTTCAATCTACAATTTCCTCGTAGTCGATGAAGTCTTCTGAGGGCCGTGCAAAGCTAACGGCAACAGAAATAGTGATGCTTCGCGGGTTACTGCTTTTTCCAATCCGCCAAAAGTGCACGAACGCTCTTGTCGGCACGGGCCGGGCGGCCGCTTGGCAGGTGCAGGCGAACGCTGCCTTCCGGTAAGCCGAATACACGCTCAATTTTTTGTTGGCCGGTACCAATACTGGCGTCTCTGCGAAGGTTGAATTTTCGCCTGGCGGGGAATTCCTTTTTCGCTCTCTTACGCGGCATGGCATCGGTTTAGTCGATGCCGTCGGGTAATGCAATCAGTCTACGCTTAATGTCCGGTTGAGACATGGCATCCGAACCAATATATGCTCATTGCAATCCGGCTCTTGTTAAGAAACGCTGATAATTAGTTCCTCCTCGGCTAAATCAGTGATCAGCCCCAACGCTCAACGCCTTTGCTTATAAAACTCCGATTGCTCTAGTGGATGCGTCTGTGCGAAACAGTGAATGCAACCGATTCTCCGGCCTGGGAAAGTGACTAGCCAATGAAGAAAACCGTGATCGTGTGGTTAGCAGGTATGCTCTGCAGCTGCACTCAGGTGAATTATACTGCCTACGTGGGCCAGCAGCAGGAGTGGCCTTTTGCCACGGGCGCAACTGTGCAACATGACTTTAAGCTGCCGGTTTATCAGGGTCCACCCGATCGGCCGTATCGTGTCCTTGGATGGGTCCAAGTGGAGAACGCTCACCGCGCGATGTGGCGCAGATCCGGAGGGGTCGAGTTTGCCGTGAAGGAAGCGGCCAGGCGTGGCGCCGATGCGGTGATCCTGCTCCCGAGTCAAACAACAGCCGGAATATCAATCCCGGATGGGAAGGGACATGCGCGCGTCATTGCAATCAAATTCCTGTGACCTTCTGTCGTTCCCGCTGGAACCAAGGGCAAGATGAGTTGTTGGAACGCACACGGCAGGGCATACTTCAAAGGCCATGAAGGATTCCGTTGTCAGGGGATACGTTCTGCAATTTCTCTACCAACGTCGCTTGGAAGATCCTGTTCCCTTCGGCGGTGCTGAGCAGGCTGTTCCTCCACCTCAAGGCGTGAATCGCCGTGATTGGCTGCGCGCTCTCGCTCAGCTTTCAGAATATGGTCTTATCGATTGGGCGCCTCTTGAGGATCAGAGCGGCATGGGACGTTTAGCGGGTTTTGCCAAAATCAACGACCTTGGGGTCAGGGTTCTCGAAGGTGCGGTGGCAGCGCCGATTTCAGTTTCCGTTGATGAAAGGGCGCGGACCGCTACGCCTGTGGCGCAAGACGCGCCGATCGTTGCTAACACCACACAGCAACAGGCGATCGCCTCAGCAGTAGAGAAGGTGATTGTTGAGATCAATCAATCCGATTCGCCGTCTACAGTGAAAGATGAAGCCAGGGCTTTTTTGCAGGCTCTTTTAAAGAGTAATGCGGGCGCCAGTCTAACAGGCGCGAGCGGACAATCGCTCCTGGCGAAATATTTTACAAAGTAACGCAGTTCTTCCTTTTGCCGTAGAAGTTCCGGCTAATCTTATCCGGTAACTAATTTCTACTTGTGTTGCTCGAAGAAAATGGAAAACCGAGGTGGGCTTAAAAGCTTGAACCGTCAGGGCATGACCCTCGCGGATTACCTGCGTCTTTCGCGCAAAGCCCTGATCTTTACCGGCGCGGGAATCTCCACTGGTAGTGGGATTCCGGATTTTCGTGGCCCGGAAGGGGTCTGGACGCGGCGGCAGCCGGTATATTTCCAGCAATTCATGACCTCGGAAGCGGCGCGGATCGAACATTGGGATTACAAGCTCGAAGGTCACGACGCTTTCCGTGCTGCGCTGCCCAATGAAGTCCACCATGCGATCGTGCGGTTGGAGCGGGCGAACAAATTACGCGCAGTAATTACGCAAAACATAGATGGGCTCCACCGACTTGCTGGCACCGGTACAGAGCTTCTCATTGAACTTCACGGCACAAACGCCTTGGTCGAATGTCAAAGCTGCCATTGGCGCGGAGATCCAGCGCCGCATTTCGAATATTTTCGAATCAATCGACGGACACCATTGTGCGAATGCGGAGGATTTTTGAAACCGGCGACAATCAGTTTCGGTCAGGACTTGGATGCGCTGGAACTGGAGCGAGCGAGTCGGGCCGCGAGGGAATCCGACCTCGTGCTGGCGCTGGGCTCGACCTTGTCGGTCTATCCCGCCGCGTCATTTCCTCTTATGGCCGCGCAACGGGGAGCGCCTTACATTATTATCAATCGAGGAGCGACCGATCACGATCATGAACAATGCGTGACGCTGCGATTGGAGGGAGACGTAGGCGAAATTTTCGGCTCGGCCGTGGAGGCCGCTTTGGGTGCTGAAACGGCCGCATCTCTAGGATTAGAGGACTCTTTCAATTGCAGATTGCGACCATATACGTGAGTCACGTATACTAACCGGTCAACACGGTTTCTATTTAGGGTGAGCTCCTTGCCTCCGGCGGATCCGCGGTTTCTTAATCGGTCACGACAACCGGGACTCGATCTTCTCCGTGCTTTTGCGATTCTTTTGGTGGTCTTTTACCACGCCGGAATTTTCGGGTTCCGCTTGCCAGGCAATATTCAGCGCTTCGGCTGGATTGGCGTCGATCTGTTTTTCGTTCTCAGCGGGTATCTGATCGCTGGGCAGCTTCTCAGACCAATCCGGCGCGATCAATCTCCCAATCTGTTCCTGTTCTTCTGGCGTCGGGCCCTGCGCATTTTGCCTGCGTATCTGGTAGTGCTCGCGGTTTACTTCTTCCTGCCCGATCTGCGTGAGTTTCCCGATATCCCTCCGGCTTGGAAGTTCCTCGGCTTTGTTCAAAACATCGGGCTTCGCGGCGGCACCGCCTTCTCGCATGCGTGGTCGCTTTGTATAGAAGCCCAATTCTATCTGGCATTACCATTCGTTCTCCTTCTGGTTGCACGGTGGAAACGCGGTGGAATTGCCGTGGCTATTGTTGTTTTGGTTGCGGGAGTTTTTTTGCGTGCCGCTATCGCCTGGTTTATTTCTGCCGACGGCGCCGTGCCATTTCGTGGCTTTCAGCGATTCATCTACTATCCGACCTGGCCCCGACTTGATCCACTCACGCTCGGCGCCTGCCTGGCCGCGATCGAACAATTCCGGACGCGATGGTGGACCAAGCTGGTTTCCACCGCTCTCTGGCTGTGGCTGTTGGCGCTTGGCCTGATCGTCTACGCACTTTACCTCGGAGAACGCGACGAGCTGACGGTTTCGATGTGTATCTGGCAATTTCCTCTCATCGCATTCGGAATGGCCGGATTCCTCATCTGTGCGGTCAGTCCGCGCCTACCGTTTGCCCGCATTGCTGTTCCCGGTGCCGCCTTTATCGCCAGCATCGCCTACAGCACCTACTTAAGCCACAAGCTCGCGATCCACTGGATCGAAGGCATTTGCAAAGAGCGTGGCATCGCGCCCAGTTCTGCAATTGCGATTTGCATGGTTCTTGGCGCGATTGCCATCGTTGGAACTACTCTTTTCTTCGCTGTCGAACGTCCTTTTCTTCAACTACGGCAGCGCCGCAACGTTTTCCGGGCGAAAATCGCTGCCGCAACCGCTGGCTAACTGGCGGCACACCCAGATGACGATTCACCTCCGCGCTTGGATAACAATCGCCTGCATGGCTGCACGAAAATCCGATTCTCCAAAACGAGTAAGAATCGCCTTGGCAACGGCATCCGTGATGATCGGCAACAGTGCTGGATCGCGCTCGGTAATCTCAACTGCAACGGGATTCCCTTCTAGTAATCCTAAAGCTGCGTCTCGGGCCCGGCTTACTCCAGAAAGTTTGGGCACAACTTCGATCTGAACGTTTTGAAACCCAGCTTTTTTTAATGCGCGTTCGATTTCGCTCCGATCATGGAAGCTAAATGGGACCTCGTAGAAGGCTGGGGGGTCTTTATCGAAATAGCTGGTGACAACCTCATGCGTGAGCCGCGCCAGTTCGTTGTGTTCCATCGCGTCCCACACATTGAACAGAAACAAACCGTTCCGCTTTAAGACGCGGTAGGCTTCGCCTATGGCCAGCGCTTTGTCCGGAACGAACATGATGCCAAACTGGCATACGACCGCGTCGAATAAGCCATCTGCAAAAGGCAAACTAGACGCGTCGGCCTGCAACCACTGAACATCTTCGCCTTCCCCAAACTTACCTTTCGCGTGTTGAAACATTTCCTCGTTTAAGTCGGTCGCGGTCAGTTTTACGTGGGAAGGCAACCGGCTGCGAAGGATCTCAGTCAAAACACCGGTACCGCAAGCCAACTCTAGAACCGAACTATTCTCTTCCAGTTGGAGATGTGCTGCCAGATCCTCGGCGTACGGCTGGAAGAGAATCGGTCCGAGATAGCGATCGTAGGCCGCCGGAATGGACCCGGAAAATCTGGTATGATCGTCTTTCACATTCGTTCGAGGAGACGTCAGATCGGCTTGAGGCCGGCTTCGATTTCACGGCGGCGGTCTTCCAGAAAAGGTGGAAGCGAAAGATGCTGGCCAAGCTGATCAAGCGGCTCATCCGTGGCGAACCCAGGCCCGTCGGTTGCGATTTCGAATAGAATACCGTTTGGTTCGCGAAAGTAGAGACTGCGAAAATAAAAGCGATCGATCGGTCCGCTCGACCGAATATTCATCTGGTTGAGTCGTTCGAACCACGCCTGGTATTCATCGATGCCGGGTGTGCGAAAGGCCACATGATGAACACCTCCGGCGCCGAGTTGCGCCGGCGACAAATCAGGCTCGACCCGGACGTGGAGTTCCGCTGCAGCCCCGCCACCGCCCATCTCGAAAACGTGAATCCCGCATTTCGCTTGCGAATATTCACGCGCGTGTCGCATATTCATCACCTTGGTCAGAAGGCTTTGTGTCGCTGGAAAGTTGATAATACTCATGGTGATTGGACCCAGCCCATGAATCTGATGCTCGGCCGGTACCGGGCTGTTTTCCCACGGCTGTTGATCGCTACGGTTGTCCTCGACGACGAGCGCGAGACGTTGTCCTTCCGGGTCTTCGAATTCTATTGTCGGCCTGTCATCGAGGTCCATCACACCGGAGTTTTTGACGCCAAGCTTTGCCAAACGGTCCCGCCACCAATGGAGAGTGGTTTCGCTGGAAACGCGGAACGCTGTTCGGCTGATGCTGCGCGTGCCCCGGCGTTCACGAGCTGCGGGCCAATCGAAAAACGTGATATCCGTTCCAGGCGTTCCTTTACCATCGGCATAGAAGAGGTGATAAGAGGAAACGTCGTCCTGGTTTACCGTCTTCTTTACGAGTCGGAGTCCAAGAGACTCGGTGTAGAAATCGATATTTCCTCGCGCATTTGCCGTTACGGCGGTCAGGTGATGAATGCCGAGTAGTTGCATGCCTAACAATCGCCCTGCAATTAACAGGCGGCCACTACGGATTTTAAATCTCAGGGCATTTTCCCTAATTCTCGCCGGCAAAAACTCTCTACTGCGGTGTTCTCTTAGCGGCCGCCACGGCCTGAGCGATCCTCGAATGGATTGTAAACCTGGATCGCGTAGTAAAAAATAAATCCGTCAGGACGGCGTTCGGTACTCTGGGCTTGTCCGAAGAATCCTTTCACATCACGCAAGGTGCTGCGGCCTCGAACAAAGGAACCCAGCCGCTGGGTGTAGAA
>DASXIC010000013.1:0-16361 GCA_036498205.1 Chthoniobacterales bacterium | reverse complement strand
GGACAAGGTATTTGAGCTAAGCCGGCGCGAACGTTTCAATGCCCTGCTCATGCGGAAAAAGGAACTGGCGAAATCGAATAATTACTACCATCACATTCACCCGACCGAAGCGGCAGAGGTAGACGGGAAACTCGCCGAAGCAGCGGCGGCGAAGAAAAAGCCGGCACCGGCCGCCGCTGTCCCTGCCACGACTTAAGAAGTCGGTTTCGACAAGCGTGGGATTGCTGCTAAAAGCGGGTCTCCTTTCTGTTTGTCTTTATTTCTGAGCGTGCCGCGCTCTTAATGCCCGGAATCCGCAGTGACCGCAAAATTTCGCATATGAAATTTCGCATCGTTTCCGCAGTAGCGATTCTCCTGTGGTCGCCGCTCATTTCTTTACCCCTTCGCGCCGCCGATCCGCCATCCGAGGCGGAGCGGCTGCAGAATTTGGAAAATGCGGTCCGTCAGTTGCAACAACGGAATGCCGAGCTGGAACAGGAAGTTCGAGAGCTGAAGGCGAAAGGCGGCCCATTCCGTCCGATGTTATCTGGACCGGAACAGAAGGCGACCGCCGGAAGCGACAGCAAAGCGGTTTTCACCGCTCCGCCGCCGCCGCCCGTGGACGTCCATCCGGGAGGCTCGGAATACAAGCTGACATTGGGCGGTTATATCCAGATGAATTTCGAGGGAGGCGATGTTTCCGCATTTGAAGGCCGCTTTGGCTCGACCGCGCTGAAGGATCGCTTCCGACTACGACGGGCGCGCATCAATTTGACCGGCGACTTTGCCGAGCAGTTCGAGTTTAAAATCGAAGGGGATTTCGAGAACAGCGATGGCATTGCATCCAATCGAACTGCTTTCGAGGCCACGGACATTTTCGTCAACTGGCATGCCATTCCCGAGGCCAACATAAAAATGGGACAATGGAAGGCACCATTTGGTTTGGAACAGATCACGCCCGACACTCTGATTTTTACGATCGAGCGCAGTTTGCCAACCGGTGCAATCACGCCAGAGCGCCAGCTCGGCGTGCAAGTCTGGGGTAAACCATTTACGAATTTGTGGCCAGAGCAGAAGGACCTCCTGACTTATTATGTGGGCCTTTTCAACGGCAATGGACGCAACACCACCGTCAACGACAATAACAACTTCATGTATGTCGGACGGTTGGAGCTGCTTCCATTCAAAGGCAAACTGTTAGGCCAGGATTCCAGTCTGAAGTTGGGCGCCGATTTCCTCAACAGTCGCGATGACAAGGGGACCAACATTTCACAAACCCTGAACCTACTGGTCAACAAAGACGGTTCGCTTTCGCCTTTTGTGCTCCCGGGCGCTGATGAAAGAACGGCGTGGAGCCTGGATATGTGGCTGAACGTCGGTCCGTTTGATTTGATCGGCGAATATTTCCAGGAAGATGTCGATGGTCGTACCGTGGCGGGGGTGGCGCCTGGATTTGCCAATTTCGAGCCGAGCGGGTGGTACGTTCAAGGCAGCTATTTCCTGATCCGCAAAAAGCTGCAAGCAGTTTTGAAATGGGAGGCCTTAAATCCAGGCCAATTTGGCAACGATGGGATCCATTCCATCACGGGCGGCCTGAATTACTACATTCACGGGGACGGCATCAAGGTGATGGCCAACTACGTGCATACCTGGTCGGATTTTCGCCAGGCGAATCCGCAATTCGGCAACGATCAATTCGACGAAGTGTTGCTTCGCATGCAGGTGATTTTCTAATTGCGCTGCGGAGGTGTCGACAGCATCCTTTGCGCCCGCGCCAGCAACCGCCGGCAAACGGAGCGCCCTGGTTTCCCAGCGGCCATTGGTTAAACCCTTAACTCCAGCCGCGGCTCATGTAATCGCTCATTGCGAGAACAAGCATGATGCTGAGCCAGAAGAAACCTGCGCCCACAAAAATCCAGAGAAGTGATTTGCTGTAGCGCACGTGCATGAAGAACAACATGATGAGTGCAGCCTTTGTCAGGGAGATGGTCATCGCGACAGCGGTATTCATTGGCCCAAGGTTGATATAGGCGGCAGCGATGGTAAGCCCGAGCAACGCCAGCAAAGCCGCGCCGGTGATCAAGTAGATGCGAGGCGAAAGCGCCCTCATGAGTGGCGATCAATCATATAGATAAGGGGAAAGAGAAATACCCAGACGATATCGACGAAGTGCCAGTAGAGGCCGAGTAATTCGACCGGCGTATCGCGATTTAGAAACGCGTTGGTAAACCAGGCCCGAAAGGCAAAGAAAACGATCAGGACGACACCGATCGTGACGTGCAGAGCGTGGACGCCGGTCATGACCCAATAGATGGAGAAGAATAATTCCACGTGCTTTGGATCGCTCGCGTTGGTGTAAAACCGGGAACCAGGTAGCAGGTGCTCTTTGATCTCGTGCGCGTATTCGAATCCTTTAATGATCAGGAAAAGCGCGCCCAACCCGGCCGTGCCGAGTAGTAGCAGTCCAAGCAGTGCACGGCGGTTCTTACTCGCAGCTCGAACGGCAAACGCCATTACGGTACTACTGATCAACAGGACGGCAGTGTTTACTGCACCGAAGGCGATCAGGGTTTGCCTGCTCGCTTCTGCGAACGCCTGCGGATAGGTGTAACGATAAGCGGTATAGGCAAGAAACATCCCGCCAAAAAACAAAATCTCTGTCGAGAGGAAGACCCACATCCCGAGCGTGGCCGCCTCGCGTTGCTGTCCGGCATCGTCAAATTGATGCTCGACCGGGAGTGCGAGGCTAGGCATGCGCCTCCAGTTCCGCAGCTTCAGGGTCGTATTGATACGGTTCCGTCGTGACTACGGGGGTTATTTCAAAGTTGTCCTTCGGCGGAGGCGAGGGTGTGGTCCATTCAAGGCCGGTTGCTCGCCACGGATTGGAAGGGGCGATTTTCCCGTAGCGCCACGACCAGAGGAGATAGGCCAACGGCAGCAGATAGCCAATCGCGAGAATTGAAGCGCCGGCGGACGAGAGAACATTCAATACCTGAAATTCGGGGGCATAGACATGGTAGCGTCGTGGCATGCCCAGATAACCCAGGATGAATTGTGGAAAGAAGGTGAGATTGAAGCCTGCAAAAATCGTCAGGGCGGCAAGCCTCGCTAATCGTTCCGGATACATCCGCCCGCTGATTTTCGGCCACCAAAAATGGAGGCCGCCAAGATAAGCCATCACCATCCCTCCCACCATGATGTAGTGGAAATGGGCGATGACGAAATAGGTGTCGTGAACGTGCACATCGACGGCGAGCGCAGCCAGAAATAACCCGGTCAGGCCGCCGATAGTGAACAAGCCGACAAAACCCAGCGCGTAAAGCATCGGGGTAGCGAATAGGATCGACCCTTTATAAAGCGTAGCAGTCCAATTAAAGACTTTGATGGCGGAGGGAATTGCGACCATGAAACTGAGCACTGAAAAAATCATTCCGGCGTAGATCGATTGGCTGCTGACAAACATGTGGTGGCCCCAGACCAGAAATCCGAGCACGGCAATCGCGATACTGGCGTAAGCGACGAAGTGATAACCAAAAATTTTTCGACGCGCGAAACAGGGAATCAGCTCGCTGACTACGCCCATGCCCGGCAGAATCATGATGTAAACCGCCGGATGCGAATAGAACCAGAAGAGGTGCTGGAACAAGAGCGGGTCGCCGCCGATCGCGGGATTAAAAATACCAACACCAAACCCGCGTTCGAGCGCCAATAGCGCAAGCAGGATGGCGAGCACGGGAGTCGCGAGGACGAGAATAACGCTGGTAGCGTAAAGCGACCAAACAAACAGTGGAAGTCGGGACCAGGTCATCCCTGGAGCGCGCATTGTGTGAGTGGTTACGATGAAATTGAGGCCGGTGGCGATCGAGCCGAAGCCGGCAATAAAAATGCCGGTAGCCATGGCAATGACGTGACCGTTTGCGTAGGTGCTGCTGTAAGGAGTGTAGAACGTCCAACCGGTATCGACACCGCCCGTGACGATGGAAAAAACGGTAAATAAGCCACCCGCCATGAAGAGATACCAGCTGGCGAGATTGATCTTTGGGAATGCAACGTCGCGCCCCCCAATCATCATCGGCAGTAAAAAATTTCCCAGCACTGTCGGGATTGATGGAATGAGGAAAAACCAAACCATCACCACGCCGTGAATGGTGAAGAGCTTGTTATAAGTCTCGGACGTGACCAGCTCTCCCTGTGGCGTGAGCAGCTCGAGGCGCATCAGGGCGGCTGCCGCTCCGCCGATAAAGAAAAACAACGTAATCGATACCATGTAAAGAATGGCGATCCGCTTGTGATCGGTCGTCAGCAGCCAGGAAGAAATGGTGGTGCGCACATTCAGGTAAGTCGGTTCGCTGCGCGTTGTGGGCGAAGGACCTGGCTGCAATGTCGCCGTGGTCATGGCGTCTCCTTTGCTGCCAACGATTTCAAATATGCGATGATCGCGTTCAATTCCTCATCACCGATTTGTCCCTGATAGGTCGGCATAACCGGGTCGTAACCAGCGGCGATTTGCTTGTTCGGCAGGAGAATGGAATCGCGCAGATATTGATCGTCGGCCGTGACAAGCGTTCCGTCAGAGAGCGGTACTGGTTTGCCGAAGATTCCGTCGAGCAGCGGCGCGCGAATGGCAGCATTCGGCGCGTGGCATCCGCTGCAACCGCGCGTGTGAAAGGCCCGCTCCCCCATGGTCACGAGCGAATCGGGCGCGGGTTGGCCGGCGAGCCATTTCGCGTGCTCAGCCGGCTCCATGACGTAGACCCAGCCGACCATCAATGAATGATCGGTGCCACAATATTGCGAACAGAAAAGATGGTAACGGCCCGGCCTGGTAGGCTTGAACCATTCAGTCGTGTAACGACCGGGAACGACGTCTTGTTTGTTCCGAAAATCGGGGACGAAAAAATCATGGATCACGTCCTGCGAGGTCATGACAAGCTTGACCGGTCGACCGACTGGAATGTGCAGCTCATTGATCTCGCGGCGGCCGTCGGGATGCTGAATTTTCCACATCCATTGCTTACCGACGACATAGATTTCGGTCGCGTCGGCAGGAGGGCGCGACATGGCGAAAAAAACGTCCGCCGCCCAGAAGAATAGCCCGAGGAAGATGAAGAACGGAATGATCGTCCAGGTGATCTCGAGTCGGAGAGGCGATCCTTTCGGTGGGGTGCGGTTGGCTTTTGAGCCGCGTCGATATCGGATGCAGAAAACCAATGCGACGACGAGAACGAGAAAAGCGACGGCGCTGCACAGCGCAAGCAGCGCGACGAAAACGTGGTCGACCGGAGGTGCGAGATTCGACGCCTCTTTCGGGAAGAGCCGGTGCAAGAAGGTGCTCATCTTAATAAGAGAAACGGCGTTCCCGTATGAGACTGAGCGAGATGAAAAGGCCGAGGAGGACTGCGCTGCCGATGCCGGCGACCAGTATCACCCTGTTAATTAAGAGCCCGTATCTGCCTGTCGCTGGGTTGTAATGAAAGCAGAGAAGAAAAAGCCGGTCGGCGCCTGAACCGATCCGCTCCTGGGACGCTTCGACCAAAGCAAGTCGCACGTCGTGCGAGGGGTATTCAATCCCCGGAAAGTATCGCGCTATCTTCCCCTGCGGAGTAAGCACGACAATCGTACTCGGATGAGCAAACTGCCGTGTTTGCGAGTCATAAGCGAAACGATACCCGACGCTCTCTGCAAGTTGGGCGATGGCGACTTCATCGCCAGTAAGAAAATGCCAGCCGTCCCCCGCCCCGGCCCGTCCGTAACGTTCGATGTAAGTCTGTTTTTTCGCAGCAGCCAGGGCAGGACGCTCGTGCGCATCGAAGCTAACCACCACGATCTCGTATTCTTTGCCCGCATCGAGCCTTAGCTCCTGAGCGGTTTGCAGCAGTCCATTTAAAACGAGAGTGCAAAGATTCGGGCATTGGTAGTAAACGAGCGCGAGAATTATCGGCTTGGTTCCGAAGAAATGTCTCAGTGTCACCGAATTGCCATGCTCGTCGCGGAATTGAGCGTTTGGCGGCACCTGGCCGTTGAGCTTCTGTTCGAGTCCGGCCCGCGCGGCAATCTGCTCCTGTGGAGTTTTGCAAAATGCGGTGCCTGCGAGCACAATTAGTCCGAGATGGAACACAAGCCACTTCATGGTTTTGAAGGCGCCGCTTTTTCCTGCTGCATCTGAAGAAGTGTCTTGCCACTGGTGCGCCTGTCGTCAGGCCCGGAACGAACCGGCAAACCCCGTTGAGCGATCAAATCCATCGCGCGTTCGATCGGAATACGGATAACGTTCCGCTCCTTATCGACCCAGCCGTAACTGTTCAGCTTCGCCTCTTCTGTCGCGCGAAATCGATCGAAATCGGTTGTTGGATTTTCCTGCAACCGTGGTTCGGGTGCGATTGGATGTGGAACAGCGATACGCGAGGGCGATTCAGCTGATGGATGTTGCCGCTTGAAAAAAGCGAATAATTCTGCCGTCCCGATGTAAATAATAGCTCCGCAAAGGACCATACCGGCAGCAAATAAAGCAACGGCGCGCACGTTCAGATCACGCGTTTCATGCCCGATTGCCGGTTGGACCTGGTTAGGCATGGGAGAGTGCCCCCGATCGTGGCACCAACAGTGGCTGTTGTTTCAAGCTGCGGAAAAATAAGGCGAACCAAAATCCGCCGACTGCGACAAATTCGGCCCCGTCCAACCAATGAAAATAAATCCTACCTGGATGAAAAGTCGGGGCAACAAACCAGAAATTGACTCCGGCATTTGCGGCGACGATGCAAATACAGATGAACGCGAGGGTTCGCGGGTTGCGCTTCCTGGCTCGCGACAGCAGAAGCGCGAATGGCAGCAGAAATTGCGTGAGCGCTAATCCGACGGCAAGCCACTGCCAACCGCCCCGGCGGCTGAGATACCAGGAAATTTCCTTCGGCAGATTTCCGGACCAGACGATCAGGAATTGCGAGAACGAGAGGTAAGTCCAGAAAACGACGAACGCCAGGAGCATATTGCCGAGATCGTGAAAGGCCTTCTTCGGTATTACTGGCTCGATCGAAGGAGCAAATGCAGCGAGCAGTGCGGTCATTAAGGCAAGTGCGGCCAGAAATTGTCCGGTCATGAAAACGATTGCGAAAATGGTGGAGAACCATTCTGGATCGAGGGACATGACCCAGTCGGTTGAGGCGAAGTTCATAGAGAGCGTGTAGACAACGAGGCCGCCCGCGCTCAAAGCTGCACCGTGCGATTGCGACGCCGCTCCAGACTGGAGACGGAAGAGACGTTTTCGGAGGAGAAAGGCCAGGAGAATCATTCCCGCCAGATACAAGAACGAGCGCGCGGTAAAAAACGGCAGACTCAGGTATTGCTGTTTATGATGATAACCTGACCCGTCGGCCAGGTAGTTAGACCAGCTGTAAATCGAGTGCGCGCCGATTAAGACCGGCAAGAAAAGAACCGCCATCAACGGAAGGGTCACAAATGTGGCCTGACACAGATTGCGAATGGCCAGGCCCCATAATCCGCCGGTCAGCAGCTGCATCATGACGATTACAAGAGCGCCGAATGAGAGGCCCGCCCAGAACAGCCAGGCGAATAAATAGGAATGAAAAAATTGTGGCGAATTGGAGAAAGCCCCGACAACCGAGGTCACCGCCGCGATCAGGCCGATAATGAGTGCACGAAGTTGCCAATGAACAAAATTCGGCGAGCGCGTCGTCATTGACGGACTGTCTGTAGTTGTTCCAGCCGGGCAGGATCTACGTCCGCCGGCGAAGCGTGCTGACTCAGTTGCAAGGCGCGGATATAGGCGATCACCGCCCAGCGATCTTCCGCCGAAATGCGAGAGGCGTAGGAATACATCACGCCATAACCGTTGGTGATCGCGTTGAAGAAATAACCGGCGGGTGCATCACGCAATCGTTGCTCGTGAAATGAGGGCGGCACTGGAAACCCGCGTTGCACGATCACGCCGTTGCCTTCTCCGGTGGGCCCGTGGCAAACCGCACAATGGATCTCGAAGCGCTCCTGTCCTCGCTCCAGTATCTTGCGCGTGATCGGTTCCGGAAATGTGGCGACGAGTTGATCGCCGATTTTGCCGGTAAAAAAATGTTCGTCGGCCTGGAGTTGCCCGCGTGCGACAGTATGCGCGGGTGGAACACGCGAGCCGCGCCCGTCCGCGAAAAAATTCTCTTCCGCCAGCGGTTTGAGACGTTGCTGGTCGACCATTCCTTTGCGGCACCCGATGATCGCGAGAGAGAGGACCAGGAGCACGAGAAGGTGTTTCATTTCTCTACCTCGGTTACGGAAATGGGATTACGCGATTGAAGAAAATCTCTTACTTCATCGAGGCGGAAATTGTGATCGTCAGACTCGATGCAGAGAAAGAATCGTGTCTGGCTGGCGCGCTTGAACTGCGGGGCGTTGAAAACCGGATGATGGAGTTTTGGGAGACCGTTTAGAGCAAGCATCCCGATGGCGCCAGCAAGCGCGGCGAAGAGCACGGTCAATTCAAATGTGATCGGAACGAAGGCTGGCCAGCTGTGCAGTGGCCGGCCGCCCACATTGAGGGGGTAATCGATCACGGCAGAGTACCATTGCATCGCGTAAGCCGTCACCGCGCCGGCGATACCGCCGAGCAGCACCAGCAGGGGCAAACGTGTTTTCTTAAATCCAAGCGCCTCCGCAACGCCTTCGACCACGTAAGGGCTGTAGGCATCCATTTTTCGGTAACCAACCTCGTAGGCGGCGCGCACGGCGTTCAGCAGTTGTTCGGGTTCGCGGAACTCCGCCATGATTCCGTGAAGGTTTTCGTTCATTTCGAAGATTCCGATTTCTTGTGAACGAGATCGCGCATCTCGCTGATTGAGATCGAAGGCAAGACGCGAAGAAACAAAAAGAAGAGTGTCGCAAACAAACCGAACGAACCGATCAGCGTCATCCAATCCCAACGTGTCCCGTGAAATATTCCCCAGGCTGAAGGCATGAAGTCGCGATGCAGACTGGTGATGACGATAACATAGCGCTCCGTCCACATCCCGACGTTGACGAGCAGGGCGATGATAAATAGGGCGGCCGGGTTCGTGCGGATTCGCTTAAACCAGAGAGCTTGCGGCACGATGACGTTGCAAAAAATCAACAGCCAATACGCCGGCGCGTAAGGTCCGAACATCCGGTTCAGCGTCATGTAAATTTCGAACTTGTCGTCGCTATACCAGGACATGAAGCCTTCGGAGATATAGCCGTAGGAGACCATCAGCGCGGTCGCCAGCATCACCTTCGCACTGTTATCCAGGTGCCGAATGGTGATGAAATCCTGCAGATTATAAAATTTGCGGATTGGAATCGCCAGGGTGAGCACCATGGCGAAGCCGGAGAAAATTGCGCCGGCCACGAAATAGGGCGGAAAAATTGTGGAATGCCAACCGGGAACGATTGCAGTCGCGAAATCCGTCGAAACAACGCTGTGGACAGAAAGGACAAGGGGCGTGGCCAGTCCGGCGAGCAGCAAATACGTCATGTGAAAGCGTTTCCAATGCCGGGCCGAGCCGCGCCATCCTAACGACAATACGCCATAGATGAGCTGGACAGGTTTCCGCTCGGCGCGGTCGCGCATGGTCGCGAGATCGGGAATCAGCCCGATGTACCAAAAAATTATCGAGACAGTGAGATAGGTCCCAACCGCGAAAACGTCCCAGACGAGTGCGCTGCGCCATTGCGGCCACAGATCCATCGTGTCGGGATATGGGAGAAGCCAATAAAAGACCCAGGGCCGACCGAGGTGAAGCAGCGGAAATAATCCGGCGCATGCGAGCGCGAATAGCGTCATCGCTTCAGCGAATCGATTGATCGAGGTGCGCCAGTCCTGGTGCAGCAGGAGTAGAATGGCCGAGATAAACGTGCCGGCATGACCGATTCCAATCCACCAGACAAAGTTCACGATCGCGAATCCCCAGGCGACGGGGATATTGACGCCCCAAATGCCAACGCCTTTGCTCAACACCCAGGCGATGGCAAAATTGAAAAGCATGAGGAGAATAAATGCGAAAGCAAAGCCGCCGAGCCATCCTCGTTGCAGCGGACACTTCAGTACGATGTCAGTAATCTTCTGCGTAACGGACGCGCTATCGTAACCGGAGGCTACTAGCGGCTCTTCGACCTCGGCGTTCATATTTGCTCCAGCTCCGGATTTGGATTGCGTAACTTCGCCAGATAGCTCGTCCGCGGCCGGGTATTTAGTTCCGCCAGCAAACCGTAGTTCAACGGAGATGCTTTCAATCGCGAGACGTGGCTCACTGGGTCGTTAATGTCGCCGAATACGATTGCGCCCGCCGGACATGCCTGTGCACACGCGGGAAGAATCTCACCGTCGCGGATCAACCGATTTGCTTTCTCGGCCTCGATCTTCACTGCGCTAATCCGTTGAATGCAATAGGTACATTTCTCCATCACCCCGCGGCTACGAACGGTAACGTTCGGATTTCGCATTAGCTTGCGCGTGGGCGGCTTTTCGAAATGGTTCTCGTCGTATTCGAGAAAATTGAAACGGCGTACCTTATAGGGACAATTATTGGAGCAATAACGCGTGCCGACACAGCGGTTGTAGATCATTTGGTTGAGGCCTTCGCTGCTGTGCACGGTCGCTGCGACGGGACAAACCAGCTCGCAAGGGGCGTTTTCGCAGTGCATGCACGGCACAGGCTGATGGAAAATTGCCGGGTTTGCCGGATCGCCTTCGTAATACCGATCGATGCGAATCCAATGCATCTCGCGTCCGCGGCCGACCTGCTCTTTGCCGACCACCGGAATATTATTTTCCGCCTGGCAGGCGACGGTGCATGCGCCGCAACCGATGCAGGTGTTGAGATCGATTGCCATTCCCCAGGCGCGGCCGTTATCGGGGACGTTTGGGTAAAGTGTTTCGTCTTTACGCGGCGGTAGCTCGGCCGATTTCGCGATCGCGTCTGGCCGCCTTTGAAATTCGGCGAACGTGCCGACGCGCACCTGATCGCGACCTTCCATCTCCCAATGCTGCTGCGTAGTGACAAGGTCGTGATGTTTGCCTGTCTTTCCTATCTCAAGGCCGGAGCCGCCCCACATCGCGTCCGATAGTCGCAAGGTATTGGCATTGAAACCGACACCATTGCCTATGCTCCCCGAGCTGGTGCGGCCGTAGCCAATATTGATCGTCACGCAGTCCTCTGCCTGACCCGGCAGAATCCAAATCGGCGCGCGAACAGAACGGCCACGAAATTTGAGATCCACCACCTCACCATTCTCCAGCTTCAGACGTGACGCGGTCGCTGGATTGATGAGTGCGGCGTTGTCCCAAACCATTTTCGTCATCGGTTCGGGAAACTCCTGCAGCCATGCATTATTCGAGAATTTGCCGTCCAACATTTGGGCGCTCGGCCGAATCAACAGATGCAGGCCGGCTGATCGCGGCGGCGGAGGGTTCGGAGGTGGCGATGAAGCGGGCGCGGCAGCGGAGCGATCCTCGATGACGCCCTCGTGCAATGCTTTGCGCCAGAATTGCTCGAAATCGGGCGCAGCGTGCCGCTTTTGCCAAAAAGCGCGGACAATTTCGTAGCTGCTGGAGAACGGCTCTTCGAGTAACGCCGCCAGCAATTCGTGTCGCGATCTTCCGGCAAAGAGCGGTTCGATTACCGGCTGGATAATGGTTGCGCTGCCTTCGAAAGCGGCAGCATCGCTCCAACTTTCGAGTTCGTGCGCTTCAGGAATATGCCAGCGGCAGGCCACGCCAGTTTCGTTGCGATAAAGGCCGAGATGAATTGTCGATGCGATCTTAGGCAGCAGTGTTCCAAATTCGAAATCGGCCGGCGCGTCGTAGTTGGGATTGCCACCAATAATAACCAGTGTGTCGATTTCGCCGGCGTGGGCATCGGTCACAAGCTCTTGCAGATTTCGGGCGCTGTTCCTACCTGCCGCCGGGTAGTCGACCGTCGCTCCAACATTCTGAAGCGTCTGGTTCAGGCGACGTGCGGCATCACGCACCACCGCTGATTCGCATTCTCCGGCGATCACCAGACTACGTCCGGCATGCTCGTGCAGATCTGCTGCAATCAGAGCGGCGACCTTGGAGCCCGTTCCAGACTCGAGAGTGCGGGCAAAGTCTTCCAAGTCATCGGGGCGCATGACTAACCGATGATCTGCCATCGCGCCGGTGAGCGTCGGCGTTGCTTCAACAACGTAGAGCCGGTTCATCGTGCTCTTTGGTTGCCGTGCGAGGGTAAAATCGTGCGCGTGCTTCAGACTTGCGGGACCTGCAGATAAAAAATCAGCGCCGAGACTGACGATCACTTCCGCTTTATCCAAATGATAGCGCGGAGCGGCCAATTCGGTCGCGAGCGGATCGTACTCGTGCCACTTCGCGCGAGGATACTTCACTAGCAGCCGTGCGATTTGATCAAGAATAGTCGGCGATGTCTCGTGCCGGGTCAGCAAGCGAAGTCCGGCACCGCCATTTCCCTGCCATTTTTTTGCCGCGCCGGCCAGTTCGCCCAAAAGCAGGTCCCAGGTACTGACCTGGCTTTCGTGAATCACGGCCTGCGAGCGCTCTGCGTCGTAGAGTGTCAAAAGCTCCGCCTGCATGAACGCGTCGCTGGCACCGAGGCTGGCCGGATGTCCTGGATTGCCTTCGATTTTGGTCGGCCGTCCTTCGTGTGTTTCTACCAAGACACCGCGAGCGAAACCACAAAGCGTTAGAGCGCTGGCGAAGTAAAGCGGCCTCCCGGGAATTACTTCTTCCGGCTGCCGAACATAAGGAACAATCCGTTCCAGCGGTTGACGTGTGCATCCGGTCGTGCCAGCGAGCGCAATCGAGGCGCACATTATCTTCAAAAATTGCCGACGACTCCATTCGTCAGAGAGTTCCGATGCTCCCTCCGGAAATTCGCGGTGCTGCATTTCTTCAGACCCGTCCCCGGGACGCTCAAGATGGTCCAGACTGCGCCAGATGCCGGTCAGCGGTGACATGTGTAGCAGTCGGCCAGGCCGTCCGTGTGGACGTGATTAGCGATTATCAGTTGCCGACCGAGCGGGCGCTGATTGGGCGCAGCCTGGTAATTCATTTTCACGGTCTGATTGATCGGGCGCAGGAATTTTTCCGGATGGCGGTGACAATCGAGGCACCACCTCATGTACAGCTGGTTCGTTTTCCAGGTGAGCGGCATTTCGTTCACCTGCCCGTGACAACTGGCGCAAGCGACGCCTTTGTTGATGTGAATGCTGTGATCGAAATACGTGTAGTCGGGTAAATCGTAGACGCGGGTCCATTTGATGGAGCGACCGGTTTGCCAGCTATCGCGCACCGGCTGCAGAAGAGGCGCATCTTTCCAAATTTGCGAATGGCACGTCATGCAGGTCTCGGTTGGCGGAATCCCGGCGAAAGATGATGTCTCGGCCGATGTGTGACAGTAGCGACAGTCAATCCCGAGGCCGCCGACGTGATGCTGATGACTAAATGGCACCGGCTGCTCGACCGGTGAATCCACGCCAGTCCAGAAATCAGATCGAGCAAAGGCCAGAAGAACCGCCCAGCCCCCTAAAACGACAAGAGGCACGGCGATTAACGTGGCGCGGGCAATCGCGTTCGCTCGTCTCTCGAAAAGTTGTGGCATGGAATTGCCTTCGCGTCCCAGTTCCCAATCAATTCAATTTCTATTCGCCTGCGGGTCATCGGGAAGACTTGTCCCGGCATAGCCGCAACAGCCTTCGTGGTGATAGTCAAAAGAAGTTGGCGCGCAGCGAACTTCTTTGAGGCTTTGTCTATGCAGGTTTTTTTGGCTGAGCGCCGCCAAAGATGTCGCGCAAAGCAACCCGGGCTGCATGATAACCGCACATGCCATGCACGCCGCCACCCGGCGGAGTCGACGATGAACACAAATAAACGCCCGGTAGCGGGGTGCGGTAGGGTACTGGACTCAGCACGGGTCTCGCGATTAACTGCGCGAGATCGGCCGCTCCGCCGTTGATATCGCCCCCGGCAAGATTCGCGTTAGCGGAATGCAAATCGGCCGGCTGCGCACAGTGGCGAGCAAGAATGCAATCACGAAAACCAGGAGCAAAGCGCTCAATTTGTCGCTCCACCCGTTCGGCCATGTCGAACATGGATCCGTGCGGGACATGGCAATAAGCCCAAAGGGTGTGCTGGCCGCGGGGCGCGCGTGTTTCATCAAAAAGACTTTGCTGTGCGACCAGAACAAAAGGCCGGTCGGAGTGCCGTCCTTCTGCCACTTCGCGTTCCGCCATGGCGATCTCGCTCAATGTTCCTCCAACGTGAATGGTGCCGGCACATCGGCATTCCTCCGACAGCCACGGGACTGGCGCTGAGAGCGCATAATCCATTTTGAAGACGCCCGGCGCGTGGCGGAAACGTTCAAGTACCTTTCGGTAACGCGATGGCATCCGATTGCGCGCGATGCGAAGAAATTCCCACACCGTCAGATCGAGCAAGAGGGCGCGTGTCTTCGGAACCTGCCCAAGATCATCAATGCGCTGGTTGGTCTCGATTTGTCCACCGAGTTCACGCAGATAACCGGCGAGAGCGTTGGTGATCATTTGCGAACCGCCGCGAGGCAATGGCCATCCGACGGCGTGGCCAGCCAGCGCAAGCACCAGGCCGAAGGCAGCGGAGACTGGCGCCTCAAGTGGTAAAAAGGAATGTGCAGCAATGCCCCCAAAAAGCGCCCGCGCCCGTTCCCGTTTAAAGCATGCATGCGCAAGAAAGACTGCGGGACAAATCGCCGGCAGACCGAACCGGGCAAGCGCAATGGGATGACGGGGGAAATGGAGGATCGGCTGTAACAATTCGGCGGCCAATCTCTCCCAATTGCGCGCCAACGGTTGCATGAGGCGGCGATAGCGCTGCCCATCCGCGCCGAGACTGTCCGCGGTTTGGGACAAATCGCGGCGAAGACTCACCGCATCCCCGCCATCGAGTGGATGCGCCAGCGGAATATCCGGTTCGATCCAATCGAGCCCAAATCGTTTTAGCGGAAGCTTCTCGAAAAAGGGCGATCCGGCGGCCAGCGGATGAATGGCCGAACAGACATCGTGTCGGAAACCCGGCAGCGTCAGCTCAGCAGAGCGAGCGGCGCCACCAAGGGTCGCGTTTGCTTCCAGGACGAGCACCGAACATCCTTCGCGTGCGAGAGTGATTGCCGCGGCCAGGCCGTTCGGGCCCGAGCCGACGATGACGGCGTCGTATTCCGCGGTCATTTTTCGCGCACAATGACGGCCATGAACGCCAGATTCGACCAGAGGTAAGATGAGCTTGTGATCAAAAAGGTCAGCATAATTCTGCTTCAGTTACTCGTCACCGCAGCGGGCATTTTCTATGTCTTTCATGATCCGAAAGAGCGAACATTAATCGCTCAGGCTCTGCGGCATTCTGATTGGAAATGGCTCCTTCTCGGGTGGCTTTGCTATGGAATGGTCGAAGCACTCGCCACTGTGCGATGGCAGATTTTGCTGCGCATTCAGGGCATACATCTGAATTGGCTGCGGGTGGGAGCGACGGTAATGATCGGGCTATTTTTCAACATGTTTCTGCCCGGTTTAGTGGGCGGTGACGTGATGCGCCTCTACTTTGTCTTTAAAGACGCGCCGCGGCAGCGCAATCGCGCCACCCTTTCGGTAGCGATGGATCGTTTGCTCGGGTTGCTCTCGATTGTTTTTCTTGCCGCACTCGTGGTTCTGTTTCGCTTCGGATGGTTGAAGCGTTTTCCCGTGACGACTCATATTGCCTATCTTGCGCTAGGCCTGCTCGGAGCTGCTGTGGTCCTGATCGCTCTCCTCTTTGGCGCAGTCGCTTTCGGCCTGCTCAAGAAGCTGCCGAAGCGATTTCCGTCCCGGAAAACCATTCTACAGTCCGGGAAAGCTCTCGATCTTTATCGGACCCACTCTCGGCCGGTCCTCCTCGCTTTCATCCTCACCGTCGTCGCCCACCTCGCCTATTACATGACCTTCTATTGCGCTGCGCAATCGCTGCATGGCTCAACAAATCGAACCCCCAGCGTGAGCGACGTTCTCTCAATCATGCCGTTGGTTAACACCATCACCGGCGTACCCATCTCATTCGGCGGAGTCGGAGTGCGCGAGACACTTTTCCAACAGTTATTAGGCAATCTCGCGCACGTGCCCGCGGCGCTCGCCGCCATTACCGCCACACTCGGTTTTGTCATTCAAGCGTCATGGGGGTTGGTTGGCGGCATTGCTTTTATCGTCTCGCGAAGAGCGAAACGCGCTTGACCTGTTCTTGCGCGTTTTGCCGTGTCCCAGGAGTTCCCGTCAAATTCGCAAGCCAGTTCGTGCCGGCGAAACCTGCATACGCCCCTGGTCCAGCATAGCAGCTGTGTTCCCGGGCCACGATATTGGTCAGACCACTG
>DASXIC010000012.1:0-12409 GCA_036498205.1 Chthoniobacterales bacterium | reverse complement strand
GTGACGAGGGAATCGATCATCCAATTCGCCAGGCAGTTCGACCCGCAACCTTTTCATCTTGATCCTGCGACGGCGGAGAAAACGATCCTCGGGGGTCTCGTCGCGAGCGGTTGGCACACTGCGGCGTTGTCGATGCGGCTTTTCGTCGAGACGATGAATGTCGACGGGGAAATTATCGGCCTGGGCGTGGATGAGCTGCGCTGGCCGAATCCCGTGCGCCCAGGCGATCAACTCGCAGTGGAAATTGAAATCCTAGATGCGCGCGTTTCCAAATCGCGACCCGGATTTGGAATCATTCGCATTCGTAACGTTACAAAAAATCAACGCAACGAAATCGTGCAATCGTTTGCTGCCAGCGCAATGTTGCCGGCTCGCCATCCTTGACGCTAGCTAATGCGTTTAACAATAAATACTATTGCATTGCTATCGTTGGGTCGCTTTAACGGAGAATGAAATGCGGTGAGGACACCGCACACTACAGCACCTAAAACATTTGATTCACGTGGTAGCGCCGCGTGTTCGTCGACCTTGTGATGCCCGATTTTTCGAGCTTGTAGGGCCGCGCGTTGTTAAGGCTGTAGTATCCGCTGTCCTCAGCGGATATCCGTGGTGGCCAGAATGCCTCGACTACGCGAAGCGACTACAACTGTAGCCTGTCGCCGTGAATGCTTCGGCCTATAGCGGAAACCTGCACCAGCCGACCTAAGAGCGCTCGCGTGCGCTCCCTGACGACCCACGCGCGCGAATTCGCGTCACTTGTTGAGCAGTTTCATCATCGCTTCGGGGTAACGCGAACCGGCAGCGATATCTTTCGGCACTACTTCATCAATCCGCTCCAAGTCTTCGACCGTCAGCATCACTTCGAGCGCCCCGACATTCTCCTGTAAGTATTTGCGCCGTTTGGTTCCGGGAATCGGCACGATGTCCTGCCCCTGCGCCAACACCCAGGCCAGAGCCAGCTGCCCGGGGCTACAACCCTTGTCGCGCGCGATGGTACTAATAGTCCGCACGAGATCGAGATTGTGTTCAAAATTCTTGCCCTGAAACCGGGGCGCGCTGCGGCGATAATCGTCCGGCGGCAAATCTTCGAACCGTTTAATTTGCCCGGTGAGAAAACCGCGCCCAAGCGGTGAATAGGGAACGAAGCCGATGCCGAGCTCTCGACAGACTCCAAGGATTTCGTCTTCCGGATCTCGCGTCCAGAGCGAATACTCTGACTGCAATGCGGTGATTGGATGAATTTTATGTGCGCGGCGAATGATATCCGGTCCGGCCTCGGACAAGCCGATAAAGCGGACTTTGCCGGCTCGCACAAGTTCGGCCATCGCCTGAACGGTCTCCTCGACCGGCGTCTCCGGGTCGGGACGGTGCTGATAATACAAATCGATGCATCCCACACCGAGGCGCTGTAGGCTTGCGTCGCACGCCTTCTTTACATAAGCGGGCTTGCCGCTGACTCCACTAAAACCAGCCTCACCCGGTTTTCGCAAAATCCCGAACTTTGTCGCGAGGACGACACGGTCCCGGCGCCCTCGAATCGCCCGCCCGACCAATTGCTCGTTGGTAAATGGTCCGTAGCTGTCAGCGGTATCAAAAAATGTGATACCCAGATCGAGAGCGAAGTGGATCGTGGCGAGCGCCTCAGTCTCATCGCGGCCGCCGTAAAAATCCGACATGCCCATGCATCCGAGGCCGAGGGCGGAAACAACCGGTCCACCCCGTCCGAGTTTACGCTGTCTCATGGTTGTCCGATCCAGCTTCTGGGGGCGACATCATCCCAACGTTCGCGAATAGTTTGAAACTCTCCATCGTTCAAAGGGCCCTTCTTGATCATTTCTGCATTCTGAGCCCAGCGTTCAGGTTTGGTCGTGCCGACAATGGCGGTGTGCACGCCGGGAACGCTAAGCGTAAAGCGAAGTGCCATCGCAATCGACTCTTCGATGGAACAATGCTGAAGAAATTCGTAGTTCAATTTTCGGAGCCGCTCCCAATATTCGTGGTGATAGGATTTCATCGGCTTGTGAGCAGTCTTCCATGCGACGTTGGCCAGCGGACGCTTGGCGATCACCCCCATTTTTTTCTCGCGCGCCAGCGGAAGAGTTAAGCCGATTGCTTCCTGATCGGCGATGTTAATCGAGGTCTGCAAGGTATCGAACAACCCGCAGTTCGCCGCGTAATGGGCCGGCCTACTGTCCCCACTGAAACCAATATAGCGGACCAAACCTTGTTCTCGCGCGCTCTCCAGTGCGGCAACAGCTTCGCCGCGTTTCATCACCTCTTCGGAAGGGCCGTGCAGTTGAATCAAATCGATGCGATCCGTCTGTAAGCGCCGTAAGCTTCGCTGAATACTCTCCAGGATGGATTGACGCGACCAGTCTTCGCTGCCGACGTCGCGCGGGTGTCCACATTTGGTAAACAGAAAAATTTCGTCTCGCCGTTTGCGCACGGCTTTCCCGATTAGTTCCTCGCTCCGTTCATAACATTCGGCCGTGTCGATGACGTTGAGTCCGGCATCCAATGCGCTGTGTAACAATCTTTCGATTGTTTCAGCATTTGCGTTTCCGATCTCCGATCCGCCGCAGCCGAGCACAGTAATTTCCATGTCAGTCTGACCAAGGCGGCGTTTTTCCATCGCAGATAATTACGACGCGGTTTCGCCCTTGTCATCCCGAGTCACTTTCAAGCGATAATGCGCGCTCGCACGCTCCACTGCGTGCGCTTCGCAGTGCGGGCAGCGAATGCGATTGATTACTAAAAAGCCAGAATTGTTCTTCCACCGCCGCGCTCGATTCTGCCGATCACATGCGCTCGCAGGATTTTCTTTGCCTTGGTCACGTCGCGCTCGCCGACTATTACCGCCATGCCAATGCCCATGTTGAAAACTTGGTACATCTCCGCACGCTCGATATTTCCCTTTTCTGCAATGAATTGAAAAATCTGCGGCGGGCGCCAGCTGCCGGTATCGATGACTGCGTCGCAGTTTTTTGGTAGCACACGGGGGAGATTATCAACCAGGCCGCCGCCGGTGATGTGTGCTAAACCGTGTGCCATGCCGCGCGGCATTTTCGCAAGCAACGGCTGATAATTTTTGTGCACCCGAAGAAGTTCTTCGCCCAATGGCCGCCGCTGGCCCGGAATGCGCGAAGAGAGCTTTAATCGCAATCGCTCGAACAATACTTTCCGCGCCAGTGAATAACCATTGGTGTGAAGTCCGTTAGACGCTAATCCCAGGATCCTGTCTCCGCGCGTGATTCGGCGTCCATCAATAACATCTTTGCCTTCCACCACGCCGATAATGCAGCCAGCCAAATCGTATTCGCCCGGTTTATACATTCCCGGCATCTGTGCGGTTTCACCCCCAATCAGCGCGCATTTCGATGCGCGACAGGCGCGACTCAAGCCGCGCAGCAGCTCGGTAAAAACACGCGCCTCAAGTTTTCCTGTGCCGATGTAATCGAGGAAAAAAAGTGGCTGCGCACCAAGGACGGCGATGTCGTTGACGCAGTGGTTAACAAGGTCGGCCCCGATGGTCTCGTGCTTGTTCATCGCGAACGCAATTTTGAGCTTGGTGCCCACGCCATCGATGCTCGCAACCAGGACCGGCTCGCGCATCCCACGAAAGTTTGCTGCGAATAATCCGCCGAATCCGCCGATCTTCCCAAGCACCTCCGGCCCCTGGGTTCGCCGGACGAGCCTGTGAATGCCGCGTTTCAGGCGGTTTCCCAAGTCAACATCAACGCCAGCACGAGCGTAGGCTTTGGGTCCCGTCATGCGCTGGTAGGGGTGGTTCACCGAACCGCCCGGGGGCGATTGGGGTCAATCGCCCCTACCGTGACGTCAACAGGGGGCATCGTCTCGTCTATTGTTTCTCTTATCATCGGGTGGACGCCACTGCCCGGCGACGATTGAAGTCAATCGCCCCTGCCTTCATTTTAACTCGGCGAAGAGCGTGGGTTGTCCTTCGGCTTCGGCCAGCGCCCGAGCGCGCTGCTCGCGTCTTTCCATGATGAACTTGTCGAGCGCGGGGTCGACCGGAAGCGGATAGTCACCAGTGAAACAAGCCAGACAAAACGAGTTTGCCGGCTGGCCGGTTGCCTTGACCATTCCTTGCACATCAAGGTATCCGAGACTGTCCACACCGAGGTATTCGCAGATCTCGTCCATCGGCATCTGATTCGCGATGAGCTTTTCGGGATCGGGAAAATCGATGCCGTAGTGGCAGGCAAATCGATGAGGGGGGCAACTCACCCGCATGTGCACCTCCTTAGCACCCGCCTCGCGCAAGTTGACTACTCGCGCTCGCGCCGTCGTTCCGCGGACAATCGAGTCATCCACAACCACGACGCGTTTCCCGGCCACCGCTTCTTTGATCAGGTTTAGTTTTACTCGTACGTCGAAATCGCGAATGAGCTGGCTCGGCTGCAAGAACGTACGGCCAATATAGTGATTACGGACGAAGGCGTGCTCATAAGGAATGTTGAGCTCATGGGCGAAGCCAAGCGCAGCGTAATTCCCCGAGTCGGGCACGGGTACAACGATATCGGCTTTAACCGGAAAACGTCGCGCCAGTTCGCGTCCCATTTCTGTGCGAACTTTCGCCACATTTACGCCGCCGATAATCGAGTCGGGTCGGGCGAAATAAACATATTCGAACATACAAAATGCGCGCTGTTCATCCCGGAAGGGCCATTCTGAGCGCAGGCCATGTTCGTCAATGATTAATACCTCTCCAGGTTCAACCTCGCGAATAAACTCCGCGTGAATCAAATCGAGCGCACATGTCTCGCTCGCAAGAATGTATGCGCCATCAAGGCTGCCAAGCACCAACGGACGAAACCCGAAGGGGTCGCGGACGCCGATGATTTCGCGCTCGCTCATGATTACGAGGGAGAAGGCGCCTTCCAGCCGGCGGAGCACCCCCAGCGCGCTGCCCCCGTTCTTCAGCGGTTGGGCCAGCAAATGCGGAATGATTTCGCTGTCCGCGGTGGTTTGAAAAATGGAGCCGTTGCGTTCCAGTTCGTCGCGCAGGACGCCCGCATTAATGAGGTTGCCGTTGTGGGCGACGGCGATTTGGCCGCGGTAACAATCGACCACGAAAGGTTGCGCGTTTTTAAGCGTACTCGACCCTGTCGTGGAGTAACGGGTATGACCAACCGCCCGGGTCCCCTTTAATCGCTCGAGCTCCACTTGTCCAAACACCTGCGAAACCAGACCCATATCGCGATGCAACTGAAAGTCGGTCCCAGGTCCGTTGCTGGTGACAATACCGGCGCTTTCCTGACCGCGATGTTGTAACGCGAATAAGCCGTAATAGGTCAGAACCGCTGCGTTCGGATGACCGAAGACACCGAAAATTCCGCACTCGTGCTGCGGCAATGCAGCTCGATCAGGCAATTCTTCGTGCGTGAGAGTCTTAATCGTCATCGCAAAGGAACATCGTCGATTTCGCTATCGTGTTCAATGGCGTAGCAGCACCCTGATCCCGCGGACAGTCGAATAATTTCATATCGGTGCGGGGGCGATTGGGTCAATCGTCCCTACCAGGGGTATTTCACCGAAACGCCCGGGTGCGAGCAACCTCACAAGCTAGGTATTGGTTCGGAATCGCTTTCGACCGCGCGGCGGATGGAATTGAACCAAAGATCGTGCAATTCCGCGATTGACCACTTCACGGCACCATCGTTGACGGCAATATTGAGATCGTTCGTACTCACCGAACCGATGTGCGTGTGCGCCACTGATTTCGTAGACAATTCGGACAACGTTTTTTCCAGCTTGTCGGGCGAGACAGAAATGAGGATCCGCGATTGGGATTCGTTGAAGAGAAGATCGACCGTAGCCGCGTCTGTGTGCGATGCATCATTTTCACGGCTGACAGAACTATCGCGGCGGAGATTGAGCTGCGCTCCCAGCAGCCCGTCCGGATTAAAACAACACTCCGCTACCGCAACACCCAGTCCCCCCTCGGAACAATCGTGTGCACTTTTGACCAAATCTGCTCGAATCAGATCGCGAACCGCGGTTTGCACCGCGATTTCGCGCGCGAAATCAAGCCGCGGGACCGGCCCGATTTTGCGGCCATGACAAACCTTGAGAAATCGCGAACCGCCGAGGCCGCTTCCAATTTCGCCGACGAGGATAATTGCATCCCCGACGTCCTTGAACCATTGGGTGGTGATGTGCCGTTCATTGTTAATCAGACCGACCATGGCAACGGTTGGCGTGGGATCCACTACACCGGCGGGGCTCTCGTTATATAAAGAGACATTGCCGCCCGTGACTGGCGTGGCGAAGGCCCGGCATCCCTCGGCCACGCCTTCGACTGCTTCCCGTAATTGCCAGAAGTTTTCCGGCTTGTAGGGATTGCCGAAATTAAGATTGTCCGTCACCGCGAGCGGACGGGCACCTGAGCAGGTAAGATTTCGGGCTGCCTCAGCTACGGCAATTCGGCCACCTTCCCGCGGATCGAGCGCGCAATAGAGCGAATTGCAGTCGGTAGTGGCAGCCAGGATCTTGTTGGCCTCGCGCAGAAAAAACACTGCGGCATCGGATCCGGGTTTTACCACTGTGCCGGTCCGAACGGTGTGATCGTATTGGCGATAAACCCAGTTCTTCGACGCGATCGTTGGATCGGCCAGCAATTGCCGAAGTGCTTCGTGATTATTAGCGTCGCCGAAGGAGCGGATGTCCGGGTGGTGTTGCCTGGCGGGCAACTGTGCTTCCCGCGAATAAAGGGGCGCATCTTCGGCCAATGGTTTGGCCGGAATTTCGGCCGAGACAGTTCCGTTATTCCGCACCCGCATCATGCCGTCCCCGGTCACACGGCCAATTTCCGCGCAGGGCACATCCCATTTCGCGAAAATTTCGCGAACTATGTGTTCGTGACCGCGTTTAGCGATGATAAGCATGCGCTCCTGCGATTCGCTCAGAAGAATTTCGTAGGGAGTCATGCCTGGTTCACGCTTCGGTACCTTGGCCAGGTCAATTTCCACGCCGCTATCCCCGCGGCTGGCAGTCTCACAGGTCGAACAGGTAAGGCCGGCTGCGCCCATGTCTTGAATTCCTGCGACGGCACCGGTAGCAAGCAATTCCAAGCAGGCTTCCAGCAGTAATTTTTCTTTAAATGGATCGCCGACTTGCACTGCCGGCCGGTCCTCACGCGATTCTTCGGTCAGCTCGCGTGAAGCGAACGCGGCGCCGGCGAGTCCATCGCGACCCGTTTCCGCCCCGACATAGAAAACGGGATTGCCAACACCGCGGGCCGCACCGCGTGCGAGCTGATCGTGCCGGAGCACCCCAAGGCAAAACACGTTGACCAGTGGGTTGCCTTCGAAACTTTCGTCAAAATAAATTTCACCGCCGATGGTGGGAACGCCGATACAATTGCCGTAGTGAGCTATTCCGGAAACAACTCCGGTGAAAAGCCGTCGATTGGCCGAGACATTTGATGAATCGCCGGTTATGGGGCCGAAGCGAAGCGAGTCCAGGCAGAACTCGGGTCGCGCGCCCATGGTGAAAATGTCTCGAATGATTCCCCCCACACCGGTGGCGGCACCCTGGAACGGCTCAATTGCGCTCGGATGATTGTGCGATTCGATCTTGAACGCAACAGCCCAGCCGTCGCCGATGTCCACGACCCCGGCATTCTCCTCACCGGCCTTTACGAGAATATTTGGCCCCGAGGTCGGGAGCTTTCGCAGTTCTTTGCGCGAATTCTTATAGGAGCAGTGTTCGCTCCACATCACCGAAAAAATTCCGAGCTCGGTCAAGTTCGGTGCTCGTCCAAGAATTTTTTTGATGCGCTCGAATTCCTCTGGAATGAGGCCGTGCTCCGCCACCAGTTCCGGACTTACTTTTGATTCGGAGTCGACGGAGGACATCAGCAAAGGACAGTAACGGTTCTGCAGCGGTGCTCAATAGACACGATTTGAATCGAATATAAGCGCCCCACAAGCAGTCAAACAATGAAACGGGCGGCTCTATCCGGCCGCCAGCGGCCCCGGCTACGAAGTCAGGTCGCATAACGAACAACATCAAAGAAAGCGTGATATGAAAAAAGGTATTATCGGGCTTGTCTGTGCATTAGTCGCTCCCGTGGCATTTGCGCAAACAAGTACAACAACGACAGAACAAACAACGACGACGCAACCAACAACAACCGAAACAGCTACGACCTATTCGGCAGGAACGGTGACCACCTACGAGCCTGGCAAGACAATCGTGGTGAAAAACGACGAGGGTGGTCCGGTGAGGTTCGCGCTCGGAACGGCTGCACGGATCGTGGATGGTGCAGGCAAGATCGTGACGGCCCCGCTGCGGGCCGGCCAGAAGGTACGCGTGTATTATACCGGCAACGGGGAGCGCCGTGTGGTGGAACACGTTCAAGTGGAAGACTAAATAAGCTATACGCTAAATTCGCAGCCGCAGGGTTCTCACGAACTCTGCGGCTTTTTTTCCCTGTTTCAGCTCGCTGAGCGAAATCTGCTTTTGTAAGACAGGGAGGTGGATCTTTCGACTATCGCGAACGTCGCCACGGCGCTGACTGTTTTGACCGGCGTAGCATTTGGATTGGTCGAAGCTCGGCGGTCCCGACAGGACCGGGAGGAACGCGCCGCATTTGCCGCGCTCAATGCCATTCTCACTCCCGACTGGATGAAATCGATCGTGATTGTGCATGCGATTCGAGAGGGGACGAGCGCGGCCGAAATTGAAGCCGATCCGCGTGTACTCGAAGCCGCGCACATCATCGGTATTACCATGGAAGGACTTGGTTACGCCGTGTTCGCGCGGATTGTGCCGCTGAAAACCGTTGACGATTTGGTAGGTGGCAGCGTCCGTGTCGCCTGGCGCAATATACGTCGATACGTTGAATTCGAGCGTAACCGCGCCGGATCACAGAAGAGCTGGGAGTGGTTTCAGTGGCTGGCCGAGCAATTGGAACGGCACGGTACCAGTAAAACCAGTCTGGAAGTCGGGGCGCCGGTTGCTTACCGGGACTGGAAACCTTAGGAATAATTTTGCAGGCCCGGTTTGGCTAGGGCGATTGACCCTAATCGCCCGCGGGCAGTTCGGTGAACCGTCCTACCAAGCCCAGGAGGGTCGTTTGCGTTTCGGGCCTAAATCGCAGAGCATTGCCCATGGCGTTCGACCTGAAGGAGATTATTGCGGCGCGGCTGGGCGAAAACTACGAACTGCATCATAGGCATATCAATAGGACCCTCGTTGCCGCGCAACGGGTCATTGGTTTCGACAAAGTCTACGCTCGGGCCGAAGGCGCTTATCTCTACGACATGGATAATGCCGCATATCTCGATTTTCTCAGCGGCTACTCGGTCTTCAACATTGGTCGCAATCACCCGCTGGTGAAGCAGGCTATTCGCGATGTGCTCGATCTCGATCTTCCGAACATGGTGCAAATGGATTGCTCGCTTTTGAGCGGATTGCTCGCCGAAGCGATCACCAGGCGCACACCGCCGCACCTCGATGCAGTGTTTTTCTGCAACTCGGGAACGGAAGCGATGGAAGGGGCTTTAAAATTTGCGCGCGCCGCGACCGGTCGGAAGCGTGTGCTTTCACTTGACAGCGCATTTCACGGGCTGAGCCTCGGCGCATTGTCTTTGATGGGATGCGACAGCTTTACCGAAGGATTTGGTCCCTTAATGGATGAATGGGATACCCGAATCGCCCTTGATGACATTGCCTCACTTGAACGCGAGCTGGCAAAAGGAGACGTGGCCGCCTTCGTTATTGAGCCGGTGCAAGGCAAAGGTTGCAAAACGCCGAGCGACTCCTTTTTCCCTCGCGCGCAGGAACTTTGTCGCAAATACGGCAGTCTCTTTATCTCGGATGAAGTACAATGCGGACTTGGCCGTACCGGCAAAATGTTTGGTTTCCAGCACTGGAATCTGGAGCCCGATATTATCACGCTGGCAAAGACCTTGAGCGGCGGCTATGTGCCCTGTGGCGCGATTGTGGCACGACGTGACATTTACCAAAAGACTTTCAGTCGAATGGACCGTTGTGTCGTCCATTCGACTACCTTCGGTCGTAATAATCTGGCGATGGCATGCGGCTTGGCCGCGCTTGAAGTAATCGATCAGGAAAACCTGGTCGAGCGCGCCGCCAAAATGGGCGCGCAATTGATGGACCGGGTGGACGCACTTCGTGCCAAACATTCTTTTATCAAGGAAGTGCGAGGTAAAGGTCTGATCATCGGGATAGAGTTCCACGAGCCAACCGAGTTCAAACTCAAGATGGCCTGGAAGCTACTGCACAAGGTCGACAAAGTTCTGTTTGCGCAAATGATTGTGACGCAAATGCTGAGCAAGCATCGAATTCTTACCCAGGTGGCCGGTCACGCCATGGATGTGATCAAAATCCTCCCGCCACTTATTATCGGGGAACGCGAGGTCGACCTCTTCGTAACCGCCCTCGATTCAGTGCTGACCGAATGCCGTAAATTTCCGGGTCCAATGTGGGAACTCGGCAACAACTTTGTTCGCGCTGCCATCGGTTCAAAACGCCAGTCGCAGCCGCCGGTAGTTTCGGCCTGAAAACGGCCGGGACTGCGCGGGCGAATTGCGTTGAGCGGCACCGCCAGCGGCAGTAGATTCTCTTCTGGAGGAATGAACCAATGAGCACTGCCGTCGAGGAGCCGAAACAGACAACCACCAAGCTGAGTCAACTGGAGCAATTAAGGAAATTTACCAAGGTTGTCGCCGACACGGGCGATTTTGAGTCGATCAAGCAGTTTAAGCCGCAGGATTCGACCACCAACCCGAGCCTGATTTTTGCAGCGACGCAAAAACCGCAATATGCCCACTTATTGGACGAGGTTCTGCAGGAGCGAAGTAAGTCAGGCCTCACTGGCGCGGCGCAAATAGAGGATATTATCGATCATTTGCTGGTTCGGTTTGGCTGCGAGATTCTGAAGATTGTGCCTGGCCGGGTCTCGACGGAAACGGATGCGCGTTATTCCTTCGACGTGCAAGGTTCGATTAATAAGGCACGACGATTGATTGCCCTTTACCAGGAGCGCGGAATCGGTCGTGAGCGAGTGCTGATCAAGATCGCGTCAACCTGGGAAGGTTTTCTGGCGGCAGAGCAGCTGCAGAAGGAGTCCATTCGCTGTAATATGACGCTGCTGTTTTCTCTGGTGCAGGCAGCGCGGGCGGCGGAGGTGAAAGTCCAACTCATCTCGCCTTTTGTCGGGCGCATTTACGATTGGTACAAGAACGCCAATAAACGGGACTATGCCCCGGCGGAAGATCCAGGCGTGCTGTCTGTGAAGGAGATTTATACTTACTACAAGAAGTTCGATTATCCCACTGAAGTAATGGGAGCCAGTTTCCGCAACAAAGGCGAAATCCTTGAGCTTGCCGGATGTGATCTGCTGACCATTAGTCCGGAGTTGATGAAGCAACTAGCCGATTCCAACGACACGGTAGAGCGGAAACTAATTCCCGATAAGGCAAAACAGGCGCAGGTAAAACGACTGGAGCTGGACGAGAAAAGGTTCAGGTACCTTTTGAATGATGATGCCATGGCGACGGAGAAAACAGCGGAGGGCATTCGCAAGTTCGCTGCCGATATTATTAAGTTGGAAAAATTTATCGCGGCTAAACTAGAATAGCCGAGGCGGTCCACGAGCGGCCGCGCTAGAACTGGAATGATCAGGTCGATTGGAGGCGTCTGATGTTCAACGTCGTTCTGGTCGAGCCGGAGATTCCTCCTAATACCGGTAACATTGGCCGGTTATGTCTCGCGACAGGTTCAACGCTGCACCTCGTTAAACCGCTCGGCTTTTCGCTTGACGACCGCCACTTGAAACGAGCTGGTCTCGATTATTGGGACGAGCTGGACGTTCAGGAATGGCAAAGTTTCCTGGAGTTGCAAAAGGCGAACGCCCTGGCCCGCTTCTTTTATTTAACGACTAAAACCGACCGGTTTTACTTCGATGTACGATTTGCTGAGGGTGATTTCCTGGTTTTCGGCCGGGAAACAAAGGGATTGCCCGAGTCGCTCCTGGCCGAGAACGCTGAGCATTGCTTAACCATTCCCATGCAGGGGACGCGGAGCTTGAACCTGGCCACGGCGGTAGCGATCATTTTGTTCGAAGCAATGCGCCAGTTGCGGTGTTGAATAAGGCGAAGACAACGAATGTCTATAGTACGAGACCCGATATGAATAAAATTCTCCTGGTCGGCTTGGCGGCGATTCTGGCGGCGACGGGGAATGCACGCGCCGACGATCATAAAGGGAACAAGGCGCAAAACAGCGATGCTCCGCCGCCACCATCAATAGCGCAAAATAGCGGTCGGCCACAAGGCGGTGGAGCTGCGCCTCGCTATGTCAATCAGCTTCCGCGAAACGGTTATTCGAATCTACCGAACGTGCGGCCCTATGCGGG
>DASXIC010000011.1:0-22234 GCA_036498205.1 Chthoniobacterales bacterium | reverse complement strand
CGTGCAGCTCAATCAGTTTGCCCCGGCGCCGGTTCGCACCGTTGGTTCGAGTCGGGGCATTTGTGAGCGGCAGCAATTCCTGTCCCATCTCGGTATCGAACAAGTTTAAGTCGAGATTTTCCTCGTGAAACTCGCGCACCGCGTGTTCGTCGTGAAAATAGTGAACGCTTTCTTCATTCCCATCGCGCACCTTCACGAGATAATTCGGGAGCTTGCCCGATTTTTTCCCGCGCTGCCCAAGGAAGCTTTCGAAATCGCCTCCGTGACGGCGAATCGCCTCACTCAGTTTCGCCAGTTTTTCGAGCGACTCGAGAATGTCTTTCAACTGTGCCGCTGTCACTTCTTTGTTGTCGGCAAGGTTTTTGAGCCGGACATCTTCGGCACCCAGCGAAATCAGGATCTTGTTTAATTGGACATCGTCATCCACGTACTCTTCGCGTTTTTTGCGTTTGATCTGGTAAAGCGGCGGCTGGGCGATGTAGATGCGGCCGGCCCGGACGAGCTCCGTCATTTGCCGAAAGAAAAATGTCAATAGCAAGGTTCGAATATGGGAACCATCCACATCCGCGTCCGTCATTATGATGATACGGCCGTAGCGAAGCTTGGCCATATCGAAATTACCTTCTTCCTTGCTGTTGCCATCCTCCTTGGGCTTGCCGATGCCGGTGCCGATGGCGGTGATCATCGACTGGATTTCATTATTTTTGAGAAACTGATCGATGCGCGCTTTTTCGACGTTGATAAGCTTGCCGCGGATAGGAAGTATCGCCTGGTAACGCCGATCGCGGCCCTGTTTGGCTGAACCGCCGGCGGAATCACCCTCTACGATATAAAGCTCGGTCAATTCCGGGTCGCGTTCCGAACAATCCGCCAGTTTTCCGGGAAGCCCGCCGCCGGTGAGCGCACCTTTGCGAATCGTTTCGCGTGCTTTGCGCGCCGCTTCCCGGGCCCGTGCCGCAGTCAGCACTTTTTCAAAAATGCGTTTCGCAATCGGAGGGTTCTGATCGAAGTAGGTCATCAGCCCGTCGTAGACGACGGAGTTCACGACCCCGTCGATCTCGGTATTGACGAGCTTGACTTTGGTTTGCGACTCGAACCTCGGATTCGGCAGTTTCAGGCTTAGGACACAGACCAGACCTTCACGCACATCATCGCCGGAGATAGATGGGTCCTTCTCTTTGACCAGGGTATTCGAGCGCGCGTACTGATTGATCGCTTTCGTCAGCGCAGTGCGGAATCCAGTTAAGTGTGTGCCGCCGTCCGGATTCGGAATCGAATTGGCGAAAGGCAGGATCTGATCGTTGTAACTGTCGTTGTACTGGAGCACGCAATCGACAAAGACTTCGTCGCGCTGCCGCGAAATCACGATTGGCTTCGAATGGATGACCTGTTTGTTTTCACCGAGCTGCTTAACGAATTCCTCAATCCCGTGCTTGTAATAAAACGCTTCTTTCTTGGGAGCGGCCGAGCGTTCATCGACCAGCGCGATCTCAAGGCCGGGATTTAAGAACGCCAACTCGCGCAACCGGGTCGCCAGGCGCTCGAATTTGAACTCGGTCGTAATTGTGAAAATCGTCGGGTCCGGCAAAAAAGTGATGAGAGTGCCGGTATTTTTTTTGTTTTTGACCTCGCCGATAACAGTGAGCTTCTGCGTTGTCTTGCCTCGTTCGAAGGCCATGTGATAAACCTTGCCTTCACGTGTGACCTCGACTTTAAACCAGTCGCTTAACGCGTTTACGCATTTCGCTCCCACGCCGTGCAACCCGCCGGAATATTTGTAAGCCCCCTGACCAAACTTCCCGCCGGCGTGGAGATTGGTCAGAACCAATTCGACGGCAGGCATTTTCCATTTGGGATGGATATCCACCGGAATACCACGCCCGTTGTCGCGCACAGAAACCGAGCCGTCTACGTGGATAGCGACGTCAATATTCGAGCAAAAGCCGGCGAGGTGTTCGTCGATCGAGTTATCGAGCACCTCGAAAACCATGTGATGCAACCCACGTTCGTCCGGGTCGCCGATGTACATCCCCGGGCGTTTCCTAACCGCCTCAAGCCCTTCGAGTTTATCGATCTGGGCCGCGTCGTATTTCTGCGTAGACTCGATGCCAGTGAGGCGGTCAGACGACGAAATTTTCCCCGTCAATTCGTCGTCAGTTTTCGGCATAGAAGATGGTCGCGCGACCACGAGGAAAACCTTAGCGAAAAAGCGCGACTCTGCCAGTAATTTTATCGACTATTTTTCCGGGCAGAATACCAGATACTGTGAGACGAACCGGAGCCGGACCCATCATCTTGTGGAAGAAAGAGGTCTTCAACCACAAGGGCGCAGAGCAGCTTGACCGGCCCTTTTTCGGACCGGAAATTGGCGGTTAAAGATGCGGCTCCAAACCCTCTACGAAGGACGATGGATTTTTGCCGTTCTTCTCCTCCTCATGCTCGCCAGCGTTTTTATCGTGCCCTGGCTTTCCCTGATTTTCGCAGCTCTGATTCTGTATACCATCGCTTTTTTTCGGGATCCGTCTCGGCCCGATCCCGTTGACGGGAATGCAGTTGTCGCGGCCGCGGACGGAGTTGTTGCCGACATTTCCGAAATCCAGGAACTGGAAGTGCTGAAATCAGAAACCAAACGCATCGGTATTTTCCTTTCCGTCTTTGACGTTCATACCAATCGGGCGCCGATTGCTGGCCGGATTACATTTCGCCAGCATCGTCGGGGTTTGTTTCTCGATGCCCGCAGGCCCGAATGCTCGGAAAAAAACGAATCCATGACGTGGGCGTTTCAAAGTCCGCGCGCGACAATTGTCGTTCGCCAATTAACTGGGGCAATAGCCCGACGGATTGTCGCTTGGTCAAGAGTGGGGGATGAAGTAAAAAGGGGCGAACGATTCGGTATGATTCGATTTGGATCGCGGACTGAGATATATTTGCCGGTCGACGCCGAGGTTTTGGTAAAAGTGGGCGATCGCGTGAAGGGCGGCGCCAGCGTGATCGCGCGGCTTCCTCAATGAGCGATCCAAATCCAAAAATTTATCTGCTGCCGAATTTGATGACGGCAGGCAACCTCTTTTGCGGGTTTGGAGCCACGCTCAAAATCGTGCAAGGCGCGCTCATTCAGTGGTCGAATCCGGATGCCGCCTCGCAACTGTTTCACTTCGCGGTCTGGTTCATTCTGGGCGCCTGCATCTTTGACGTGCTCGACGGGCGGCTGGCACGACTTGGCGGACAGGACAGTCCCTTTGGCCGTGAGTTTGATTCATTGGCCGACATTGTCTCGTTCGGAGTCGCGCCGGCGCTTCTCGTTTATCGGATCGTGCTGATCGATTTTCCCCGTGTCGGCTGGCTGGTAGCTTTTGTTTATCTGGTTTGCGGCGCGTTGCGCCTGGCGCGTTTCAATACCATGGCTGCGAACGGCGTAACGACGAACTCCAAAGAATTCACTGGGTTCCCGATTCCCGCGGCGGCGGGCCTGATTGCATCGATCACTCTCTTTATGCTCTGGTGGTTTGGGGAAAAGGAACACGAGATTGGGCGTTGGAAATGGGTGCTGCCGCCCCTTCTGCTTTTTCTTTCGGTCATGATGTTTACGCGACTGAGCTATCCCAGTTTCAAAGCCATCACCTGGCGAACGACGCGCTCTTTGCCGCGTTTTCTCATTATCAGTCTCGTTCTGCTTTTTACGGTCCTAAACTACGAATGGATGCCGGCGGTTTTGTTTCTTGGTTATCTTCTCTACGGATTCTTGCGGCCTTGGGTTTCAAAACGGTGGCGGCGTGAATTCGAGGAAGAGATTGGGGAGGAAGTCGAGAACGGCGAAGCCGTCGAGCTTTAGCTCGGTTCTGCGTCTCAGAACAGGGGCGGCTACAAAGAACTTGCCCATCGCCACCATTGTTCGACGGCTCGAAATTCCTATTGTAGAGGCAACGTATGGCTGTCGCTCAAGATTCGCGCCTCCATCTTGAAATTGCCCATGTCCTGTTCCTGGACGTGGTGGGTTACTCCCGGCTGCTTGTAAACGAGCAGCGCGAAATTGTAGAGCAGCTCAATAAGATTGTCCAAGCGACCCCTCAGTTCTGCCAGAGCAGCGCGGCTGGCAGATTGATCTGCATTGCAACCGGCGATGGGATGGCCCTGGTCTTTTTCCAGAGTCCGGAAGAACCGGTGCATTGCGCGATGGAAATTGCCAAGTCTTTGAAAGGTCACCCGCACATTCAATTGCGCATGGGTGTGCACAGCGGGCCGGTGGACCAGCTCAAGGATGTAAATAATCAGACAAACGTGGCCGGCGCTGGCATCAACCTCGCACAGCGCGTCATGGATTGTGGTGATGCAGGTCACATTCTTCTTTCGAAGCGCGTGGCGGACGATCTTGCGCAAGATCGTCTCTGGCAGCCATTGCTTCACGAGCTGGGCGAAATCGAAGTAAAGCACGGCGTGAAGCTTGGGGTCGTAAACCTTTACAACGCGGACCTTGGAAATTTGCGCGTGCCCCGGAGTTTGTTGAGCCGGGCGGCGCCAAGCAAAGAGCCGCCCATTTCCTCGACTACTGCTCCCGAAATACCGCAGAAAAGCATCGCTGTGCTGGCCTTCGTTAACATGAGCAACGATCCGGAGAACGAATTCTTCAGTGATGGGATTGCCGAGGAGATCATCAACGCGTTGACAAAAATCAAAGCGCTTCGGGTGGCGGCACGGACATCCTCGTTTGCGTTTAAGGGAAAGAACGAAGACATCGGCGAGGTCGGACGGAAGCTGAAGGTGCACACCGTGCTAGAAGGCAGCGTGCGCAAAGCGGGCAACAGACTGCGGGTGACCGCACAGCTGGTCAACGTTGCGGACGGCTACCATTTGTGGTCGGAGCGGTACGATCGGCAGCTCGAAGATGTGTTCGAGATTCAGGATGAGATTGCGGAAAACATCGTGCGCGCACTGCGCGTGGTATTAGGGGAGGACGAGAAGCGGGCAATTGAGAAAGCGCCCACCGAAAACATCCAAGCCTACGAGTATTACCTTCGTGGCCGCCAGAATCAGCATCAATGGCGTCGCACCGGTATGCAATATGCCCGCCGCATGTTCGATCGAGCGATCGAGATCGACCCGAACTTCGCTCGCGCCCATGCCGGGATCGCCGATTGCTGCTCGTTTCTCTACATGTACTGGGACGGGAGCAAGGCGAATCTCGAAGGAGCGGATGCATCGAGTAGGAAGGCTTTGGATCTCGACCCGGAAAGTGCCGAGGCGCACACCTCACGTGCTGTGGCCCTGACATTGCGTCAGCGTTACCAGGAGGCGCGTGAGGAATTCGAGGCGGCCCTTCGGCTAAATCCCATGCTCTACGAGCCGCATTATTTCTATGGGCGCGCCTGCTTCACCGAAGGGAAAGTCGAGGAAGCGATCGCGCATTATCGCGATGCCTGGCGAGTGCGACCCGAAGACTATCAGGCTATTTACCTGTCAGCTGAAGCCCTGGTGAAACTCGGCCGGCGCGACGAGGCATTGGATGCTGCGCGGCAAGGCCTGAAGTTGGCTGACGCGCACTTGGAACTCAACCCGGATGATGCCCGCGCGTGGTACCTTAGCTCGGCGGCCTTGATGCGACTGGGCCAGCGTGAGGAGGCGATGGAACGAGCACGACGAGCGTCGACGATTGATCCGGAAGACACAGCCGTTTTGTATAATGTGGGATGTGTCTATGCTCTTGCAGGTTCTGCCGACGAGGCGCTCGAGCATTTGGACAGGGCGATCCAGAACGGATTTGGACAGCGCGAGTGGGTGGAGAACGATTCGGATTGGGATGCCCTGCGCGGCGAGCCGCGGTTTCAAGCCTTGCTGCGAAAACTTTAACGGAAAAATAACGTGCCCGCGGTTCGGAGTCGTTAAGGCTGATTTAATCGCGCGAGGATTTCAGGGTCGCGCACGTCGGCCCATTCACCTTCCAGCTCGAGCGCCTGCACTTTTTTGCCTGACTGTGCGAGAGCGCGGATGGCATCGGTTAATTCGTACTCGCCACGAGGTGAGGGTTGCAGCTTGGCCGTGTAGTCAAAGATGCTGGGGCGAAAACTGTAGACGCCTGCGTTGTACCATGGACTGGTCGGTTCGTCGGAGGTGGCTTTCTCACGCACGTCGGTGACTTCCATTCTTTCATTGACGAAAACAGCGCCACCTTTGCTTACGTCTTCATTCGCTCTCACGGTGACCATGGCTTCCGTTCCCGTCGCCAGGGTAACGAGGCGGCCGTAGTTGTGCTGATCAACTAAAATATCCGCGTAATGAAGGATGAATGGAGCGGCTGCGACGAATTCCCGGCCCAGCTCGACAACTCGTCCCGTGCCGTCCTGCACGGATTGAGTCGCATAACTTATGCGGAGACCGAAGCAGGTGCCGTCACCAAAGTACTCTCGAACCATGTCGCCGCGATAACCGACAATAATCAAAAAATCTTTGATTCCCGCGGTCTGCAGTCCCTCAACAATATGCAAGAGAATGGGTTTTCCGCGTACTTTGATCATTGGCTTGGGCACATCGATGGTTAGATCGCGCATTCGGGTGCCGCGCCCGGCCGCAAGCAAAACCGCTTTGGTGATTTTCATCGCGAGTTGATTTACGGCAGATGCTGATCCAGCATCGCCGCCGTGTTAAAATTCCTTGGTAAATATAGCGAGACCGGTCTGTTGCTCTTGCGCGCTAGCATGGGCTTGATCTTCATCTTAATTTGCGCGCCAGTTCTATTCGCCGGAGCCCAGCGCTGGGCACAATTCGGCGGCGCAATGCGCGTCTTCAATTTTCATTCCCATCTGGAGTGGTGGGGATTTTTCGGAGCGCTGGCTGCCTGCATTGGCGGAATTCTCATGGTCCTGGGACTCGCATTCCGCCTTGGCGTTCTTCTCGCATTTTTGGTCGCGCTGGTGAACGCAATTGCCGTCGCTCGCTACGTGCCCGGGCTTTACCCCAGACTCGTGCCACTTGAGGTCGTTGTTATTCTTGTCTGTCTCGCCCTTATCGGGCCCGGAAAATACAGCGTCGATAAAGGTTAAGATTTACTTGCTTCCGGTTTTGGCGGCGGCACTGCCAGTGCGGGCAGATCGGCCTGTTTGATCAAGGCCGTGACTTTTGGCAGCTCCTCTTTTTGAATCTGGCCCCATTTTTGCAACTGCTCCTCCAGGCTCGCAGTGAGCGCTGCAAACACATCCATCTCTGGTTTTGTCGGTTCCCGATCGCCGGCATCGATCGCGTGGCTGAACGTGTCGAATTTTTCATTCAGCATGACTGGGAAGGCCAGGCTGCCTTCCGACCCTTTTAGATTGACCTGAATAAGCTGCTCCTCGATAGCGGACATCTTTTTTTCCATTTCATCGGCCGCAGCCAGCGCAGGCTTCACTCGCTCGTCTTGGTCGAACTTCGCATGCAGGCCTTTGATCTGTGCCTTGACATCGCGGATTTCGTTTACCGCCTGATGCAGTTGTGAAATCCGCTCCGTCACTTGCTGGGAAAGGGCGAACTGCTTTTGCAATGCCGCCTCCTGGCCCTTGGAACGCGGATCGAGAACGAGATGTAACGGTGCCGTCTGCGTCTTCCCATTGGCGGTCAATTTCGCTTGATAATCGCCGGGCAATGCAAGCGACCCCCGAGGTCCGGCGCCGCCGTAAAATGCGCCGGGTGTTTGAATCGGATCGTTGTAGCGCAAGTTCCAGGCATAGCGGTTCATTCCTTCATTGGCCGGGATCGTTTTCAATTCCTTCACTTGATCAGGCCACTCCGGCGGCTGCTCGAATTCCTTTTTCTCTTTGCTTGAAAGGTGTCGGACTACTTTCCCCTGCGAATCGTAAATATCGATCGTGACCTCATCCTTGGGAGCGGTTTTGAAATAATAATCGATGATTGCGCCCGGCGGAGGGTTTTCACCGGCCGGCTGCCGCTTATCTATCTCCTCCGGGTAGTGCAATCGAACCGCGGTCTGCGGCTGGTATAAGATCGTATCGGCCGACGCAGTCTGGGGATTAATTTGTCGCAATGGCGCCAGGTCATCGAGAACCCAAAAGGCACGCCCATGCGTCGCCGCGACAAGATCGTCGTCCTTAACCACCAGGTCGTGAATAGGGGATTGAGGCAGATTCAGCTGCAGGGGCTGCCAATGCGCTCCATCATCGAATGAAACATAAACACCAAGCTCGGTCCCGGCGTAAAGCAGACCTTTGCGCCTCGGATCTTCGCGGACGGCATGAGCGTAGGCGCCATCAGGAATTCCGGCTGTGATAGCCGTCCACGATTTTCCGAGATCGGTCGTTTTGAAAATATAGGGTTTGAAATCGTCGAGACGATGACGGTCGACGGCGAGGTATGCGCTATTCGCGTCGTGAGGGGAGGGATCAATAATGCTGACCGTGCTCCACTCCGGCATTTTCGGGGTCACATTTGCCCAATGCTGGCCATCGTCCGTCGAAACCTGAACCACTCCGTCATCAGTGCCCGCCCAAAGTGTGCCCTGTTGTTTGGGCGACTCGGCCAAAGCGAATATTGTGTCGAAATATTCCACGCTCGTGATGTCGTTGGTCAACGGGCCGCCGCTCGGCTGTTGCTTGGACTTATCATTGCGAGTCAGATCCGGACTGATCTGATTCCACGTCATGCCGTGATCGCTTGATTTGAAAACAGATTCCGCTGCCGTGTAAATGACATCGGGATTGTGTGGTGAAAGCATCAGGGGCGAAACCCACTGGAACCGATGCGTGAGATCCATGGCCCCGTGTCCCGAGTTGTCCATGGGCCAGACGCTCACATCCTGGATCTCTTCTTTGTTCTTATCGTAGCGGGTGATGTAGCCCTCGTTATTTGAATAAATGATGTGCCAGTCGCGCGGATCGGGAATAACGAAGCCACATTCGCCGCCGCCCGCCATAAACCAGTTCTCGCGCCCAATCATCCCCGACTCGCTGCGACTCGCGATTCCGACGTTCGAATTGTCCTGCTGAGCGCCGTAAATGTGATAAGGGAACGCGTTATCAACCGCGACGTGGTAAAACTGTGCGGTCGGCTGGTTGCCTTGTGTTGTCCAGGTCTTGCCTCCGTCCATCGATACGCTGGCGCCCCCATCATTGGCGTTTCCAAGACGATTGGGATTTTGCGGGTCGATCCAGAAGCCATGATGATCGCCATGACGCGCCGGAAGCAGATTGAATGTTTTTGCGCCGTCGACCGATTTGAAAGCACCGGTATTCAGCACGTAAACCGTGTCGACCGACTTCGGATCCGCGTAGATTTTGCTGAAGTACCAGGCCCGCTGGCGAAAGCGCCCGTCATCATTCACCCGCGCCCAATTTTCACCGCCATCCTCCGATCGATAAATGCCACCTTCCTTCGCTTCAATGATTGCGTAGATGCGATTTGAATCAGCCCCGGAAACGGCGATCCCGATTTTTCCAAGAATTCCATCCGGCAAACCATTTCCCGTTAGTTGTTTCCACGTTACACCGTTGTCCTCGGACTTGTAGAGGCCGCTCCCCGGGCCGCCGCTGGAGAAAAACCATGGCTGACGGCGGGCCTGCCAGAGCGAGGCAAAGACAACGTTGGGATTGTGCGGATCGAAAACGATATCTATGCCGCCGGTATTTTCGTCTTTGTAGAGGACTTTGTTCCATGTCTTCCCGCCATCGCTCGTCCGAAAAATGCCGCGCTCCTGGTTCGGCCCGAAGGCGTGACCAAGCGCCGCGACCAGGACGATGTCGGGATTGGTGGGGTGAACGATCAGAGCTCCGATTTGTCGCGTGTCGCGCAATCCGATGTTCTTCCAATTCTTCCCTCCATCGACTGACTTATAAACCCCGGTGCCGTAGGTCGTATTTCCACGAATCGCTGCTTCCCCCGTTCCCGCGTAAATGGTGTTGTGATCCGATGGAGCTACCGCAATCGCTCCAATCGAGGAGATGTCCTGTTTGTCAAAAACCGGAGCCCAGTTCGCCCCGCCGTCTGTTGTTTTCCAAACACCGCCCGCGACCGCGCCGAAATACCAAGTGTTAGGCTCCCCGGGAACCCCTTCGATCGCGAGGGCGCGTCCGCCGCGAAAAGGACCTACCTGGCGCCATTGCATTCTGCTGAAAAGTTTTGGATCAACCTGCGGCGTTGGGGTGGGAGACGAGCCGGGCGATGGCGTCGGTGACGGGGCCGCCGACGCTGTGCCAGCGAATGTGATAAAGCTCGAAATGGCTAGACAAACGACGGATCGAAGCAGCTGGCGGAAGATCATGGCGCGTAAGTTCCAAGACTTCCGCCCGTGCTTCAACTACAAACGCACTTATTTGCCTCTCAGGAGCTTTGCGCCGGAATCGGTGGCGGATTTGAAGTCGTTCCCGCTCTTAGCCCGCCTTTTTCCACCTGCTCAAGAATCGATTTGACCGGCACGGGCATGTTCAATTTTAACCCCGACGGCCCATCCAGATTTGTCGCGCCGCGACGTTTCTTGACCTGATCAAGTTGCTGGCGCATGCGTGCCTTGCTCGCGCAATAAAGGATCGCACTTTCTTCCGTAATTTGTCCGGCATCGAATGCTGCCAGCAGTTTTTGGTCAAACGAATGCCAGCCGAGCGTCGTTCCGGATTCGATGATTTCCTGAAACGTTTTGTTCTCCGATTCGCCATAGGCGATCGTCTCGCGGCTGCGCAGGCTGCTGCCCATCACCTCGGTCACCAGCAGGCGTCCACCTCCAATTTTGGAAACCAGGCGCTGGCTCACCACATAGCGAATCGTTTCAGCCAGCCGTTGCCGTAATTGCTGTTCTTCCTCGCGACTGAACATTCCGAGGATTCGATTAATGGTCTGACCCGCATTGATCGTATGCAGTGTGCTGTAAACAATGTGTCCAGTTTCCGAGGCCGACATCGCGATCTCCATTGATTCGCGATCCCGAATTTCACCAACGAGAATCACTTTGGGAGCCTGACGCATGGCGGCGCGCAGTCCACTGGCGAATGTCGGAAAATCATTGCCGAGCTCACGCTGACTCATCGCCGCCTGTCGATGCGGATGCCGGAACTCTATCGGATCCTCCAGCGTGACAATGTGAATCTGTTGCGTCGCGTTCAACTCGTTGAGCATCGCTGCCAGCGTCGTCGTTTTCCCGCTGCCCGTTCCGCCGGTGACCAAGATGATCCCGTTCTTTTCTTTCAGCATTTCACGAAACACTGGTGGCAATCCCAGAGAGTCGAGCGTGGGGATTTCCGTCGGCAATTTGCGCATGACGATGCCGTAGCGCCCGCATTGCTTGAAGATATTGACGCGAAATCTTGCCACGTTGGGAATCGCGTAGCTGCAGTCGCAGGCACCCATCTCGGCAAAATCCCGGGTCAGGCGCTCTTTGCCTGCGGTAATCATTTCCGCGACTCGCTCAATTATGGCTTCGTCGAGCAATCCGGTCGGCGTGTCGATGGGAAATTCGGTCAGGTGCCCATGCACTTCGACAAGCGGTGGCCGACCACAAATAAAGAGTAGATCGGAAACTCCATCACTCGTTTGCAGCATTGCGGTAAGGAGCGCGTCGATGGTGGTCTTATCCATGCGCGTGCAACAAAGCTAGGAACGTGCCTTCGCCTCGCGGACCTATTTCTTCCGCCCCGCGGTGGTCGAAGCAGCGCGTAAATACGCCGTCACCGCATCCTGTTCGCCTGGCGTCAGGCGTGCCCGGCCCGACATGCGGGCGACCAGATGCGGCCATTGCTCACGTGTATACCTCACCACCGGAGGCAGTGTGTGACATTCAAGGCAGCGCGAGACGAAAAGGCCGCGTCCGCTGACAAGCTTCTGCGTGTCGGCGCCATCTGGACGCCCGCTCGCGACCAGGGATGGCGAAATTGAAGGTGGTGGAGCAAAGTCACCTGTTGCACATGCAGTGATAAGGATCGCGAGGCTCAGAGCGAAGGACGCCGGGCATTGTTTCACAATGCGACGCCGAAAATCAGTCGGACTTGGAAATCAGGCTCGCCGAGGTGTCTGTGGTCTGTGCAAGTCCAGTCACGGTCGCGAACCAACGATCGCTTCGGTAGGATGCATTGGGCCCGATAAAAAAATTGTTATTCGATCGCGAATTTCGCCAATCCGGGAATACAAGCTCGTAAACCATTTCCACCCCAAGCGACAAGCGCGGGGCGATCTCGTAGCTCGCCCCGAAAGCTTGCTGTAGTTCGCCCGCGGAGTCTCTCAGGCCTTGCCCTGCCCAGTTGGATTCAACTGTGAAATTGTAGACAGCAATCAGGGGCCCGAAGTTCTTTTGCAGGATCAGCTTTGTTTCCGATTCCAGGAAGCGGCGGCCGCTACCGAGCTCCTGGTAAATTGAAACACCAATCGGGTCAGCTGCCGGTTGGTGAGATTGTAAATCAACTCTACCGAGACGTTGTTGTAACGGACGCGATAATCGTCGGAATCACTAGAGTAGCTCCAATTTGCCACGTAGATTCCGGCTTGGAGATGATTGGTAATGCCGAATTCGAACTCATGTCGAAAATCGATTTCATCCAAGCCGGCCTCGCCAAAATTGCCGGTTATATAATTTTCAATTTCTAGCGTCCCCGGCAGTGCAGTTGGCGCTTCATAGAGGTAGCCGAAGTGTCGCGCGCTGCTGAGGCCGGGCTGACAGAGAGTAAGAATCGCCGCTCCGCACAAAAGGAACCTTGGCATCGAACTGCGCAGGCCAAGCAGCCGTCACCGGGTGGCGGCAACGGGCAGCCGTTTCACGATTTCGACATGACCGCCGGAATCTTGTTCGCTCAACGTCTTTGCCGGAATCGGGGCGGCACCAAATCCTCGCGCGGCATAATACGAGCCAATGACAAGAATCGCGGCCAGCATTTGCGCGATCATGGTTTCGTAAGTGGGAAAGATTGCAAACCACAGACTCATCCATCCCGGAATAACATTTACCAGCGAGTGAATGGGAGTGGTCGGAAGCCAATGAGCGAGCTGCATCTCCTGCGCTTCCTCGCCGACCATGACCAACAGAACTACGCCCAACAACACTCCCGTGGTGATCAGCATTCGGCGATAGGGGAGACGTCGCTGGAGGACAAACGTCAGCACCGCAACCATTCCCGATAAAGCTAATCCGAGGAGCGTGCCCTTCATGACTACCGCGCCACCGAGGCGGAGGTTATAGCTTTGGAGGAACAGCACGACCTCAAATCCCTCCCGGTAAAGCGAAGTAAAGCCGAGAAGAATTAGTCCCCACCGCAGATGATTGGCCGAACCCGGGCCGTTACTGTCGACCAGTGCCTTCCTTCGGCGATTATGAGCCCGAATCCAACCTCCCCAATAAATCTTGTGGAAGAACCAGTTCATGATGATCAGCAGGACGATGACCGCCAGAAGTCCAGTGCCTGCCTGTAGATCCAGAGCCGGCACACTCTCCGTCAATTGGCTCATGATTCCGACCGCGATGCACCAAGTCAGCAGAGTCGCGAGAAAAGCGAAGCCGGCTCCCAACGCGATGGGTTGGCGATAAACCTGCCTGACCCCGGTCATGCTGGCAGTGATTGCTGCCAGCACCAAAATACATTCCAGCCCTTCACGAAAGACCAGGACCGCAATATCTAGCGCCGCCACCGTCGAACTCGTGCCCGAACGCAATGGGTCGGGCGTACCATGAGTAACTCTGGCCTGCCAGATCAGGAGTGCCAGCACGCAAATCGCGCACACTGCCAGCCCGATGCTACCACCGTTCCGAACAACGGTTCGTGAAGTGCTACTCATTAAAACGTGGTCAACGCTATCACAAAGATAAAACCGCCGCTGCCGGTGGGTTGCCATTTTTTAGCGGCAAATTGCCCCGGACCCGCACGTTGTGATTTCGCGTCTCTGTCGTAAATTTCCGGGATATGACGAGGCGCGGCGGATTCACCCTTTTCGAGATTGTGATCGCCGTTTTTGTCGTGCTCCTGCTTCTCGGAATGGCGGTGCCTAGCTTGTCGGGCGTGCTGGCCGACAAGCGGCTTCATCGTTCGCTCAATCGCTTCAACGTTCTGGTGCGGGAGGCGCACGAGCGCAGCCTGGCCGAGCACCGGGCCTATTTGATTGTGTGGAACGACAGCGAAATCCTGCTGCGTCCCGCGGTGTTTTTAAAAACTGAAGAACATACCTCGATCGACAGCATCCCGATCGGTCGCAGCGAGAAGTGGCACGTTGAATTTCCGGCAGCGCTGACAAAGAAACCGCTACCGGAGTGGATTTTTTGGGAGTCCGGGGTCTGCGAGCCGTTGCGAATAGGCTTCGCCGACGCCAATGGATCGTGGATGGCGGAATATTCCCCGCTCACGGCGTTATCTGAGCTCGTGTCGTATGCCCCGCAATAGAAGCTTCGGCTTCGCTCTTTACGAAGTGCTGCTCGGGCTGGCGATTTTCGCCATTGGAGTGATCGCACTCGGTCGGGCGGTGAACAACTGCATGAACGCCAGTGGACTAAGCGCTGATGACGCGCGAGTCCGTCAAATTCTCGCCAATCGCATGGCCGAAGTGCAGACGACGCCTGGCCCGCCCGATGCGAGTAAGGAAATAAATGTCGATACTGGTTCGGGAATCGTCCATTTGGTGCAAAAGGCGGAGCAAGAAGACCTGAAAGAGGAGAGCACAGTCGCAGGTAGCAGCGGCGGAACTTTTCTAACTCCGATCATCGGCATCAATCGTGTGACGCTGACGGCGAATTGGGTGCGGGGTCGGATCGGACAATCGAAACAGATCGTCTTTTATGTTTATCGCGCACGCTAAGTCCAAAGCCGGCAGGGCCTTTACGCTGCTGGAAATTACGCTCGCGGTCACCATTCTCGCCATGATGTCGGTCGCGATTTATCGGTTCGTTCAGGCAAACGTTACGGCAATGCGGGTTTCCGCTTCGGCCCAGGCTGCGGACGCGCGTTATGAGGGACTGCGCGAATTGCTCATGCAGCAATTACAGGCCCTAACTCCCGGTAGTGGGGCGCTGCTGGGCGATGCCCTGAAGGTAAATGATCGCGATCGCGACGAAGTGACCTGGCTTTGCAGCGCAGGACCCGGCGTGCTGACCCGCTATGCCAGCGGGGATTTTCGCGTGAGCCTGCGTTTACGGGCCGCAGATTCCAGGAAAAACCAACTCGAACTTGGGATTTTGCGGAAACCGAAAGACGATCCAGCGGTTTCAAATGAACACGAAACGTGGGTGCGCTTGATCGACAACGTCAACAGTTTGCAGATTCGTTACTTTGATTCGCGTCTGAATACGTGGGTGCAACGCTGGGTGGATACCGTGACCTTGCCCCGCCTGGTCAAGGTCGTGATCGGCCGCAGCGACGCAGCCGCAGTGACTGAGATCGTCGTGCCTTTGGCGCGGACACCGTTATGAGACGTTCAACCTCACGCGGCGCCGCTTTGTTGCTTTCGCTTTGGGCGCTCTTTTTGCTCAGCGCAATGTTAATGTCCTGGGCCCTGGATATTGATTCGCGCCTCGCTGTTTCAGGTAGCGAAAATCGCATTCTTGAGGCGGAAGCTATGGCGGCATCGGGCGCGGAGATCGCCATGCATCCGGCGGTCAGGCCGGGATCGCGTAATCTCCAGGGCAAACTCGGTCCCGGACAGACTTATGAAGCCCGGCTGACGGGAGAAGGGGGTCGATTAAATATTAACTGGCTGGTGGCTGGCGAAAATCCACTGCGGATTGAAATGCTGCGCCGCTATCTCGAGATCAAAGGTATCGATCTTAATGAAAGAGACCGAATGATTGATTGTCTGCTCGACTGGGTCGATCCTGACAATCTGGTTCGACTCAATGGCGCCGAGGAGGAAGAGGATTATCACCCGAGCAACACTCTTTTCACTCGAATCGAGGAACTGAAAAAGGTGAGGGGATGGGAGGCGTTCACGGCGACGCCAGGATGGGACGACGAACTGACACTCAACAGTAGCGGGCCTGTGGACGTTGCCTGGGCCTCGCGAGATGTCCTGCGTGCCCTTCCGGGAATGACGGACGAAATCGTCGATCATTTTCTACAATTGCGTCGCGGTCCTGATGGGAACGACGGCACGCCAGACGACACAACTTTCAAGAGTTTGGAGGACGTACGCAACGCTCTGGGGATTTCGCCGCAACAATTTCAGGCGCTTTCGCCATTCATTTCCTTTAAGGATTCCATTTTGCGGGTGGTTAGTACCGGGCGGTCGGCAAACATGACGCGCGTAGTTCAAGTCGTTTTCCGCCGTGCCGGCACGGCAGCTCAAATGATCAGCTGGAGGGAGTTTTAAGATCAGCGCCCCCGCCCAATTGTTTCTTGTTCCAGGGGCCGACGGCTGGACTCTTATCAGTCCAGGCGCGAAGGGGGGCGCGTGGCGAGTCCGGGCGTTTTCCACTCTTGCCGAAGCAGCCCAGGCGCTAAACAGCAGTGACGACTTTGTTTTCGCCTTGCCCGTCTCAGCCGTGCTCGCCCAACGAATCCGCCTGCCCAATGCGGAGGATACCGAACTGCGCGAAATGGTTCGTCTACAGATCGAAAAAGCTTTGCCATTTTCAGCAGACGAAGTGACAAGCGATTTCGAAGTGATTGATAACGCGAACGGCGAGTGCGTCATCGCAGCGGTGGCAGTGCAAAATCAGCGTCTAACGGAGATTGCCGCGCCGCTGCTGGCTCGCGACGTCATTCCATCGTCAGTCACCGTGTATGCCGCGCAACGACTTGCCACCCATGCCGGGACTGGTCGCGCGCTCTTTATTTATCCCGAAGTGGGCGCGTTGATTTCCGCGATTTCGGAGAACGGCAAATTGAGTTTCGCCCGTGCTGTGGAGGGGGGGATCACCGCGCCCCTCGAGATCGAATTGCCGCAACTCGCGCTTAGCGCGGAATTGCAAGGCATCGACGCCTCGTTTCAGACCGTCCTCCTCGATGAAAAATGTTTCGAGCTCCGCGAAAAAGTGGAGAGCGCACTTGCGACGCGTGCCGACATCGTTGGTATCGAGACACCTCCGGCGCCAACTGGTTTTAATTTATTGCCTCAAGCCTGGCGCGAACAGCGTTTGCGTCGCGAGCGGCGCGGTCAATGGGTTAAGCGTATCTTGCTCGCAGCGGCCGTCTACGCCGGGATTCTCGGGCTCTTTCTCCTTGAGCTTATCTATCTAAAAATTCGGACACGGCAGCTGGACGCTCAGATCGCCCGCGACACCCCAAAGACGGCGTTCGTTCGCGCCGCCGACGCAAATTGGAAGACGCTCGCCCCTGCGGTCGATCCTCATTTTTACCCGATCGAAATCTTGCGGCAATTGTTCGACAGTCTGCCTTCGCCAGAAGTTCGGATCACCAGTTACGATCAGTCTGCCCGCCAAATATCCATTGAAGGCGAGGCCAACACCGCAGCGCTGGCCTACCAATTCGGAGACAAAGTCAAAAGAAATTCCAGCTTGCGCAATTTCACTTTCGATATGCAACCGCCTCGCATCCTGCCAAATGATCACGCGCAGTTCAGGCTGGAGGGAAAACCGCGATGATTCCGCACTTCGTCCAGCAGTTAAACAGGCGCGAGCGCATACTCGGAGGTTTGGTCGTCGGCGTAGTCATTGCATTGGTGAATTTGTTTCTTTGGAGCTGGTTGTTCGGTGCTATCCAGAGCTCCCGCGCAGAAGTGGCTAAACGAAAACTGATCCGGCATGAGCAGGTCATTTATATGCAAGAGGGTGAGCTTTGGGCGCAGCGAGAGAAATGGTTGCGCGAGCATCAGCCGCCTTTCCGCGGCGCCAGCGATGCGTCTGCCTTACTCGATCAGGTGAAACAAATCGCCGGTAAATACAATGTGTTAATCGAGAATCCGGCCATCGGCAGTGGCGAGGCAAACGGCGCGTATCAATCCCTTTTCGCTTCCATTGAGACCAAAAGTCCGTGGCCTCCTCTCGTCCACTTTCTTTACGATGTTCAGAATCCGGAAGCGTTCGTCGTCTTCGAAAGCGTCAACATGATGATCGATCCCGGTGACCCGGCACAGATCCGTGGTAAATTCAGGATCGCCCGGTGGTATGCGCCGGCGGGAAAACCGAAATGAAAAAGCTGAGATTACTCGCTTTCGTATTAAGCCTCGCGGCAACGGTGGCGCAGGCGGAGGATGCGGTCCCCAAGAGGCCGGACTTCAAGAACTACCAGGCGATGCTGAACCGCTCACCTTTCGCCGTCGCAACGGCCTTGGCCGCAGGTGCGGCTCCGGATTTTGCCAAGGACCTTTACGTGGCCAACGCTGCGCGATCGCCCGACGGCGACCTTGTAACTATCGCCTCTGCCAGCGATAAAAATTTCAAAAAGTATCTGACGACGAAAACGCCCGTTGATGGTTACGCCATCGCGAATATCGAGTGGTCGGATCGGGTTGGCGCGACAAAAGTCACAATCACCAAAGACGGAAAATACGCTGCCTTGACCTTTAATCAGGCATTGCTTGCGCAACCGTTGCAAAATCCCGCGCCTGTGCAGCCGAATCCTATCCTGCCGCCAGGGGTTGCTTCGAATCAGGTTGTTCCCGGAATCACTCCACCGCAGAACTACATCAAGCCCGCACCGGTGCCGAGTTTGCCTCCGCCACAGCCAATAGTACCTCCGGCAATCCAAAATCGACCACACGTTCGTGGTGTGATCCAGCGAAATCCCAATCTCGCTTCGCCCATCCCCAACGTGCCTCAGGCCGACTCGCAGTAAAAAGTGGTCGAATTATTGACCCCAGTCATCGTCCGCAGTGTCGGGTAATCGGTCCGGCCCAGCCGAGTAAAGATCGTATCCGCTGGAATTTTTCCTTCCTGGCGAAATATAAATATAAGGTGTATTCCAGGGATCTTTGGGCACCTCGCTCATGAGCTGCGTCCATCGCGATGGCTTGGGGTCGCTCCCCGGAGGGGTTACCAATGCCTGCAATCCTTGTTCGGTGGTGGGATAGAATCCGTTCAGGCTCTGATACAATCTTAATTGCGTATTCAGCGCCTGGATGTCTCCTTGCACCCGTACCCGGCGACCCACCTCGACATTGCCAGCAAGTTTGTAGATTGCTGCTCCCATCAGCAACGCGATAATGGTCACCACGAGCATGATCTCGAGCAATGTGAAGGCTGCTTGTTTCTTACGCATCGAGGGTTAGACAGCGGATTACCGTTCCGGCTTCAAAATATAATCTGATTTATCCCAAAGGTACTTCAGTTGAACCTGCGTCGAACGGATTACGGCGGCGGCTGCATTGGGCCCATTTACAATCGCGATATTGTTCACGCCCACTTGCAGCGAGCTCAGGGGCAGGAGCTTTTGCGCTCGAATCCACCCGGTGTATTGGAACTGCATCTCATTGACAAAAGTATGCATTTCGCCCCGATAAGCCGGATCGGCCAGCTCAGGCAGCGCGAGGGAAACGGCGCCGGCATTCACGCCATTGATGACCAGTTCCGGTGGCGAGTCGATGCGGGGGCCTGCAATTTCAAAAGTAACGAGGGCGACTAACGGCTGAGATTCCAACCCGAACTGAAAGAGACCCGCTTGATCCATAGTGGACCCGATTCGGACCGGATCAGCAGAAAGAGTGGCCGTGACAGTTCCGAATTGCTCCTGATCCTGCGCCGGCGCGTGTAACGGCGTGGTTAAGGAAAAAGGCTGAGGCACGGAATCCTGCGTCCCCGCACTAGCGGGGTGGACGAGTTCGCTGCTGGTCATCCACTCCAGATAGGCTGCACGCACCGTAGTGCCGTCGCCTGGCACTTCTACATCGATGACTGTGATGCCTCTCATCGGGATCATCACCGACTCGGAACTCTCGAGATCAATACCTCCGCCCAGAGGCCCCGAACGCAACAATTCTGATCCAGACTCGTCCCACGCCACAATTTCTGGCTGGAACGAGGGCTTATCATTAAAGAACAGACGGAAAAATAGAATTGTTTGGGTCTCGGTTGGTTTACTTAAACGGATCCGAAAGACGCTGCGAGGAGGCTCAGAGTTTGGGCTGGGTGAAATCAGTGTAACGGATTCGACCCAGTCAGGCGCAGCCTGAGTCGAACCAGTCTTGGCTGCCTGTCGCAGGTCAAGCCACGCGCTACCCAGTGCGGTTGTGGGGTCGGGAGGGGAAACTATCGAGTTGCGATCGAGTGCTTCCTGCGCGGAAACGACACGCGTCGCTGCGACCAAACCTAACGTCAGGATCCAGTGACGCATGAAAATCGGGCCGAGGCTAGCTCACCGGGTTCGAAACTGCAAACTATGTGTCATTTCAAAAACAGCCGAGAGAATGCTGTAAACAACAAAACCGACCACAATTGCGATGATAATGATAATGACCGGGGCAATCAACGAGGACGTAATCGTCACCGTACGATCCAATTCACGTTCATAAACATCGGCAATGGTCATCATCGTTTGTGCAAAATGCCCCGTTTGTTCTCCCACTGCCATCATATCGGTCAGCAAATCGGGAAACAGTTTTTGTGCCGCCAACGCAGCGGAAAGATGAGCGCCATCAACCACCGACCGCCGCACCTCGGCGAGTTTCTTCTCGATGTGTCGGTTATCGGCGATTTCCGAGAGAAGATCGAGCGAACGGAGCAGGGGAATTCCATTTTCGGTTAGAGTCCCCAGTGTCCGGGAAAATTGCGCATAATAACGGTGGCGGATGACACGGCCGTAGCCGGGAATATTCAATCGAAACTGATCCCATGCCGTCCGTCCTTCGTCGCTTCTAACAAAGGCGCGCCAGCCGGCAAAACCGCCGATACCCATCAAAATCAGGATCCACCAGTATGTTGTAATCACGTGATGGACCTGCATCAAAATACGCGTTGGAAGTGGGAGAGCACCTCCGTTTTGCGACATGAATTGCGTCAGCTGCGGGACCATGAAGGTAATGAAAACCGTGATCAGTGCGGCACCGGCCACAGCCAAAAAAGCCGGATAAATCAGCGCCTGTTGGACGCGGTCGCGGAGGCTCTTTGCCTGCATGAGATGTTTCACGAGGCGCATTAAAATTTCCGGCAACGCCCCGCTGGCTTCGCCCGCTGCCACCAGATTGACGTAGAGCGGCGGGAAAATGCGCGGAAATTCGCGCAAAGCTTGTGAGAAACTCCGGCCATCAACCAGCGCCTGGTGCAAGGTGTGTGTCATCTGTTGAACGCGTGGATGCTTGAGCCGCTTGTGCAAAACCGATAGTCCCTCGTCAAGGGTCATGCCCGCTTGCAGCAAATGAGCGAGTTGTTCTGTGAAAACTAGCAACTGGCTGTGGGGAATCTTGAGCAATTGCGGCGAAAATCCGGCCGTCTCCGCGCTTCGATTAAACACCTTTGGCACGAATGCCCGTCTCGTTGTCGAGGGAACGGTGGGAACGCCCGGGGTAAGGGCGTCGATTCGAATCGGAATGCAATTCTGTTGCTCGATCTGATGAATCGCTACGGTCCGGTCCGGGCAGCTCAACACGCCTTCCACCAGGCCACCCTGCGCATTTCGGGCTTTGTAAGCGAATTCGGGCATTGTTTTGAAAATATTCCAGCGAACTAAACCAGTAAACACTCTCGCCAGGGCGAGTGCGAATCGCTAATTTAGGATAAATCGTCTACCTTCGAGCCTTTGCGTGCAGCTCTCGTGCCGGAAGGGATCACGGGAGTCATTGCGATTTCACAGCTGGTCCCGGCTAGGCCGGTTTTCCACGGCTGCGAACCCGCTTCGCCCGAAATCTGATTTCCCGAAGCATCCAAGAAATAACACATCATGAGTTCGATCGCCTTGGCCGCATGCATTGGCTGGGCCAGGTGACACTTAAAGTCACCCCGTACTTGGCACGGTTGATGCAATAAAGCACTGCGTGAAAATCGCGCGTCCAATTGGCGCGAGCAAGCTCCTCGCGGGCCTGCCCCTCCGTCGTCTCGTCCTTCTCGTATCTATCGTTGTATCGGCTAATGCGCATGCAGTTTTGCGGCCGCCATTTCCAACCCGGGCGAGACCGCCTTCAGGTGGTCGCTGGGCGGTGATCGGAAACGATTCGATTAGCGCCTGGCCGCACGCAAATACTGATGGCTGGACAATCTTCGCACCGGAACTGTCGCTAACGGAAAAATTCGCGAAAAGAAACGAGCTCCTCGCTGCAATGAACGTCCCCTATTTGGCGCCAGGTTTCGAGGAGCGCGAGGAATCGAAGTCAGCGCAGTAGCGAATTAGGACGGAACGCGAACCGCGTTTCGCGGCCATTAATCTAAGAATCGCCAAGGTATATCTCGATTTTTGTAAGCTACGAA
>DASXIC010000010.1:0-16717 GCA_036498205.1 Chthoniobacterales bacterium | reverse complement strand
CGACATTGCGCGCCATTTGCTGCAACCCGGTTTTCAGTTGGCAAAACCCACGAACACAAAGCACACCGAGATCGCGATTGATTCGTCGTTGCTTGACAAGTACGCGGGTAGCTACGAAGCGCAGGGCGAAGGAGTATTCACTGTCGCTCACGAAAATAATTTGCTGACCATCGAATCCCCCGCCGCTTGGGGTCTTCCGAAATTGCGTATCCGTCCAGAAAGTCCGCGCGATTTCTTTGCTACTGAACTTCCGTTGCGAGTCACGTTTCAAGTCAGTAACGCCGGTTATGTGACTGGACTGCTTATCTATCCCCCGCGCGGCCAAAAAGCGGTCCCGACAAACCGGCTAGACTCGCCTAAATAATTGGCAATGACTCGCTGCTTCTACCGCTGGAGACACCGTGATGCTCTGAAGTCTTGAACACGTTTTTAATGCGACTTCGGAGATTCCGGCCCGCAGCCAGCAAATCTCTCGTCAACAATTCAAAAATAGATTGCCCGGTTTGTGAGATTTCATCCTATCAGGATTACGCCTCCGGCTATCACCGCCTGGCCGTTCTGTTGGACCATCCCGGGAAAGAAGCGGCAGCCAGTGACGTCGAATCTATTCATCGCCTTTTGGTCCAGCGAGACAATCCAATCGGCTCGCTCGCTTTGTCGGACTGCCTTTTTCTGACGGCATTTGTGCGAATTATCGGTCCGAGGCGAATCGTTGAAATTGGGACCGGAAGCGGTTTTTCGGCTGCCCTTCTTGCGCTGGCAATCCAATCGCAACGCGCAGATCGGCACGCCGTCACCGTGGATACCATCGACACGAACGCGGAATATTTCGGCAATGAAAATTTAAATGTTGGATTCCAGATCCAGTGTCTGCTCCCTGATTTGTCGAACACCGTTCGGGTACACGCGCCGCGCGAATCCGACTTTATTACAAACCTGGCGAAACCGGATGAGCTTGAGATTGCTTTTGTTGATGCCGATCACCAGCATCCCCGTCCGTTGCTCGACGTGCTCCGCCTGGCGCCATATGTTCGTGGCGGCGGATGGATTTTGCTTCACGACATTCGTCTGGGCTCGATGAGCGGCAGCGAAAACGCGGAGGGTTCTTACGATGTCTGTTTCGGCGCGGAATGGCTCTTTAACTCATGGCCATTCCGCAAAATTGCAGGCGGAAATATCGGCGCAATTCAGCTTCCACCGGAAAGAAAGCAAATCTTACCGATGGCCAGGAAACTGTTAAGATTGCCGTTCGAAGTCCGGAATCAGCGCCCTCGGCATCTGCGTTCCGAAGTGCGCAAATGTTTCGCGCAGCTACGCTAAAACTGTAGAAGCGCTCGAGGTGGCACTCAGGCCGCCATCAAGGTGCAGGTCACCTGTTCCAGCAACTTCTGACGCGTATAAGGCTTGGGTAGAAAACCGCGGAGCCCCTGAGCAAGCATGCTGTTGAGCTTGTCTTGTCCAGCGAAGCCCTGACTAAGAAATCCGCTGCAAAGAAGAACGTTTGCGCTCGGATTTAAGGCACGGAATTCGGAAAAAACGGCGTCGCCTTCCATAGTCGGCAGGAAGAAATCCAGTATTACGAGCCCAATCTGTTGTCCCAATTCGCGAAATACTTTAACCGCCTCTGCCCCGTCATGTGCGACCACGACTTTATAGCCCTCCTCCAGTAACACGTCCGTGGTGTACTCGGCGATGTCGGCGTCGTCTTCCACGACAAGAATCAGTTCCCTGGCGGATTCTGGATTCTGGACCCTGATCGGAGCGGTGTCGCCCGCGTTAATCGTCGATTTGAGGGCGCGAGTGGCGGAGCCGCTTCGCGATTTGATTGAGTCGACGAGAAGCTGGGCCGTTCGTGAAGCCAGATCGACTCGACCATGGAGCAATCGCATCAAATTGTCTTCCATTCCGTGCTGCTGGGGACTGGCGGCATAGTGGGAGACCTGCTGAAGAAGCGATTGGAGGGTGTTGGACACAGTCGTGATCCACTGGAGGTCCTCCCGGTTGAGCATAAGGGCAAAATTAGCATCTCGCGTGCCTCCACTAGAACCACGGGGGTTGTCGTGATCTAAAAAGGGAAGTGAGTGAGCGCTTGTGGCTAATGGCGAAGGCTCAATGTCTGCTGCTCTATGAACCGCCCCGCTGCAGGCTTGCATCCTGAAGCGCGCCAAAGTCTGCAGGGATATCTATATCGCGCTCCGCTTCAGGCATCCGAACCTGGACACATTGATCTGAATGGACGATCAACAATTTCTTGGCCCCAGTCTGGTCCAGCTCCATCAGCTCGCCGAAAAACTCTCGTCCAAATATCGCGGGAACTCCTACTGTCCCCGCATATTGCGAGCAAACGAGCGGTTTGCCCGTTTTTTCGCGCGCATAAACGAGGCGCGATAATTGCCGCTCTCCCACCAGAGGTTGGTCGGATACCATCAATAAAACTGCGGATGCTGCCGGCGCTGTTTTTTGCATCTGATCGATTCCAGCGCGAATCGACGAACCGATCCCCTGCTCCCAATTTGGATTTTCCGTAAACTGCACGCGGCTTCCATCCAGGCGGGCCACGATTTCAGCCGCACTCGCGCCGACGATCACGATGATCGGCTCGCACTTCACTCGGACAGCCGCATCGATGGCCCGCCCAAGCAAAGTGTTCCCCTCGAATTCTACGAGTTGTTTTGCCCGCCCAAAACGGGACGAGTTCCCTGCTGCCAGGATAATGGCGGCGATTTTTTCCACTACGCCTGGAGCAACTTGCTCGACGCCGGTGCAGGCTCTGGCTTGGCCGAATGAATCGGTGCCTTTCGATCACGCAAAGATTCTCCAGCGGCTTCAGCAAAAACTTTTTCAATTTCAGCAATAACAGAAAGCGCAATTTCCTCCGGGCCCTCGGCCCCCAAATCGAGGCCGGCAGGTGCGAAAAGTTGCGATGTTAGTTCTGCCCCGGAATCAAACAGATCACCGAGAATCTGATCGCGTCGACGGCGCGGTCCAATCAATCCCAGATAGGTCAGGCCCTTGGGTAGTAAAGTGCGCAAAGCAGCGCAATCGCGTCCATAATGATGTGTCTTGACTACGGCAGCCGTGCGCGAGTCGATTTCGCCGGGCATATCTTCCGCGGATGCGCAGGTCACGATTTCCCATCCCAAAAGAGTTGCCAGCTGCCTGAGCGATTTCCCTTCCGGTTCATCGCCAATGATAATCAGACGAAGCGGGGGCTCGACACGCTGACAAAAAGTTCCCCAGTTTGCGTCACAATGATCCGAAGTGACGAAACTGCCCGGATTCTCGGTGTCGTGGAACGCGGTAGTGATTACACACGGACGGCGCGAAGCAAAGTTGCGCGCGAGATTAGAGAAAAAATCGTCCGACGCGCGTTCGATAAAAACCTCTATCGTCCCGTCGCAACCAAATCGTCGGCGCGTATCGAACGACATTGTTGTCGGGACTCCGGTACGAAGGACTTCCGCCGCCCGAATTGCTACTTCCTCTTCAAGACAGCCCGCGCTGATCGACCCAACTGTCGCGCCAGATGGCATGATTAACATGCGCGCACCTGGACGGCGATAACTTGAGCCGTTCGCACGCACGAGCGTCGCCAGAGCCAAAGGTGCACCGCGCTGCTTTTCCCACGCGTCTAAAATTTCCTGCAGTTCTTTCAAATGAGTTTGTCGGGTGTAATCGGGAGGTCGCGAATACGTTTTCCGGTCGCGTGATAAACGGCGTTCGCCACCGCCGCCGCTGCCCCCGTAATTCCAATCTCTCCCATGCCCCGCGCACCCACTGGGTTGAAAGCGTAATCGGGCTCACCCACAAAATAGCACTCGATCGAATTAATGTCCGCGTGCACAGGCACGTGATAATCCGCGAGATTTCGCGTAACCGGCAAACCGGTCGCCGGATCGTAATGTGTTTCTTCCTCCAAGGCCATGCCGATGCCCATCACAATTCCTCCCATAATCTGATTACCACCGGTTTTCGGATTTACCACCCGGCCACAATTCATCGCACTCACCCATCGGGTAACACGGACTAACGGTAAATCAGGATCAATTTTCACTTCGCAAAACTGCGCACCGAAACTCTGAAACCCAAGCTTGTCATTTTCCTCGAACTTAAATTTGCCGTAACCCTCGATCGTTGTCTGGCCAGAGCGCTTCAAAGCTTCGGAAAAAGACTCTGGTCTATTTGCGTCGGCGCCAACGGCGGCGAGTTTCTTTTTTAAATCATCGGCCGCAATTGCAATAGCCGATCCTACTGTCGCGGTGGTCTGCGATCCGCCGGCGACCGGCCCGAATGGGAGATCGGAATCTCCCAGTTTAAATTTTACTTTTCCCACAGGCAGGCCGATCGCGTCCGCGCTGATTTGCGTGAGAGATGTATATTGGCCGGTCCCCAGGTCGTGCGCGGCGCATTCCACTACTGCCGTGCCGTCCGCATTCAGTTGAATTTTGACCTCAGCTCGCCCAGCGTGAGCAGGATAGGTCGCAGTAGCCACCCCCCAGCCGACGAGCAGGTTTCCATCTTTCATTGAACGCGGCTCGGGCTTGCGCCGTGACCACCCAAATTTTTCGGCACCCGTGTCATAGCATTCGCGCAAGTGTTTGGCGGACCACGGAATTCCCTTCATCGGGTGATTGGGAGAATCGTTCACGATCCGCAATTGCAGCGGGTCCATTTTTAACGCGTAAGCGAGCTCATCCATGGCGCATTCCAATGCGTAGGTGCCGGGACATTCACCCGGTGCGCGCATGAACGATGGTTGAGCGATATTTACGCGGTGCACTTCGTGATCAAACGCGATCGCAGGGGCATCATAGAGAACACTGGTGGATCCGACGCCGCACATCTCTACCCACCACCCCACCGGAGATGTCACCATTTCGCTGTGATGACGAATTCCTTGCAGCTTTCCCTCGTGACCGGCGGCCAACGTGATTTTCTGGGTCGTGGGCGTCCGATGTCCTGTGCCGCTAAACATGGAATGCCGGCTCAGTTCAAGACGCACAGGACGATTGATCATCTTCGCTGCCATGACTGCTAGAATTGTATGTGGCCACACCGGTCCTTTGCAGCCAAAGGCTCCGCCCACGAAGGGGCAAATCACATGGACATTCTCGGCCGGAAGGCCAAAGGCATGCGCCACGATCCCGCGCGCGCCTTTCACGTATTGGGTTGCATCGTAAATTGTCACCCGATCGGGCGCGTCCCACATCGCGATCGTGGCCGAACATTCCATCGGATTGTGCATCTCTGTCGGCGTGGAATACGTCTGCTCGACCTTCACCAGTTCTGGATTTTGCAGGACGGCATTGATATCGCCTTTGCTCTTCTGCAGTTGCTGCTCTTGATGCGCTGGCGGTTTGTCGGTCTTAAGCGCATCTTCTTTTCGCAGGGCCGGCCGCTCTGCCGAGTAGGAAATTTTTAAGAGGGAGCCGGCGTATCGCGCCTGTTCGGATGTTTCGGCGACAACTACTGCCACGTATTGGCCGCCATAGGAGATAACATCATCAACCAGCGGAATTCGTTCTTCGATCCGAATGCCCTCCCCTTTCTGCGCATTGGGCGGTTCGGCCAACTTTGGAGCATTCGCATGAGTGATGACCGCAATTACTCCAGGCGCTTTTTCTGCCGCGCTACCGTCAATCGCAGCTATTTTTCCGCGGGCAATCGCGCTCATCACGACAACCGCGTGTGCGACATTCGGGACCGAAAATTCGGCAGGGTAGGTTGCTTCCCCGCTCACTTTCAATCGGCCGTCGACCCGGCTGAGCGGACGGCTGATCGAGCGGGCTGGGATAGGCTCTTCTACAGCACTCATATCAGTTTATCCGGCGTAATCGGCAGGTCCCGAACTCGTTTGCCAGTCGCGTGGAAGATCGCGTTGGCCACCGCCGCCGGTGCACCGACAATTCCGATCTCGCCAATGCCGCGCGCCCCGAGATCCGGCAAATGTGGATCGGGTTCGTTGATAAAATCGATTTCGAATGCCGGGACATCGGCGCAAACAGGGAGGTGATACTCGGCCAGATTCGCGTTTACATTGCGACCGATGGTTGCATCCGGAATCGTTTCTTCCATTAACGCCATTCCAATGCCGAACAAATTCCCGCTCATGATCTGACTTTGTGCGAGCTTTGGATTAAGAATTCGACCAGCGTCATAAACACTGGCGATTCGATTTACTCGCGTTTGGCCAAAATCATCGACGCGTACTTCAACGAAAATCGCGCCAAAGGAATAGAAGGAGAACTTTTCCCGTTCCTCCTTGTTCGGATCCGCTTTGAATTCCGCCTCGATCCACGGCAGGCCCGCTCGCGCTCGCAATTCACGAAGGCTGACGCTGCGTGACGGCTCGTTTTTCACGCGAACGAATCCCTTTATGAGCTCCATTTGATCGGGCGGCGCTCCGCCGAGCACTTTACTGGCGGCGTCAAACATCTGCTTTTTCAGCTCTCCACAAACACCCAGCACCGCCGGGCCGACACTCGCCGTCTGCCATGATCCTCCATTATTCGGCGCCTCTGGAAAATCGGAATCGCCCAGTTCAAATCGAATCGTTTCGATGGGGAGACCCAGCGCGCTGGCCGCAAGCTGCGACATAGTCGTGTAAGTGCCGGTGCCGATTTCGTGCGTTGCGCTGCGGATCACAATCTCGCCATTGCTGGTCAATGTCGCTTTCGCTGCGGCCGTCTGTTGATTGGCAGGATAAACGGCGGTGGCCATTCCCCAGCCAACTCGCGTGCCATCATTCGCGCGCGTCGCATTCGGCTGGGGATTGCGTTTCGCCCAGCCAAATATTTTTGCGCCACGTTCATAACACTCCCGCAAATGTTTGCTCGTCCATGGACGCTTTTCGTTTTCGTCCGTTTCTGCGTAGTTGCGAAGCCGAAGTTCGACTGGATCGATCGACAGCTTGTAGGCGAGCTCGTCCATGGCGCATTCGAGCGCGAACACACCCGGCGCTTCGCCAGGCGCCCGCATCGGGCAGGGTGTGGTCAAATTCAGGCGGACCAGCCGGTGCGAGACCTGCACGTTGGCGCACGAATAGAGCATTCGCGAGCTCAGTCCGCAGGACTCCAGATATTCAGAAACCGGCGAACAATGCGTGGTGGTGGAGTGGCGCAAAGCAACAAGCTTAGCGTCACCGTTCGCCGCGAGAGAAACCGCCTGCGAAGTATGGGCGCGTTGACCTGCCGAATCGAACATTTGTGGACGCGTGAAAGTGAGCTTGACGGGTCGATTCACTAACCTGGCTGCAGCGGCGGTAAGCAGGGTGTGGCTCCATTGAAAACCTTTCGAGCCAAAGGCTCCGCCAACGAAAGGCGAAATAATTCGAACGTTTCCCACTGGCAGACTGAACGCGTTTGCGACAATCTTTTGCAGTTGTTTAATCCCACGCGTGGCCTCGTGGATCAGCAGGCGATCCGGCGTCTCCCACACCGCGAGAGTCGAATACGTCTCGATCGGATTATGATTCTCAATCGGGGTAGTATAAGTTGCGTCAATTCGCGTCGGCGCCGAAGCGAGCGCGGATTCGACATCTCCGCGGCTGTTCTGAAGTTTATCACGCGCGAAGACGTATTCAGGTAACCAGGACTCTTTTTCTGCTGCCGGACTATCCATTGCCAACAAAGGCGACGTCGCTGCATATTGCACGCGCACGAGAGAAGCGGCCTGCTGCGCATTCTCAAAGGTGTCGGCAATGATTACACCAAGATGCTGGCCAACCCAGTGCACCTCATCATCCTGAAGCGGAACGCGCGACTCTCCGGGCCCGCCCTTCTTGGTCTGTTGATCGGGATAAGGTTTGAAAGCCGGCGCATTTTCCCGAGTCAGGATGCCAATTACGCCAGGAGCCCATTTCGCCAGCTGTGAATCAATCGAGACGACGCGACCATTCGCAATCGTGCTTTGAATGAGCTGGCCATAAACGAGATTCGGCAAGGTAAATTCAGCCGCATACCTTGCCGTGCCGGTGACCTTTAACTTTCCATCGACGCGCGAAATCGGTTGCGCGACCGGCGGCAGCGGGGCAACAGCCATTTCACGCCTCAGGCAATGGTTGCAACCGTGTTTAGTGCACGCACGATCGCACGTTTCGCCAGTTCGATTTTAAACGAATTGTACTTGTAGCCCTTCGCATCAGATAGCTCCGCTTCGGCGGCCGACTGAAAAACTTGCTCGCCCGCCGTTTTTCCGGCGACGGCCTTTTCCGCTTTGAGCGCACGCCAGGGTTTATGCGCCACCCCGCCGAGAGCAATGCGAGCGGATCGAATGTTTTGACCATCGAGATCGAGGATTGCGGCCACACTTACCAGCGCGAATGCATAACTCGCGCGGTCCCGGACTTTCAAATAATGCGAACGCTTCGCGAAGGGCATCATCGGCAGATCGACTGCCGTAATCAATTCGTCATGGGCCAGGTTCGTGTCCTGGTCTGGAGTATTCCCAGGAAGCCGGTGGAAGTCGGCAAAAGCAATTTCGCGTTCACCTTTCGGACCTTGTACTCGCACCACCGCATCCAATGCTGCCATTGCTACGCACATATCGCTGGGATGGGTTGCAATACACTGGTCGCTTTGCCCAAGAATGGCGTGAATACGATTAAAACCGTCGATCGCGCCGCACCCACTGCCTGGCTTTCGTTTATTGCACGCCGGAAATGCGGGATCGTAAAAGTAATAACATCGGGTGCGCTGCAAAAGATTGCCCCCGGTAGTGGCGAGGTTGCGCAGTTGCGGGCTCGCACCAGCGAGCACGGCCTGGCTCAGCAGCGGATAACGGCTTGTGATCAGCGGATGCTCGGCCATATCCGAGTTGCGGACAAGCGCGCCCACGCGGACGCCTTTACCGCCGGGCAGTTCCTCTATCTTCGTAAGCGGCAGTCGATTGATATCGATTAACTGCGCCGGCGTTTCCACGCCCATTTTCATCAAATCGATCAGGTTCGTGCCGCCGCCGAGAAATTTCGCATCCTGCTGACCGGCAACCCCGGAAATCGCTTGCGCTGGGTCCGATGCCCGCGAGTAGGCGAAAGGATTCATACGTTGGCCCCCGGCGCCTTATCCCGCGCTTCTTTGATCGCAGCCAGAATGTTGGTGTAGGCACCGCATCGGCAAATGTTACCGCTCATCCATTCGCGAATTTCCGCGTCGTCCTTAGCGTGTCCCTCCTTTAACAGCGCCACAGCGGAGCAGATCTGTCCGGGCGTGCAATAACCACATTGAAATCCGTCGTGCTCGATAAACGCTGCCTGCACCGGGTGGAGTTGCCCGGCGTTCGCCAGCCCTTCAATCGTAGTGATCTCAGCGCCGTCGTTCACCACAGCGAGAGTCAAACATGAATTCACCCGGCGTCCGTTGATCAGGACGGTGCAGGCACCACATTGGCCGTGGTCGCAACCTTTCTTCGACCCGGTGAGATTCAAACGTTCGCGCAGCAAATCGAGAACCGTCACGCGAGGATCGAGCTGTTCTATCGAATAATCCTTCCCGTTAATCTTCAGGTGAATGCTCACCGTTTCTGCCGCCGATAAACGAGCCGTCTTACCCGCTTCGACTGTCGCCGCCTGCGCCAGCGCTAAAAATCGCGGACCCAAAGTCACCGCAGCAGTTGCGGCCGCAACTTGAAGTAAGAATTTGCGCCGGGTAGCGAGATTGCCGAAAGCCGTTGACTCAATCGGCATTAGCGGTGCGTTGCGCTTGCCGCGCAAATCGAGTTCGTCATTCACAGAGAAAGGCTCGGTTGCCATTAAAGCATCGCGTCGAAGGCTGGCGGCGGTCGCCAACAAAATAATCACTCGCGCCGAAGTCCTTCAACTGCTTTTGTCGTCGCGCCGCGCAGCCAGCATCACTTCCTCGGTTGTGGAGAATGAGCTCCCGAACGATTCCCGTTGAGAACGTAGACCTTCTCTCTCCCACCGGGAATCTTGAAGGAAAGCTTCAGACACGAGGAATACGCGGCGAAAAGTTCATCCAGGGACTGTTCGTTAAATCTTTGCGAATGGCCTCCGCCCGGCCCGGACAATTTTACTGCCACGCTCGCCACCAACGGCAACTTGCTCGTAGAAAGGTTTCGAATCGGTTCGGCTATAATTACTCTCTTCATTGCCGCGTTCAGCATTCGGTCAATTACCGGCCGCGGGTCCGGCAAAAAATAACAAAGCGAACTTTGCATTGTGACGTAATCAGCCTGCGGCAGCGCGGCCGCCGATTGAAGATCCCATTCCATCGCGCGAACTCCCTGTTTTTTCAGCGCATCTACAAAAAAATGACTCACATCCAGACCGGTATAGGCCACGTTCTTCCTCCGAAGATAGCGGTGGTAGAGAAGTCCAGCGCCGCAACAGAGATCAACGACGGAAGATCCGGGTTCGATTAAGTCTGCTATGACCTGACTTCGCGATTGATAATGCCTGCCGTAGAGGAGGCGCATGATCAACTCGTAGAGAAAAGGATTTCGGTAAATCAGCTTGGTCGACATCGCCTGCGCTACAATTAGCGAGTGCCCATTGCAGGAAAACATTCCAAGGCAGCTACCACGCGGCCAAGTTCTACTTCGCTCAGATTATTGTGAAAGGGCAGACGAAGAAGGCGCTGACTAATGTCTTCGCAAACAGGACAGTCACCCTCCTTTCCTCCGAATGATCGCCCCATTTTGGAAAGATGAAGCGGCAGATAATGAAAAGCGCTTTGAATACCCTGTGTGGACAGATGCTCGATTAAACGATCTCTCTCAGTCGATGTTTTAAGGATGAGATAAAACAAATGATACGGGTTCTCCGTATGCGCGGGAATAATTGGCAAACCGATACCACGCTGGCTTGCCCAGTTTTTAAGATTCGATTCATAAAACTGCCAAACCCGCTTTCTCTGCTGTTGAATCTCATTACGCGCCTCCAACTGCGCCTGTAGGAATGCTGCCAGCAAGTCCGCCAGCAGATAACTTGAGCCTAAATCGACCCAGGTATACTTCTCGACCTGCCCGCGCAGGAACCGCAATCGGTTTGTCCCCTTTTCCCAGACAATTTCCGCTCGCGAGACATATTCGGACTGATTGAGCAAGAGGGCGCCGCCTTCTCCGCAGGTGAAGTTTTTAGTGTCATGAAAGCTTTGTGTCGCCAGACAACCGAAAGTTCCGAGGAATTGGTCCTTGTACTTGCCGAAAAGCCCGTGAGCGTTGTCTTCCACCACCGGAAGGGAATGTCGTCCCGCCAGCTCCAGAATAGCGTCCATTTCGCACCCGATCCCTGCATAATGCATGACTACGATTGCTTTTGTTCGCCTGTTTATATGTCGCTCCAGGTTCTTCTCATCGATGTTTAACGTGTCGCCGCGAATATCAGCGAAGACGGGCCGGGCACCACGCAGAGCAAAGGCATTTCCTACCGAGACGAAGGTAAAGGAGGGAACAATGACTTCGTCGCCCGGCCGAATATTTAATAGCAACGCCGCCATTTCCAGCGCTGCCGTGCACGAAGTGGTCAGAAACGCTTTTTCTACACCGAGTTGCCTTTCCAGTATTTCCTGGACCTTTTGTGTGAAAAATCCGCCGCCGGCGATTCGATTGTTCTCGAGCGCCGCGCTCATGTACTGCATTTCGGGCCCGACGCGACTCGGCCGATTAAATAAGACTTTGGGCGTCATTCTCCCAATCTCGGATCCCTGCTTTCGCCAGGTGATGAATCGGTTGGCAAAGGACGCCGATCGGCCGCGCCAGCCTCGTAAATGTGCCGAATAACCGTATACGGCCGGGCCTTCGTCTCGATGAATATCACAGCGAGATAGGTTGAGATAATTCCCAGGCAAAACAGGATGATCCCACCAAGAAGCCATACCGAAACAATCAATGACGTCCAGCCGGTCGGGGCCCGGCCAAAGACGAAGTATTCGATAATCAATTCCACCACATACAATGCGCAGAGCAGGGTCATGACAAACCCGAGGTAGGCAATATAACGAAGCGGTTTACTGCTGAAGGCAGTAATGGCATACATGGCCGCGGCCATTTTTCGTCGAAAGGTGTAGGTTGTGGTTCCTTTAAACGGATTTTTCCGCACCGGCACCCCGACCTGTTTAAATCCAGCCAGCTCCCAGAGGCCAATCATATTGGACAGGTGCTCCTTGAAACGCACGAGCTCATTCACATATCTTTTTGTCATTAATCTGGCAGTGAGCGAGTGCTGCGGGATGGAATAATCAGAGAGAAACTCAAAAAACGCGTAGAACAGATTGGCCAGTGTGCGTGTGAGCCAGGGACCATGGCGTGGCGCCTGAATCCCATACGCAACGTCGGCTTTTTCCCTGGTCAACGCTTCGTAGAACGCAGCCAAAATCTCAGGCGGCTCTTCCAGGTCAACATCGATCAAAAAGACGAGATCGCCTTTGGCATGCTCGAGGCCGGTCATCATCGCTTTGTGGTGGCCAAAGTTCCGGGACAGATCAATCACACGAATGCTGGAATTCGTTTGGCCAAGAGCTACGGCCTGGCGCAGCGAATTATCTGTTGACCCGTCGTTGACGAATATTATTTCAATATCGCCGGTGATCTTCTCCGCCTCCGCCCAAATTCGCCGGTAAAACTCCTCAACATACCGCTCCGACTGGTACATCGTAGAAACGACCGAAAGCATCATAGAAATATCTTTGCCCAAGCGGGCAGGATAAGCACGTGTTCAGTAAATGAAGCTAACATCATCTCCGGGAACAACCGCAAGGCGTCTTGCATCGATTACATTGATCGTACTGGTGTTGGTGGCCGCCGCCATCCCCACTTTCGTGCGAAATGCGACGACGCAAAAGGATACGCAGGATTTTGCGCCGATCTATCACGCCGCTCAAGCCATGTGGACCGGGCAAAACATCTATGCCGCGACAAACGGCCTCTACATTTATCCCCCTTTTCTCGCCTTCATCTTTCAGCCACTTATTCTGTTTCCAGAGCATACGGCCGCGATCGTGTGGGTAATAGCGAGCGCGTTCTTAATCGCATTGGCGGCTTTAATGTCGGCAAGGGAGATGTCCCGCCGCTGGACGATACCGGAAGGCACAGAGGATCCCTCACGTTGGTGGATGATCGCTGCTATGGCTATTCTGCTGTCACTCGAAAAGATTCACGCCGATTTCCGTCTCGGACAGACCGATTGCCTGATGATTCTAGGCTTCGCTTGCGTCCTTCGCTGGATGGATCGCAAACCGTGGCTGGCTGGCCTCGCCGTCGGCGCGACAGCCAACATGAAATATCTAAGCCTTATCTGCCTCCCCTATTTTTTGCTGAAACGAAACTTTCGAGCAGCCGCCGCGTCCATCCTTTCATTTACCCTCCTCATGGTCGTTCCGGCGCTGGAGGTAGGCGTAAGGGAGGCAACACAGTTTGCGGCGTCGGCTTTTGGAGCCCTGGTAAAAATGGCGGATCTTGCGCCACGCCTTGCGGGACACGGAATGAAAATCCCACGGGCATCATGGGAACGCTCCGTCTCGATTACCTCGGCTATCCTCCGATTCAGTCGATCTCATCAATATCCCGATTGGCTCGCATTCGTGTCTGTCCTTTTAGCTTTCCTCATCGTCGCCGCTGCAATCATCCTCGTTTCGCGACATCACGGTCTTCGGCTTTTCACCCCCACGGCTCAGCTCGCTTCACCTGTTCGCGAGGCAGCAGCGAGTTTGGAATGGGCTACCCTTATCGTGCTGGCGCTCGTCTTCAGCCCTCAAACAACGGCGAGGCACATGGTATTATTGTTGTTGGTTTATATCGCCGCGCTTGCCGTTTTCTTCGCGCAAAAACAACGAGGAGGGCGGATTGTCCTGGCCTTTGCGATGATCGTCACCTCGCTCGGTCTTTCGTTTCCGCCGCGCAAAATGGGTATCGATGAAGCCCTTTGGGTCTGGCGCGGCATCGCCGGCGCAAGCTTGTGCGCTATCTTTCTTCTCCTGGTTATTCTGTTCTACGGCGGCCGAACCCTATGCAGTTGGGTCAGAAATACGTCTCCAGAACAGCTGTCGGAAGGCCTTGGACGCCCCCATATTTGACAGATAGGCTAAAGCTTTTCGTGATGTAGCCAATCGCTAAACCGCTTTACCACATCCGCAAATTCGGTCTGATTTACCAGATTGTGCAGTTCATATGGGTCGCTTGCGACATGATAAAGTTCCGGCTTATCCCCGACTGTCTCGACATAGATAAATTCCTTGGTCCGGATGGCTTCATAATCTTGGAAAGTTCTGGAAAAGTCCTGGCTTTGCAAAATCGTCTGGCTCGCTTGATCGGCTTCAGGTTCCTCCTCGTCTTCGCCTGCGGTGCCCTGCGCGTTCATTGTGCCCGGCCAACCTTCGAGCAGTAGTGCGTCTCTCCATTCGGTTGATCCACGCAAGAGGGGAACCAGCGAACGACCATCGACGTCCGCGGGTATGGGAATACCTGCTAGATCGTAAATCGTCGGCGCCAGGTCAATCACCCCAATCAGTCCGTCCTCCAGACGGGATTCGGGAATCAAGGGCGGGTAGCGTATCGCGAAAGGTCCCCGACTGGCCTCTTCATACACACGATTCTTTCGCAGCAATCGGTGCTCGCCCCAAAAAAACCCGTTGTCAGAAAAGAAAACGATGAAGGTGTTATCCAGTTTGTTTTGCTCTTTGAGCTTGTTGACAATATCCGCCACGGCGAGGTCTACCGAATGGAGGCAACGCAACTGATTCAGGCGAAACTCGTCCACCTGTTTATCAATTTTCCTTTGATTTAACTGAGGTAGATCTTTCAACCAGGCCGGCTTGTCCGATTGATCGGCGGGGTTGAAGTTCGGGGGGCGCCACTTGGCCAGATTGGAATAAAGATGCTCGTCCCCCGGGGCTGGCGTGGCCGGGCTGTGTGGGGCGCGGCTGGCAAAGAGCAGAAAAAACGGCTTGTCCTTGGGCACCTTGTCCAGGAAATCCAGAGCGTGGTCGCGCAGAATATAAGTGATGTAACCGGGTACGGTTTCAAATGTGCCAAACAAGTTTAGCTTTGGATTCAAGTAGCCTTTTGTCCACGCCGCCCAATAATCGTACTCAGGGCGAGCATCGCCTGGCCAGGTATTCAAATATTTGCCTACCAATCCCGTGAAGTAGCCGGATTCGTGCAATCGATTTGCTAATGTCGGACCCACTAGTTGATCGTTGTTAGTGCGCACTCCAGTATGATGGGCGTATTTCCCGGTCAGAAAGCTCGCCCGGCTTGGGCAACAAAGTGCCGTCGGCATGAAGAATTGGGTTCCAGTTAGACCTTCATCTGCAATCATCGCCTTCGTATTCGGCATGAACTCCGTTGTTAAGGTGTCATGGCTCTGGTCGTCCGTCATGATTACGAGAAAGTTCGGGCGCTGACTTACCTGCGCAGAAACGAGCGAGGCGAAGGCAATCTGTAGAAGAATAGCGAGAGGTAATTTCATTTAAGTGTCGCTACTACCTGGCCTAGTCCCCAACGCGATCTTTGGGCGTAGCAAGGCTGCTGCGGACGTTTCTTTGGCACCGTTGAATGACCAGCATGCTGTGGCGGTTCTGAAGGACGTGAGCACGGGCCTCCAGTTATGACGACTAGGTTACCCCAGCAGAGTACCAGGCTGCAGAATGTTTGCGCCTAGACTTTGAGTCAGGTGTTGCCCGACAACCGATCTATTCTACGCCGTTCTCGTTCCAGCGAAAGGCTTCGCGAAGTAGCTCTTTGGCCTTGGATACTCCGAACTTGTCTTTCAGCCGGGCAAAATAAACTTGGACGGTTTTTACCGACAAGTGCATCCGCTCCGCAATCTCCGACGTGCTTAGACCCTGACCCAAAAATTCGAAAACCTGTAATTCGCGATCGCTCAAGCGGTGGATCGGCGGACGATCGCTCTTTGGGCGCCCAAGTTTGGTTGCAATCGAGGACATGACTCCGTCGCTAATGAACACTTTACCCGATAAAACGCGCCGGATTGCGGTAATCACCTGCTGCGAAGTGCTGCCTTTCATTACGTAGCCCCGCGCACCTGCGCGCAGCGCGCGTTCCGCATAAACCATTTCATCGTGCATCGACAAAATGAGCACCGGAAGCGACGGCTCCTGCACCGCCAAATCCTTTAAGAGCTCCATCCCGGAACCCTGTTGAAGGGACAGGTCGACCAAGACAATGTCAGGCTTGGCAGATTGAATCCCAGCCAGAGCGCCAGCCGCCTCGCCGCTCTCACCGCAAACGACGAGGTCATGCTCCTGTTCGATCAAGCCGCGCAAGCCATCACGCACGACCGGATGATCATCGACCACGAAAATGCGCGATTTCACCGACTGTTCTGCAGAGCTCATTTCAATAATTCATTGGTATCTCACAACAAACTACGGTGCCATGCGGCGAGTTAGAGCCGACAGTAAGCGATCCACCAGTGAGTTGAGCGCGCTGTTGCATGACTTTCATTCCGATTCCAGTGGAACCCGAGTTAGATTCGCTGACTCCCAAGCCATTATCTTTAACCGACAACTGCAACCTATCCGCACATTGATCTAAACAAATCGTGATCTTTGTAGCGATAGAGTGCTTGATCGAATTTACAACAGCTTCGCGCGCAATCCAGTAAAGATGATTCGCCACGTCACGTGGAAGGGTGATACTTCCTTTACTCTCAAATCGACAGTCGATTTGATGTTCGTAGGCTGTTGATTTCGCCAGCCCGTTTAACGCATCAAGCAAATCGCTGTCGAGCTCGAATGCCAGC
>DASXIC010000009.1:0-3274 GCA_036498205.1 Chthoniobacterales bacterium | reverse complement strand
CGGACGGAATAGGCCATCACGCCATACAGCCCGATGGCGGCGAGAAAGAGCGCCAGGCCGGCGAAAACGGTGAAGAGCGTCCCGAAGAATCTCCGCTCCCAAAACGATTCCATCACGACGTCGTCCATGGTTTTGATCTTGTAGATCGGGATTTCCTTGTTGACCGAAAGGACTGCATTACGGGCGAGATTGGCGAAATTCCGCGGATTGGATTTGGTGCGCAGAACCACTGAAAGAAACCAGTCCGGATTCTGGAATTCCGAAGCGTAAACGCAGGGAAAGTCGCGCCGTTCAGTCAGGCGATCGTAGATCACGTCCTGGGTCACCCCGATGATGGTGGCCCATTTCGGCGGATCGCCCGCTTTTTCCAAAACGGCTAATTGGTGACCAATCGGATCGGTATTCGGAAACCATTTTCGCGCGCCGTTTTCGTCGATAACAACTACTCGCGGTGAATCTTTGTTATCGGCAAGGGTGAAATCCCGGCCGCGCATCAGCGGAATGCGACAGGCGGAAAAGAAGCCGGGTGTGATGGCGATGGTATGTGTCAGGCGAGCATTTTGGAGTTGCTGCGGCTCCGACTCCCCTTCCAAAACCAGCGCGCTGACTCCAATATTACCCGCCGCCGGCAGGGAACCTGTAGCTGCTGATGACTCTACCCCGGGAATGCTCGCGATTTCCGGCATGAGCGCACTGAAGAAACGGCCTGCATCCTCGGCTTTGAACTGCGTTGGTGGCAGTCCCACCCGAAAAGTGAGCGTATTTGCTGGATCCATTCCTAAGCTGGTTCGCTGAAGATTGAGGAAGCTGCGCAGCATTAAACCGGCACCCACCAGCAGCACCAGTGCAAGAGCGACTTCGGCGACGACGAGCCCGTTCCGCACCCGCTGACCTTTGCCGCCACCGATTCCTGACCGGCCTCCTTCCCTGATAGCGTCGACGAGTTGAGGCCGGGAGGCCTGCAGCGCCGGGAAAAGCCCGAACAAAACCGCCGAGCCGATTCCCAATGCCAGAGCAAAAGTGAGAACACGCCAGTCGAAATCGAACCGGATCCAATAGGGAATTTCGACCGGAATTGCACGAATCACCAGGTCGATTCCCCAAACCGCCAGAAGCAAACCGAGCGCGCCTCCGGCGATGCCGAGCAAGAGACTTTCAGCTAACAATTGGCGGACAATCGCGCGACGGCCACCGCCCAGAGCAAGGCGAATTCCGATTTCACGCGCCCGCGAAGCTCCACGGGCGAGTAACAAATTGGCGACATTTGCGCAGGCGATCAGATGCACGAAAAGAACCGCGTCCATTAACAAGACGGTCAGCGGTTTCGAGTCTTTGACCGCTTCTTCCCGGAATGGCTTTACGTGGATACTGCAGCCGGTATTCGTTTGCGGATTATCTGCCGCAATGCGCGCCGCGATTGCCTCCATCTCGGCCCGCGCCAGTTCGATCGACACACCCCGCTTCATTTTGGCGAACGCCTCGAAGTTGAAATTTCCTCGAGGATTTTCCTTGCCTGTGTTCTGGAGCGGCATCCACAAATCGGACGATTCCGGAAAACGCCATCCCCGTGGCATCACTCCAATTATGGTAACGCGTTTGCCATTGATGGTGACAACGCGGTCGACGATGTTCCGATCGGAGCCGAAATGGTTCTTCCAGACTTCGTAGCCGAGCAAGGCCACCGGCGCCGCGTTTGGCTCGTCTTCGTTTGCCCGAAAAGTCCGGCCCAGGATCGGCGTGACTCCGAGGAACGAAAACGCGTCGGCGGAAATGAAAGATCCCAGATAGCGGTCCGGCTTTTCGCCTCCGCTTAGAATCATGGTCGCGACGCTGGTGAGACCGAGACCTTCGAGGGTCGTTGCCTGCTTTTTGAAATCGAGATAATCGGGATAAGCAACTCCATTGTCGTGCTGGTTATTTGCCTTCTGAAAATACTCGTTGACGTAGAGAACACGGTCCTGGTCTTGAATGTAAGGCCACGGTTTGAGCAAAAGCGCGTTGATGACGGAGAACATCGTCGTCGATGCCCCGATTCCGAGTGCCAAAGCCAGAACTGCGACCGTGGTAAAGCCCGGTGTTTTTGCCAGCATCCGCGCGCCGAAACGGATGTCGTTCCACATAAAGGCGCGGTCCTGCTTAAGCTGCGATCCGATTATCCTCTACCACCCGGCCGTCGAACAGGTGCACGGTGCGGTCCGCGTGCTGGGCAAAACGCGCATCATGCGTAACCATGCAAATCGTCGCTCCCCCGGCATGCAATTCCTTGAGCAAATCCATGACGGCTTCGCCGTTGCGGGAATCGAGATTTCCGGTGGGCTCGTCCGCGAGAAGGATTGCCGGTTTGCCGGCGAGAGCGCGGGCGACTGCCACGCGCTGCTGCTGGCCACCGCTCAACTGACTCGGCAAATGTTTGGCCCGATGGCCCATTCCCACGCGCTCCAACGCCTGCGTCACTGCAGCCTTGCGATCAGCCGCGCTCGTCCCGCGATAAGTCAGCGGCAACTCGACGTTTTCATAAACCGTCAGGTCACCAATTAAATTGAAGCTTTGGAAGATGAAGCCAATCTCGCGATTACGAATTCGCGCGCGCTCCGGAAATGAGAGGTTGGCTACCTCGGTTCCCTTGAGGGCATAACTGCCGCCGCTCGGGGTATCGAGCAGTCCAAGAATCGAGAGGAGCGTCGATTTGCCACAGCCCGAAGGACCCGCGATTGACAGGTATTCGCCGTCGCGAATATCGAGGTGAATGCCGGACAAGGCATGCGTTTCCACTTCATCGGTGAGAAAAACCTTCGTCACGTCTTGTAGTTGAATAAGCGAGTTGGATCCGTTGTTCATGGAGATGCGGGTTGGTTCAAGTAGGGTTTCTGACATAAATCTATTTCAGGCTGATGCGTTCATGTGCATCCCAGGCGCTGGTATCGGAAAGGATGACCTGATCGCCCGGCTGCAATCCGCTGACAATTTCGATCGAATTAACGGAACTGCGGCCCAGTTTGACCGGCGTGCGGACTGCATCGCTGCTTCCGTTAACTATTTTGAAAATACCGACTGTGTTGTTTTCCTGGCCGAAGGCCGGGCGCCCCACATAGATGACATCATCCAGGCGTTCGAGTTCGATCGTGCCATCGACGGTTAGGTCGGGCCGCGCGCCCTTTGGCAGTTCACCCTCAATTTGCGCGTCTACTTTAACTGTTCCCTGCTCCACCGCCGGATCGACGCGAATCACTTTACCGCTGACAATGCCATTACGGGTATCGATCGTGACCTTTTC
>DASXIC010000008.1:0-3530 GCA_036498205.1 Chthoniobacterales bacterium | reverse complement strand
ACCGGGTTTCGCGTTTGCAGGATTTATGGTTCGGCGTCGGAGTCGCGCGGAAAGGCTGGCTAACCAAAGCGGACGTCGTGAACACGTTGCCCCTGACAGAAATCAAAACGGCGCTAAAGAAGAAGCGGCAGGGAAAATAGCGGTCCGTTGACCGTCTGCGCGGCTCAGGACGACGATGCGTTGCCTAAACACTCTCCCGCTGCGGCAGGAACATCGTCAGACACTTGCACGCGCCGCCGGCCTTGAGGAATTCTGACATCGGCAGTTGATGGCAGCGATAACCGCGCTCTTCGAGCGAGCGAACAAGATTCGGAGCGCCTTCGGGCAAAACGATATCGCGCTCGAGGACGACGGCATTACAGGAAAAACTTTTCGCTTCCTCTTCCGCGACATCGATTAACTCCGCGACATGCCCCCGAATGGCCCGCTGTCCGTATTCATCAAATGCAGCCGGAAACCAAACCGCGCTGCCATCTGGCAGCGGACAAAAGCATGTGTCCAGGTGATAAAACCGCGGATCGACCAGCTCGATGGAGATAACCAGGCACCCGAGCATATCGGCGACAGCGCGATGCGATTGGATGTCGCTCCGAAATTTGTATCCGCAAAAGAGCGCGTCACCCCCGAAAAGCGCATCGCCTTCTCCCTCGAAGTAGAGATTCTTCGGCAGCCAGAGAACTTCGTATCCGTGCGATTCCATCCAACGCGCGAAATAGGGTGCTTCCCCAGCGCGTTCCTGGTGGCGAAAATTACTCGGGATGAATTTCCGACCGACAGTGAGACCCGCGTTGGCCGTAAAGACCATGTCGGGCAATTTTGGTTGCGGCGGAACGAGTTCGATCTTCGCGCCGAGCGAAACCAGTGTCTTATGCAATCCCTGCCATTGTGATTTCGCCAGTGCTGCTTCCGAGCCGCGGGCCCGGCTCATCCAGGGATTGATTTCATATTCAATCGCATAGTGATCGGGCGGGCAGAGCAAGAGTTCACGCATGAATCTTACTTCGCTCGCAGTTCGTGCAGGCAATGCACCAGTTCGCGCAAGAACGGTTCGATATCTGTGACAAGGCCAAGTGCCTGAAAGGTCTGTTGATCGGTCAATTTCGCGACAGCCGAGGGATTAATATCGACGACCAGCGTTTTCACGCTCGCCGACAGTAAATTGGCCACCGCGAATGAATGCAGCATTGTGCCAAGAAGTAACGCGAGTGTGACACCTTCGATCTTTTCACGCATGATCCGCTGCGCCTCAATAGAATCGGTGATCACTTCCGGAAGCGGACCATCGTCCCGAATCGATCCCATCAGCACAAATTCAACGCCGCGGGTGACGCAGGCGTGCATGATGCCTCGAGTCAGCGTGCCGCGCTTGACCAGACCGGCGACGCTGCCGGCAGAGCGCACGACATTAATCGCCCGCATATGATTTTCGTGCCCGCTGTCGGTTAGGGCACCATGCGCAAGGTTTACTCCGAGCGCCGTCCCAAACAGAGTGCTCTCGATGTCGTAAACCGCCATTGCGTTTCCCGCGAACAATAGGTTGATGTAGCCCCAATTGATCAATTGCTCGAGGTACTCTGCCGCGCCGGTGTGGATCACTGATGCTCCAGCCACAACCAGTACTTTCTGCTTCGTCTTTCTCGCCGCTTCAAACTCGCTGGCGATCTCCCGGATCAGTGCTCCCTTGGGTCTCTCAGCTGAAATCATCGAGTTGAGAAACTGAAACACGTCTGTGCGCTCCGTTACCCGCTGCACCGGAACGACTCGCACCCCTTGATGGCCGACTACAATTTCCATTCCCTTTCGCAAATCGGCGAATCTGACTGTCCGGGCCGTTTTCTTCGCTCGCTCGAAAGCGATACCGCTGTCCATCATCGCCGGTCGAACTTCGTATTCCTCGCCGCCGATCCGAACAAACGTTTGCTGATTGGTTGTGACAAAAAAATCGGCTGGAAAAATGCCATCAGCGGGTGCAACGGCCAATTGGGCATCGCCTTTTTCCTCCACTTCCGCGCCATGCTGCCGCAACCGCAGTATCAGGTCGCTAAGCGCATCACCACTTGGGGCTGACACTTCTATCCGGGCGAAGCTTTGATCGGCGCGTCGCTCGCCGATTTTCACTTCCAACATTTTAAAATTCGCGCCCCGGCTCAGAATTTCATCGAGCACCTTTGGCAAGATCAGGGAGTCAATGATGTGACCGCGTAACTCGATCGTTTCCGAAAACATCGGGCGAACTTAACCAAAGCTGGGATCACCGCCAATTCTCGAGAAGAAGCCGGATTCGCTTGCTCAATCGCTCCGCGTTACAGTCGCCAATGGAAAAGCCAAACGTGCGCGGTCCCTCGCCTTCTCGTAAAGCGCACATTGCCCTGGGCGAAAAACTAAATCGAAAATCGAAACCGGCGCCTCCATTGCCTCTTCGTCGTGACAAGACGAGCCGGAGATCGTCGCGCTAATTTCGATGCTGGAAAATCTGCCGGCTGTAGAGAGAAAGATTTCCACCGTGCTTGCCAAACGGCCGGAATGTTTCATCACTCATCCGGCCGAGCTGGCCGCATTGAAGACGATGGCGCCCGATCAATTGGAAAATTTTGCGCTTGATCGCGGCTGGCGTGTCGTATCGCGGATAGGCGGACGCCAAATCGAGTTCTACAACGACGCGGCGGCTCGACTGGCGCGGGAGCAAGAGTTCTAATTATTTTCGTCTCGACGAGCGAAAAACGCGCTCACCGGGCTGGTTGCTGCCGCACTCTGACGCTTCTCCGCCAGGCCCATCTCCCGCGCGTCGCGTCCCGCCTCCACCGCTTTGCGAAAGGCCAGCGCCATACGATTTGGATCGGACGCGATCGCAATTGCTGTGTTGACGAGAACGGCGTCGGCACCCATCTCCATCGCTTCCGCAGCCTGACTTGGTGCGCCAAGCCCGGCGTCAACAACCACCGGTACCGTCGCCTGTTCGATAATAATTTCGATCTGTGCACGCGTTTCGATTCCACGATTGCTGCCGATCGGCGAACCCAGCGGCATTACAGTCGCCGTCCCCACATCTTGCAACCGCTTCGCCAGCACTGGATCGGCGTTTATATAGGGCAAGACGGTAAATCCCTCCTTCACCAGGATCTCAGCAGCCGCCAAGGTTTCCACCGGATCCGGCAGGAGGTACCGCGGGTCCGGGTGGATCTCGAGCTTTACCCACGTAGGCAAACCGGCAGCGGCGGCGAGCCGGGCGAGTCGCACCGCATCCTTCGCGTCGCGCGCGCCACTCGTATTTGGCAAAAGCAGAAAGCGTTTTGGGTCGATGAAATCGAGAATGTTCGCGAACGGATCACCTTTGCCGGAGAGATCCGCCCGCCGCAGAGCGACTGTTACGATTTCTGTTCCGCTGGCGAGGAGCGCATCGCGCATCGCGTCGTTAGAGGAAAATTTTCCAGTCCCGACCAGCAGCCGCGAGCTGAATTCGCGGTCGGCGATCTTCAATTTCAATGGCTTATCCGACATCGCTTACAAACATATTCGCAATCGCGCCTGCT
>DASXIC010000007.1:0-47894 GCA_036498205.1 Chthoniobacterales bacterium | reverse complement strand
AGCAGGTGCAAATGACAAGTTAGGTTGCATTAGGGAAATTGCACCCGGGCTGCAGCCCGCAGCCCGGGTGCTGGTGAATGGGAGTGGAACCTGGCCGTTGTCTGATCAATTATGACTTCGCCGTACATTACCACTGTGCTCCCTCCGATCAGGAATCCGGCGCGGTTCCACCGCCGAAGAGGATCGATCCGTGAAATCAGCCGGTCTTATTTCAACGTGGAATTTCTTTGGGTGCTCGCGGCGGAGTTCGTAATCTTCTTAATTCTTACCGCTGTGACCTTCTGGCCTATGCTGAACGCCGCGATCGCTCTGCGTGCCCTTCTTCTGTAACTATAATTGGCCGATACTTAACTCTTGCAACAGTCCGACTGACGCTGAGAGGCATGCGATCCAACCAACTGGTCGAGTGCGTCGGTTTCGATCGCGTCAAGGTGTTCAGGATATACGTAAGTAGCGGCAGGCCTTGCCTAACGCGGACGCCTTTGCAGGTTTAACAGATGGAGAATGATCGGGAGATTTGGCTCCAGTTTTCTGAAGGCATTCGGCGCTTTGTCAGCAAACGCGTACCTTCCTCTGATGTCGACGACCTTGTGCAGGATATCCTGATGCGCGCGAACCGCAGTTTTATGCAGCTGCGAGAAAAGAAGCGGGCAGAGGTGTGGATCCTCGCGATAGCTCGCAAGGCGATCGCAGATTTTTACCGAAAACGTGAGCGGCAGGGCCCGGTCGCGCACGGCGAGGAGCTACCTGATTCTCCCGATGAATTGGCAGTCCAACCCGAGAATCTGTCGCATTATATGGGCGAACATGACGTCCATGAAGAAGTGGTATCATGGCTGAGACCAATGGCCGACGAAATTGATGAGCCGTACCGCACTGCTTTAATTAAGTCAGACTTTGAAAATGTTTCACAACGCCAGCTTGCACGCGAGTTGGGACTTTCCGAATCGGGACTAAAATCGCGGGTGCAACGTGCGCGCAAGCACCTCGCCGATGTGCTGCAACGCTGCTGTGAAGTGGAATTCGGCGATCAAGGTCGAGCGGTCGCGTTCAGGCGTTTGCGGACTTGCCCTTGCGAGCGTTGAAATTTCGTTGCGTCTTTTTCTCGAACGCAACGACTACCGATACAAAAGGCGATCAAGCCTCAAACGCGAAAGGAATCTTTATGAAAAGGATGCATGTAATGGTCGGAGTTAAAAACCTCGCAGAATCGGTCAAGTTCTATTCCGCGCTTTTTGAATCGGCGCCGACGGTGTTGAAGTCCGATTACGCGAAGTGGATGCTGGACGATCCACGAGTCAACTTCTCGCTCGCAGCAAAATCTGGCTCCAGCGGGGTCGAACACCTTGGGATTCAAGCCGAAACTCCAGCCGAATTGGAGGAGCTGCGTGGCAGGATCAGCCGAGCCGGCGGCACGGTGAAAAATGAAGGTCAAACCACCTGCTGCTATGCCAATTCCGATAAGACCTGGGTCTTCGATGCGCAAGGAGTGGCATGGGAAGCATTCTATACGGCCGGACCTGCAGCGGCATACTACGACGAGACGCTCTCGAGTTGCTGCCAAAAGTCTACCGTCGCATAGCGAGTCCCCGGTTCAGACACCTATCACATCTGGGCAAACTTCCTCGCACCATTGCTCAATCTTGCTTCGGACCTCGTCGCGGATGACGCGGACCTGCTCGAGCTTGGCAGCATCGCTGCCTTGCAGTTGTGATGGATCGGGAAAGCTCCAGTGCAATCGTTTAGTGATACCGGGGAAGATGGGGCATTTCTCAGCGTTTACTGCGTCGCAAACGGTTATGGCGTAAGAAAAGAGCTGTCCGCTCTTGAAAAGGTCGAACACGTCCTGTGTTTTCTTCTCTGAGATGTCGATTCCAACCTCCGCCATCGCTTTTACCACCAGCGGATTGAGCGTGCCGGGTTCAAGTCCAGCACTCTGGGCTTCGAAGAAATCTCCGCAAACGTAATTCAGCCATGCCTCCGCCATTTGGCTGCGGGCGCTGTTGTGGACGCAGATAAAGAGGACCTTTGTTTTCATCGAGAATGGACGCTATGCGCTCGTCAATCGGCCGGAAAGTTACAACTCTGTGACGATTCGGCCGACGAGCACAACGGCCGACAAGCACAGATTTTGCTCTGGTGGACGGCAACATGCGCCTGGCAAACCACAACGCGCAGATTTTGATTATCGATGACGAGGAGTCCAGCGCTCATGGTCTGCTAAAGATTCTCGCACAAGCCGGGTATGGCAGCTGCACAGCAATTACCAACCCAGGCCAGGCGGCAAAGCGAATACTCGAGCTGAATCCCGATCTGATTTTGCTCGATTTACTGATGAAGCCCATTTCGGGTCTCGAGGTCCTGACCCAAATCAATGACATGATGTCGCCGCAGAGACGGCCGCTGGTTCTTGTCTTAACGGCGGACACCAGTCCTCAAGCGAAACACGAAGCGCTTGCCGCTGGCGCAACTGACTTCCTGGCGAAGCCGCTCGATTCCGTCGAAGTGCTGCTTCGAATCGAAAACCTTCTTACTTCCCGAAAACTTACCCATCAAATCCAGCTTTACAGTGAAGGTCTGGAGCGATTGGTAGACAAGCGCACGCTGGAGTTGCAACAACGAACAGTCGACCTGGAGAAAACGCTTACTGAATTGCGTCAGACGCAGCAGCAGGTCATTCAACAGGAACGAATGAGAGCGTTGGGAACAATGGCGTGCGGAATTGCCCACGACCTGAATAACGGACTCTCGGTGATCCTGGGATACGGTGACATGTTGCTGGCCGATCTGGAACGGTTTCCCCTTGATTCCAAGGCCCGAAACTACCTTGAGGAGCTGGTTCTTGCCGGGTGCGATAACGCCAAAATGGTGGAGCGTCTGCGCGAATTTTACCGGCCACGCGCGACGCGCGAACATCGGCAGGCGGTGGATTTAAATGACGTTATCGAGCAGGCTATTTCACGCACTGCGCCAAAATGGCAATCGGAAGCAGATGCGGCTGGGGCGACTATTCACATCAAAAAGGACCTGGGCGAAATTCCCCTCATCTGCGGTGCACCGGATGAGTTAAGGGAAGTATTGACCAATCTAATTTTTAATGCGGTCGATGCCATGCCGCGTGGCGGTCGCATTTTGTTTCGAACCCGCGCCATTGGCAAAAGTCTCCGCATGGAAATGTCGGACACAGGAATGGGAATGAGTGAAGAAACGCTGCGGAACTGCCTGGAACCGTTTTTCACGACCAAGGGAAAGCGCGGTTCGGGACTGGGCCTGGCCATGAGCTACGGAATCATTCGCCGTCACGGTGGAACGATCGCGATCAAGAGCGCCCTCAATAAAGGGAGCACTTTTACAATTAATTTGCCGGTCCCCGACGAAGTTATTCAATCCGCCGATGTAGAAGTCGAACTGACCGTCGATCCGCTTCGCATCCTGGTGGTGGACGATCATCCGGCTATCCGTGAAATTGTCAGCGCTTATCTTGCCGAAGACCGGCACACAGTGGAAACAGCCGCTGACGCCCGTGAAGCGATGACGAAATTTCGGGCGGCACATTTCGACCTTGTTATTACCGACCGAGCGATGCCTGAAATAAGCGGCGATGAGTTAGCGGCGTCGATCAAAGAGATCGAACCGAATGAGCCCGTCATTATGCTGACCGGTTTTGCCGACCTGATTCACGAGACCGGCCGGCGTTCGGAAAACGTGGACCTGATCGTGAGCAAACCGGCGCGTTTGGAGGATCTTCGCAGAGCAATTCTGGAAGTGATGCCCAAGCTGAGACGTCATCAGGCACGCGCGAAGGCGACAGAAACGGGCCGTTCCGGATCCAAGTCGGCATAATTCCGCGATCACCCTTGGTGAACGGCGGCGATTCGATCGCCGGCGTTCATCCGGTCTCAATCAATAAATCCGGAGCGAAAAGTCTTCGCAAGGTTACTCCTTGTCTGCAAAGACGGTTGAACCTACTTGTTATCTAATCGGGCGAGTATGCCAGAAGGGGATCTTAGGCGCTTGCTTCTCATTCCGAAAAACCCTGAACAATCCACCTGGTTATAACATGGCCAACTCTACTTTGCCGTTAATGGAACGTCCGGCTTGGAAAATGTTGGAACAACACTGTGAAAAAATCCGCCAATTGCCGCTTCGGAAACTCTTTGCCGAAGACCGTGGCCGAGGGGAACGACTCGCAACGGAAAACGCCGGACTCTACCTCGACTATTCCAAGAATCTGATCACCGACGAAACACTTAAACTTCTGTTGCAATTGGCGGCGGAATCGGGTTTGCGCTCCCGGATCGATGCCATGTTTAGCGGCGAGAAGATCAATCGGACGGAAAATCGCGCGGTGCTTCATATCGCTCTGCGCTCGCCGCGCGGAACATCGATTGTGGTGGATGGGCAAGATGTGGTGCCGCAAGTCCATGAGGTGCTCGATAAAATGTCGGCTTTCGCCGTCCGTTTGCGCAACCGGGAGTGGAAAGGACACACCGGAAAACCGATCCGCAATGTTATCAACATAGGCATCGGAGGCTCCGATCTTGGCCCGGTCATGGCCTACGAAGCACTGAAGTATTACAGCGATCGGTCGATGGTCTTCCGGTTCGTTTCCAATGTCGATAGTACGGATTTTGTCGAAGCGACTCGCGACCTCGATCCGGCCGAAACGCTTTTTATAATTTCATCCAAGACGTTTACGACCCTGGAGACGATGACGAACGCAGAAAGCGCGCGCACCTGGCTGCTCAACGCATTGGGCGGCGATGCGAAAGCAATCGCCAGACATTTCGTCGCAGTCTCAACTAATGCCGACAAGGTAAAAGAATTTGGCATCGATCCCGCCAATATGTTCGGTTTTTGGGATTGGGTTGGCGGACGCTATTCGATGGATTCCGCCATAGGTTTGTCCACCATAGTTGCCATCGGGCCGGAGAACTTCCAGGGGCTTCTCCGGGGGTTCCACGAGATGGATGTGCATTTTCGCACCACCTCATTCGAACAAAATCTGCCCGTACTGATGGGCCTGCTGACGGTGTGGTATACCGATTTCTTCGATGCGCAGACTGTGGCTGTTTTACCTTACGAGCAATATCTCAAACGCTTTCCAGCGTATCTCCAGCAACTCACCATGGAGAGCAACGGCAAGCATGTGACGCTAGATGGGACCAAAGTTAGCTACGAGACTGGTCCCATATATTGGGGCGAGCCGGGCACCAACGGGCAGCATTCCTTCTACCAATTAATCCACCAGGGGACCCGCTTGATCCCATGCGATTTCATCGCCTTTGCGAAAACTCTTAATCCGCTCGGTCGCCACCACGACATTTTGATCGCGAATGTCTTTGCTCAAGCCGAAGCTCTCGCTTTCGGGAAAACAGCCGAGGAGGTAAAGGCAGAAGGGACACCAGACTGGCTGGTGCCACATCGAGAATTCGAAGGTAACCGGCCCTCCAACACTATTCTGGCCGATCGCCTGACCCCGGAAACACTTGGCCGGCTCGTTGCCTTATATGAACACTCCGTCTTTACTCAGGGTGCGATTTGGAACATCGATTCGTTCGACCAATGGGGCGTCGAACTAGGCAAAGTCCTCGCTCAACGAATTATCCCAGAACTGGAAAGTAAGTCCGATTCGGAGCTTAAACACGACAGTTCGACCAACTCTTTGATCCAGCGGTATCGGCGAATGAGGCAGATTAGGTGATTTAACACTCGGCCTCGCTCGGGCCCGGCAAATCAAGAGGCAGGACCGAAACTTCGTAGCAACTCAATTCTTAAACAGAAATACGAAGTGCGTTCGTCGGTGTCGATAATGGGCGTAACTCTATCGCCCATGTTTGACGACGCCTTGTTGATCGGCCTTACAATGGCGGGCAATGAATATACGTCTCGCGACGAAGGCCGATGAGGACGCGATTTGGCAAATTTTCCAGGGCGTTGTCGCGCCCGGTGACACTTATGCGTTTGATCCGGAAATGTCTCAAGAGGCGGCTTTGGCCTACTGGTTCGGAGTTGGAACGAGAACATATGTTGCCGATAACGACGGCGCGATCCTGGGCACCTATATCATCAGGCCGAATCAGCTCGGCCCCGGGTCCCATGTCGCGAATGCTGGGTTCATGGTCCGGCCGGGCGTTCAGGGGAAAGGTATCGGCCGAAAAATGGGCGAACATTCTTTGCAAGAAGCGCGGCGGCTCGGCTTTCGCGCTATGCAATTTAACTTCGTCGTCTCGACAAATCGCCCGGCGATTCATCTGTGGCAGAGTTTGGGGTTCGTCATCATTGGAACGCTCCCAGGTGCTTTCCGTCACCCATCGGAAGGTTTTGTCGATGTCTTCGTTATGTTCCGGAACTTGACGAACTAGAGCCCGATTTCGTTGGCTATGTTCCAAGGTTTATGCGCGCATTACCTGCGAAACGGAACCCGCTGAGAGACTCAGCAAAATTCTTCGCCAGCCCGAGCACTTGAAAGCTTCGACCCAGCAGCTCGGGATGCAGGAGAGTTTGTAGCGCACGTGTGTTCGAGGCACCGGCCTCTTCGGGCGCCACTGGAGCCCCCGAAACAATTCCGGTGAGAAAGTGATGCTGATCGGTAAACCCTAACGGAATGGCGCCCGCCTCAAAAGCTGCCTCCGAGAGACTCGTCCAGTCCACGTGGGCGGAAATGTCGGCGCGTCCTATCCCTTGAAAGGGGGATAATTTTCGGTGTCGCGATCGAATTTGGAGTGAGCCTTCGCGGCGGTGAGGGGAATAAAATTCCGCCCTTGAAAATCCGTAATCGATCGCGAGGATTACGCCGCAGGACAGTTTCGCGGCGATTTCCCGCATGAGTTTCAGTGCGACTAGACTTACTTCTGTTTCAATTTCAGCCGCTGGAAGCCCGAGCAGATTGAGCCGTCTTTGTAAATCGGCGTCGGTAACGGGCGCAAATACGAACGCAAATTGTTCGCCCACGTTTGTAACCAGTTTTTCCATCCAAATCATTGAACCTTTGACGAACCGCGCGGCTACGAGATGAACTGGCAAGGCATCGAACAACTCATTCGAAAAATGAATTCCAACGAAAGGTTCAAGCTCCTGGATCGATTCAATCCATCGAATTTTGTCGCGAAAAGGGGCGAGCGTTTTTCGCTGCCGCACCTGCCAGGCAGGGAATGGTTCGGCAATAACGTAGCGAATTGCGCCGTAGCAGGCGGGTGAGAAACGCTCTAGCGCAACCATCGCATCCGCGGCGAAGGCGCCGTCGTGCGCGCCTTGTTCGACAATGAGAAAATCAGACGGCTTTTCCTGCTTGTTCCATATTTCAGCGAATTGAATGGCGAGCAGTTGGCCAAACATTGGCCCGACGCTGACGTTGGTAAAAAAGTCACCGCCGCGACCAATTGCGGCGCGGCCACAGGCGTAATATCCGTGCGATGGGTCATAGAGCGCCAGCTGCATAAAGCGGGCGAAGGACATTGGGCCGCGGGCGGAGATCTCCGCGCGCATGATCGCGATCAACTCAGGATCTCCCGTTATCACGTTTCGCCTTTGGATTTCCCGCCAAATTGCGCCTAAGATTCCGGTCGAAGTCGATTGGTCTTTTCTGTTGCTGCATGCCCGTCTCTTTTTTGATGCCGACGCCGCTGCACCGCTACCGGCGGCCCTGGTACGCGCGGCCCACTTTCTATTTACCAGCAATCCTGGTCCTGCTCAGCCTGGGTGCTTTTGCCATCTATTTCGTTCTTCTGGCCTCAGACTTGAAGAAGCAAGCTGCCACCTACGATCTGACAAAGCTGGAAGAAATGGAATCGGCAAGTGTGATTCTGGATCGAAACGGAAAGATCTTCGGCCAAATCTATGTCGAAAACCGACAGACGATTCCGTACGAGCAATTGCCGCGCGATTTGGTCAACGCAGTCGTGGCCATCGAAGACAACAAATTCTATCAGCATGGGGGTTACGACCTTGAAGGGATCATCCGGGCTGCACTGAAGAATTTCGCGGCCGGGCATGTGCGGCAGGGAGCGAGCACGATCACACAGCAGCTTGCTCGCAACAGTTTTGCCCTAAAGGAAAGAACTTTTCGCAGAAAATTATTGGAGATTTTTTTGTCTAAACGGATCGAGGAGAGCCTGGGCAAACAAAAAATCATGGAGCTGTATCTTAACCGGATTTACTTCGGCGGCGGCCTTTACGGGGCGGAAGCGGCAGCGCGGGGTTATTTCAACAAGCCGGCGCACGAGATGTCGCTGGTCGAGTGCGCAACTTTGGCCGGTCTGCTCAAAAGTCCGAATCGGCTTTCACCCTGGAGCGATCGCGCGGCGGCGCGTGATGTTCGCAATGTTGTCCTTGGGCGGATGCGCGATCTTGGGTTCATCGATTCGCAGCGCTGTGCCGCTGCACAATCGGAAGATTTGCTCATTGGCAATCGGCAAAGCGCACAGGGGCAGACCTACGCGGTCGATTATATCCGGCAGAAGGTAATCGAAGCGGTTGGGTGGGATCGTGCGATGAATGAGGGATTTAAGATTTACACCACCATCGATTCCGATTTGCAAAAGGCGGCGGAAGATTCGTTGAGAGCCCGCCTCGATCAGGTGGAGCGACACCCCGAGTTTAAGCATCAGACCTACGCGGAATATGCGGCGAATTTTCGGAAGGCTCGCGCGCCCTCGGCGGTGCCGGTCCCGGATTACTTACAAGGTGCGGTGATCGCGCTGGATAACGCTAGCGGAGGCATTCTGGCCCTGGTTGGCGGCCGGGATTTCGAGCATAACCAATACGATCGGGCGCTCCAAGCCCGGCGGCCTGCTGGTACTGCCATGACACCCTTCGTTTTTGCCGCTGCTTTTGAGAAGGGAATGTTTCCCGGGACGGTGGTGGAAGATTCCCCTCTCGATAACCGCGCGGTGATGATTGGCGGAACAACGGGTATTCTCGGCGAATGGGGACCCGAGGCTGCCGATAATCGTTACGAAGGAATAATTACCGCTCGCGAAGCACTGGCGAGATCGAAGAATGGCGCGGCGGTTCGTGCAGGCATGATCCCCGGAGTAGATGCCGTGCTGCAAGTCTGTCGCGCGGCCGGCATTAAATCTCCTCTTCGGCCATATCCGGCCACATTTCTCGGCAGCAGCGAAATCACGCTGGCAGAACTCGCACTAGCCTATACGATTTTTCCGAACGGCGGTTGGCGACCGACAACCCCCCATATTCTGGAACGGATCGAAGAAAAAGACGGCACCGTCTGGCACGCACAGCGGGGAGGCAACAAGGAGGAGGTAATAGCGCCTGAGACTGCCTATGAGGTCCATTCATGCCTGGTTGACGCATTGGAAAAAGGAACAGGCAAGGCAGCGCGTGCAGAGTTCGGTCTCAGAGCGAAGGCAACAGCAGGAAAAACGGGAACCGCGTATGACTTCACCGATGTCCTGTTTGCAGGGTACGACAGTGCGATCACGTGCGCGGTGTGGGCGGGTTTCGATAAGCCGCAGAAAATTTTCCGCGGTGCGTTTGGTCACGATATCGCGTTGCCTGTATGGGTGGATGTAATGAACGCAGCATCGGAACGTTACCCAGAAAAGGAAATTGCTCAGCCGAAAGGATTGCAGCGAGTGAACATCTGCTCAAAATCAGGCGAACTTGCGACCGATAAATGCGTCGAAAAGGTAAAGACGGCCAGCGGCGAGACCGAAGAAAAAACTACCTACGCCGAGCTTGCAACAGTGGCGCAAAAGCCGACTGAACCGTGTAGTGTTCATGGAGAAACACGTGGTCTTCTCGTGCACGATTTGGCGCCTTCGGAGTTCCCGCGGGCTGCGCTCGCGGTCGACACCGCGGCCGTGACTCCAGTGACCCCACAAGGGCCTGTATTGCTGGCGGACCGCGATCCGTACAATTCCGTCCGTTCGACGCTAAAGCCAAAGCCGGCGGCAACACCGACCCCCCCACCAGCTCCTGAGACGACCGAGACGACGACGAAAACAGTTTCTGAGCAAATGCCAGATCCGACGAAACCGATCTTGAGAGCGCAGCCAGTGCAGCCAAATGAAGCTGAAGCGGTCCAGTCGAATACGGCGACGCGGATAGAACAGCAACGAAATGTGCCGGGCCCCGCGCCGGTGGAATCGCCGGTGCCGGTGCGACGCGCGATTCCGGTGCGGCGGCCGACAGCCGAGCCGACGGAGCCGCCGGTTCGACGCGCTCAACCAGTCGATCCAGACGAGTGAGAATGGCGTCGGCTGACGCGGACAATTTTCGACTGGCGGTTTTGAATCCGGGCGGTCGCGATCCCGAGCAGCATTTCCCTAACGGCGCCGACGTACCCGGCAACCAGCACGCTCCGGTAAATTTTCACGCTTATGCCGCCTGCACGCACGGCGGTGTTTTTCGCGAGGTGCGCCGAGCAATTGCAACCGGTTGGCCGGTGCTCGTTTTGCTCCGCGGCGATTTTCGGGCGACGGAACAGGCGCTGCGAGAATTAAAGGGCAAAGGACGGATCGCTGCTGTCGCCTTTAAGGAAAGCGGCGGACATCAAATTGCCCAACAATTAAATAATGCGGCGCGACTGGCACGCTTTGCGAAAATTGTCGCAGAAGCAGATGGTTGTGTCGCCAGCACTCCTGAAACTGCGGAGCTGTTTCGCGCTTTTCGGAAAGAAGGTGTCGCGTTTGTTGCGACTCCATATCCGATTGAAGAACAGAACTGGAATTTTTCGACGGAAGGGCACCGCGGAATTTTTGTGGGGACGCGCGAGTTTGATGTGCCATCCCGCAATCATTTAGCGGCATTGCTTTCGGCGAAAAGACTGAGTGTTGCGACCAACGAACCGGTCACGGTTTACAATTTTGAGGGGCGCAAGGGTCAGCGATTGATTGCCGAGATCGATTTTCCCAGCATCTCCGTGCACGAGAAGCGGGCCGGATACGGCGCATATCTGAGGGAACTCGCCCGGCACAAAATTGTTTTTCAGCTCGATCGCAGCCAGGTTCCGGGCCAGGTCGCGGGGGACACCGTTCTCGTCCGTGGGGTGTGCGTCGGAGGAGATGGGGCGATTGAGCGCATCGTGTTTCCTGAGACATGCGGCGACAAACGCGGCCAGGCGGAACTGATTGAGATCGCGCTTAAAATACTCAGGAATGACGAGGAGCGTCGCGCCCTCAGCGAGCGCGCGACGAAAACGGCGCAGGAAAAATTATCATTTCGGACTGGTCGTGAAAATCTCGCGCGTTTTTTCGCCCAGCTAGTTTAAAGCGCACATCAATCGCATCTGCGAGAGTCTGATCGACTCCCGTAAGAATTTATTGTGCAATTTCGCGCAGATAAATTTCTTCCAGTCGGCGCGTATTTGCGGATTGAGCAAAATTTCCTGCCACCTGTTCGGCAGCGATCCGTCCCAGTTTCGTTAGTTTCTCCGGATTTTTAGCGGCAGAAATCATGGCATCTGCCAGGGCCTCGTCATCACCTTCCGCTACGAGGATTCCGCTCGCGCCGTCGTCGACCGCCTCCGAAATTCCGCCATGCCGTGTCGCGAAAACAGGCAGTCCAGTTGCCATTGCTTCCAACATGGAGTTGGGCACTCCTTCCTGGTTTCCATCGCGAGCGGTTTGACTGGGATGCAGAAACATTTGCGAGGAGTAAAAAAGATTGCGCAGTTCGTGTTGCGAAACGAAGCCGGGGAAGGAAACGGCCGATGCAATCCCGAGTTCGCGCGCAAGCACCTGCAATTCCTCCAGCTGAGGACCTTCTCCCGCAATGGTAAGAGCTGACCGAGGAAAAACCTGATGAAAAGTGGCGAAGCTGCGGAGAGAGGTCGCGAGCCCCTTTTTTTCAATCAAACGACAGGCTTGTAACAGACGCCAGGCGCCGTTGGCCGGCATATTTCGTTCTCGAAAGGCAAAATCTTTCAGCGGAACGCCAGTCCGCTGAATCTCGATCTTTTCTGGCGCGCAGCCGAGTTCGACCACTGCTTTGCGCAGGGACTCAGAGCGAACGAGCACTCTTTTGACGCGCGCCAGCATTTCCTCCGTCGCTCGGCGATGAGCCGGTTCGTTCATGTCCACGAGCACGTCCGCGCCGTGGAACGATACCAGCGAAGGCTTTCTCCACTGTTCGATCAGCGGTAACAATCGCACTGCGATATGGCCGAAATAGATGTGCAGCAGTTCGGCGTTGATTTCGTCCAGCGCGCCCATCAACCCGCGCAGTTCGCCCCGAGATATTTTCCACGGCCGATCGGCGATCTGTTTAAACCAGATTCGTCGCAAAAATTGCGATGCCGGCTTTGTTACAATCCGAACTGGTTCCAAAGGAAAGCGGGCAGCGTTCTCGCGCTTCTGCGCGATGACAACTGGTTGAACGCGCCGGAGTGAGGTGATTTGCCGGTAGATGTGGTGCATCTCCGGCTTCAAAAACGTCGCGCAATATTGCGCGACGACAGGAACTTCGGGGTTCGAAGTTCGATCTTCCAGGCTCAAAAATAAATCGCGAACAGCTTAATGCCGTTCCATTTCCCAGACCCGTCGGGTTTCAACAGGACATGTTCTTCGGCTGTGCCATAGCGGGCCGGCGCACGCGGATTCAACATTTGAAGCGGGTTGCCCCCTCGCACGGCGCGCGGAATCACTCCGCCAACATCACGGCTCGTGATGGGCGGCGGACCCTTGCGCTGCTCCGGACGAGGTGCGTTGCTGGGACGCGCCGGAGCGATGTAGGTCTGACCAAAGGCTGCGCCTGCCATTAGCGTGATAGCGGCGGCTGCAATTAAGATTTTCATAACGATCCTTCCCTAACCGGAATTCCGGAACGTCTTGCCCGGGTTCTTCCTCCGGCACACAATTATCCACCCGATGGACTATCTTGAAAAGGCCGGACGTGTGCTTGATATCGAAATTTTTGAGCTCCAGCGGCTGCGGCAACGGCTGGGTGCAAACTTCAGCGCCGCAATCGAGTTGTTAAAGCAGGCGCTGGACGCCCGTGGCAAGATCGTGGTCCTGGGTGTCGGAAAATCGGGACACATAGGGAATAAAATTGCCGCCACTCTTACCAGCACCGGTTCTCCGGCCGTTGTCCTCGATTCATTGAACGCGCTGCATGGGGATCTCGGAATGGTGGCAGACGGAGACGCCGTGCTCGCCCTCAGCGCGAGCGGCGAGACGGAAGAATTGCTACGAATTGTCCCGGCGATTGCCCGCTTTCAGGTAAAAATCATCGCGATTTGCGGTGACGCGAATTCCACGCTCGCTCAAAACGCGCATGTCTTTCTGGACGTCAATATTGAACAGGAAGCGTGTCCGTTGAACCTCGCTCCTACTTCGAGTACGACGGTGATGCTGGCGTTGGGAGATGCACTCGCGATGGTCTTGCTCGAAGCGCGAGGGTTCCAAAAAGAAGATTTCGCGAAATTTCATCCGGCCGGCATGATCGGTCGGAGTCTGCTTATGCGGGTCCATCAAGTGATGCGTCCGCGTCCGGCGCTCGCTCTGGTCGCTTCCGATACTCCCATTCGCTCCGTTCTGAAGGCGATGACGGACGTGCGCGCCGGGGCGGCCGTTGTCGCCGATGCCGATGGCCGGCTCCTGGGCATTTTCACCCATGGCGATTTTGCCCGGCATTTTCAGTCCGATCCGAAAATCGGCGAACGCCTGGTCGCCGATCTGATGACCCTAAATCCAGTGACCATTCATCGCGATAGATTGGCGGTGGAAGTTTTGAATTTGCTGGAACGCCATCGCATCGACGATCTGGTTGTGGTTGACGATGAAAATGTGCCGGTCGGCATCGTCGATTCACAAGATCTGACGCGCTTGAAGTTGCTGTAGGCGCGTGCAACGGTCTGCGCTCTCAATATTGGAATAGCACTTCACAACTTTCTTTATGGCCGCGGCGAACGATTTACGAAAAGGGATGGCAATCAAATACAATGGCAACACCGCCATTGTTCTGGATGTGCAGCATCGGACGCCGGGAAACCTGCGCGCGTTCGTGCAGGCCATCATCCGCTATATCAACACCGGCAAAAGCGCGGACGTCCGCTTCGGTTCCACTGACAAAGTGGAGTTAGTCGACATCAATCGCACAACGCTCGAATTCAGTTACAAAGATAACAACGGTTACCATTTCATGGATCCGGAGACCTACGATACGGTTACGCTGCACGAGAACTTGCTTGGGGATGCGAAGGATTTTCTGGTCGAGAATCTGCCGGTCCAAGTCCTCTATGCCGAGGGCAAGGCAGTCCAGGTTGAATTGCCATCCTCGGTCAGTTTGAAAGTTGTTGAATCGGCTGAAGGTGTGCGCGGAGATACGGCCAGCAACGTCACCAAACCTGCCAAATTGGAAACAGGCAAAACGATCAATGTCCCGCTCTTCATCAAAGAAGGCGAGACAATCAAAATCGACACCCGTACCGGCGCCTACATGGGCCGAGCATAATTCAGCCTTCGCTTGCCTGGACGAAGGCGGCACCTGGGCAGCGACGGGGGCCATAATCGCTGCTCTTTCATGCGTGCCCGGAATATGCGTAATCTGCGCGGGACTTCATTGTGGCAGCAACGAACCGAAAAACAGCCGGCCGGCACCGGCGAAAATCACCGCAGCGTCGCAGGGTGGTGCCGCTTCTTCTTTCCAGAAGCCGCCCTGGTCGACTCTCGCAACATCTTACTGTCCCGACGAAATGGGTGAAGTTCGTCATTGCCATTTTCCTGCTCCCGATCTGTGGAGTTCTTAGCCAAACATTCTTTACCGCTTTCGCGCGCGCTACCGTGGCGCAACGTCTGTGGGCGGCCGAAGAATTTTGGTTTTTCGCTCTCGGGGTGGTGCTTTGGCTGATTGCATTTTTCGGCCTGCCGCGCCCGCTGATTCTTTACGTTTTTGGCCATGAGCTCACACACGCACTGTGGGTCTGGCTGATGGGCGGCCGTGTAAGCAAATTTCGGGTCGGCCGCGATGGCGGACACATCATTACCGATCGAACGAACTTCTGGATCGCCTTGGCACCGTATTTTTTTCCGCTTTACAGCATCCTTGTGATCGCGAGCTACGGCGTCTTGTCATTGCTGATAAATGTGCAGCCATATGGACGACTTCTGTACGCCATCATCGGAATAACGTGGGCATTCCATTTTACGTTTACCTGCTGGATGGTTCCGAAAAATCAGAGCGACCTGATAGATCACGGAACTTTTTTTTCCCTGGTTGTGATTTATCTGATGAACCTCACGCTCTTGACGGTGATGCTGATCATCGCGTCACCACAGATCACTTTCGTGAGTTTTGGTCGCGATTTGCTTGTGAACCTGGGACGATTTGCCGAATGGGTCGGGGCGTCGGCGAACGAATTTCGCGGCGACGGAGCCAGTCATTGATTTTGCGATTGGCATCCCGAGAGGCACAGATGGCGAGAAATCTTTCGAATGCACTCACACGAATTTCGGTGGCCGGTTGACCATATGTGAGGCCTCGCTTCGCTCGGGATGACCAAGCGCGAAATCAAAGGTCAGTCTGTTGTGCCATTGGCTCCCCGCCTGTCCGGATCTATGGCATGTAATTTGGAGCGGCGCAGACGGTGAAGGCGTCTGGCGGAGTCTAGATAAGATAAGGTGCGGTCCTTCGCTCCGCTCAGGATGACGACGTCAGAACAGCGAAAGGAAATTTCGCCATCATATCCGCCACTCTGACGTGCGAATTTTCAAGCGTGAGTTCGCGGTCGCCGAAGACATCACGCAAAACGCGGGAGCGCAGCGATTGCGGGATTTCAACGGCGGTGTCCTTCCAGCGATCACCGACCGGAGGAAAACCAAGACGCGATGAAAGCCGGGGTGTCAGCACAATAACAGCCTTCCCTCCACGGATTCGAGCAAACCCTACGACGCAATCGGCAAATGTTCCCACGCTGTTAAACGCTTCGTATTCTCCCTCGCGAAACAATTCTGCATTGTCACGCCGCAGGTGAAGCAATCGCTGCGTTAGCCACAGCTTGATTCTTCCGTCAGGCCAGCAGCGCAGCAGCTCGCCTGCCGACACATTTTGAATCTGGCCAAGCATCTCGCGCCGGCGACCGTAATCGATTGGTCGACGGTTATCGGGATCAACCAAACTGTCATCCCAAATCTCCGCGCCCTGATAAATATCCGGAATGCCGGGTGCCGTCAGTTTGATAACGGTTTGCGCAAGCGAGTTAATCGCACCCAACCGCGCGATTTCCTCGGCGACCGGCAGAAAAGCGGGAATGAATTTGTTACGCGAGCCCGGTTCCAGAATCTGGGCAACAAAATCCGCCATTGCGTGATCCCATTCGCCATTTGCCTGGATCCAGCTGGTGTTCAGCTTTGCTTCTTTGAGTGCTTTGGCCATGTACTGCTGAATGCGCGAGACGAATTCTGTCCCGGGTGCCGACAGAGCAACACCGTCGGCATCAACCGGCCACGCCCCGAGCAACGTCTGGTAAAGCAGGTATTCTTCATTTCCATCGGGCGCTTCCCTTTCCTCGATTTTTCTTTTGAATCGACGGTTGACGCTGCGCCATTTTTGAAGGGAGCGGGCCCAGAGTTGTGGAATTTCGGAGATCGCGAGCATGCGCGCGCGCACGTCTTCGCTTCGCTTCGTATCGTGGGTGGAAGTTGTGAGCAGCGATGCCGGCCAATCCCGCTGTCTCTGCCGGTTGCGTTGGTGGAACGCTTCGATGCCAATCCCGAACTGCTGCGGTTCGCCACCGACTTCGTTCAATCCGGCCAGCCGATTATAAATATAAAACACCGTATCTTCGAGTCCCTTGGCCATTATTGGACCCGTGAACTGCTGGAATTTCAGGACGAATTGCGCATGCTCTGCCCGTTGTTGCTCATCGAGATTTTCCGGGAATCGAAAGAGCAGCAGATCCCGCAGGAAATTAAACACCGTTTCTTCGATGGCAGGATTACGCCGCTTCGCGGTCGCCACGGCCCGCTCGATAATATTGCGGTCCTCCTGACTGACGGGACGACCTGGCTCGAGATACGTTCGGTAAACGGGAAAGCACGCGATCGTTTCCCGGACAGCGCGGGCCAGTGCTTCCAGGGTGTAATCGCGGAACCACCGGTTCTGCTCGGATAGCCGATCGACCATCGCGCCCAGCACGTTGACTTCGTTAGCGAGTGAGATGCGCATGACCAGACGCTTCTTCGCATAGACAAGATGGCCGAAATGCATGGAGTGCCCGATGAAGCGCTTGAAGATTTTCGTGATGGCGGCTTCGGCTGCATGATCAACGAGGACAGCCGCAACTTGATTGGTGAAATCATAGCCGGTGGTACCGTGGACCGGCCAATCCTTCGGCAATTGCTCGTCGCCGCTGAGAATTTTTTCAACGATCAGGTAGATGGCACGACCATCTTTGGGGAGCTGAATTTGCCGGGCTTTAGCGCATCGGGCTTGGAGTTTATCGAAATATTGGCGCGGTAGATAAAGGCCGTCCGGATGATCGATGCGCAGACCGGTGACGGCCCCACTGCCGACGAGTTCAAAAAGCAGTTTATGCGTGGCGTCGAAAACTTCCGGCAGTTCCATTCGGATTGCGGCCAGGTCATTGACGTCGAAAAAGCGTCGATAATTGATTTCCTCCGCAGCCACTCGCCAGAAGGCCAACCGATAGGACTGGGCATTCAATAAATCATTGAGCCGATCAAAACTGCGAGCGTTGCCGACATGCCCATTAATCGTTTCAACCGCTTTCTCGATCGCGCGCTGTACTTGCGGCGCCTCGGCGCAGCGCCGCTCGAGTCGTTTCTTAATGATTTCCTTTTCTCTGGCCCGCTCCTTGATTCGCTCCGGATCGGTTTCCGTGCGCCGGGGGAGGTATTCGAGGGCGGTCAGAATGCTTTGAAATTCCGCGTAGAAATCTTCCTCCTTAAACTCGGCCAGATTTTCGAGCGCGAGCTCGAGAATGTGGCGGTAGGTTCCCGGCGCGATCGGGAAAACGTGCTCAAAGTAAGTGAGGGAAAATGAGCCGCCGTCAAATCGGACCTGCAGTTCGCCGCGTTCGAGGACGCGTCCGTATTGGTCGCCCAGAATCGGCAGTAATACCTTATCGTGCAGGTCGGTTTTGAGCGGCCGCCAGTCGATATCGAAATACGGCGCGTAAAGCGAACTTGGTCCATTTTCCAATACGTCCTGCCACCAGACGTTTTGTGGCTCACCGATGCCCATGTGATTGGGCACGAAATCCACGATCTGTCCCATGCCGTGAGCGTGGAGTTCCTCCACCCAGGCGTCGTACTCTTCCCGGGAACCGATGGCCGCATTGAGTTTGTTGTGATCTGTGATGTCGTAGCCGTGCAAACTGTCGGCGCGGGCCTGAAAGTAAGGCGACGCATAGGCATCGGTAATACCGAGCTCATGCAAATAAGGGACGATCGCGCGCGCGTCCTTAAAGGTAAATTGCCGGTTGAATTGCAACCGGTAAGTGGCCGTTGGAATGCGCGGAGATATTCCTGTCATAGCAAACAAAACCGACACATCCCGTGCCGCATCCTTCGCCGTAAAGCAACGGGATTCCTCGGCACCTCTCCCGCCAGTCCTGGCTGAAGGCGCTACATTTTCTCCGGCACAGCGATACCAAGCAGATTAAGACCGGTTTTCAAGACCCGGCCAGCAAGGTCGGACAATGCCAATCGTGAGGAGCGACTTGGCTCTTCCGCCTTCAACACCGGGCAGGCCTCGTAAAAGCTGTGAAAGCTGTTTGCCAGCTCGAACAAATAGTTGGTGAGAATGTTTGGTCGAAAATCGTTTAACACCTGCGGGACGACTTCGGCGAACTGACATACCTTTTTGGCAAGCTGGATTTCGGCCGCATCATTCAAGCTTACGGCCGGCGGCGGCGAAAATTTGTCACTGACTCGGCGCATGATCGAACGAATGCGCACATAGGCGTTCTGCAAATAGGGAGCTGTGTTCCCTTGCAGCGAAAGCATACGGTCGAAGGAAAAAATGTAATCCGTCATTCGGTACTGCGAAAGATCGGCGTACTTGACCGCGCCAATACCGATGGTTTTGGCGATGTCGGTTTTTTCCGGATCTTTCAAGTCAGGATTTTTTTGCTCGATCACTTTACGGGCACGGTCGATCGCCTCGTCCAAGACACTCAGCAGAGGCACATTTTCACCCGACCTGGTTTTCATCAGTTTGCGGTCTTCGCCGAGAATGTTGCCATTGGTGATGTGGCGGAAATCGGCAACGTATCCTTCCCGCTTTGCGATCTCGAAAATTTCCCTGAAATGCAATTGCTGCGGCGCGCCCGTCACGATCCAAATGGTGTTTGCTCGCAAATCATTGATCCGGTAATCGACGGTGGCGATGTCGGTCGTGGTATAATTAAATCCGCCATCGCTTTTCCGAATTATTGCCGGTTTCTCCGCCAGCTCAGGAATGTCACGAAAAAAAATGCAAACAGCGCCCTCGCTCAGCTCGGCCAGCCCCGCCTTGAGCAATCGCTCGACGACGGCTGGCAAACGATCGTTATAAAAACTTTCGCCGTGCTGAAAATCATAATGGATATCGAGTAGTTCATAAGCGCGATCGAACTCATGCCTGGAGAGCTCGACCGTTTCTTTCCAGATCGAAACATTTTCCGGGTCGCCGGCCTGTAGTTTCACCAGTTCTCCGCGAGCGGCGTCGCGGACAATTTCATCTTTTCTCGCACGCTCGTTCGTCTCTTTGTAAATGCGGACCAGTTCCGCGGTCGGATCGCGCGCGAGTGCGTTGCGATTCAGCAGGTTTTTCCAACCCCAGATGACCATCCCAAATTGTGTCCCCCAGTCGCCAATGTGATTGTCCCGGATCACTTCGTGCCCGAGAAAGTTGGCGATACGTGCCAGGGCATCTCCGAGAACGGTGCTGCGGATATGACCGATATGCATTGGTTTGGCCACGTTAGGGGACCCAAAATCGATAACGATCCGTTTGGGCTGCGAGGTTTTGGCTACACCGAGACGTTCGTCCTTCAGCAGTTCGAGGATCTTTTTTTCTACTGCTTCCTTTTTAATGATGAAGTTGATGAATCCTGCGCCCGCGATTGTTGGCGGTTCCGAAATTTGCGACACATCAAGCTGCTTGACGATGCGATCCGCCACTGTTCGCGGACTTTCCCCGCGCTCTTTGGCAAGGACGAGAGCCGCGTTCGATTGATAATCCCCAAAACGGCGGTCGGTCGCGGTAGAAACTTCGGCTTCCGCCGGCAGACCAGCGGCCCGAAGCGCGGCCGAAAGCGCGCGCGTAAGTTGCGACTGCAGGGTTTCCATCGCGGAATGAACTTCCGCTAGGATTGCGCGCGCGCGCGGAAAATCGCGAGAATCTCTTCGGCCGTTTTCGCGTTGGCCAGTTGATCGCGCACACTGCGGTCGTTTAAGAATTTCGCGATGGACGCGAGCGTGCGGAGATGGGTTTGAAATTGATTTTTCGGCACGACGAAAAGAACGACGAATTTGACGGGAGCGTTATCGAGGGCATCAAACTCAATCCCTTCGCTGGAGCGACCGAATGCGGCCACGACGTTCTCCAGGCAATCAGCCGAGCAGTGCGGAATGGCGATACCGAAACCGATGCCGGTGCTCATTGTCTCCTCGCGCTGCTTTAGGGAGACGAGTATGGAGTCACGATCTTGCGGCCGGATCTTGCCCCGTGTGACGAGCAAATCCATCAGCTCGACGATGGCGTCCCAACGCTCGGTCGCCTTCATCTCGGGGATGATTTGATCGGCGGAAATAAGGTCGGCTAACGACATGCAGAACCCCGGTGGGAGCGGAAGCTAAGCGGCCCCTAATTAGTTGACAAGCCGTTTCGGACTGGACCCTCTCCATCGCGAATTCGGTAATTTAGTTGCCGCGAGAGCAGCCAGCGTACACCGAACATGTCCACGGTCGCCCGCACGGCGCGGTTTCCCAATCCGTACTTGCTCTGGCCGAAACGGCGGGGCCGATGGTTGACCGGAATTTCAACCAGCTGGTACCCTGCGCCCTTGACCAGTGCGGGAATGAAACGGTGCATCCCTTTGAAAGGCAGGAGCGCGCTAACGCATTGGCGCCGCATTGCCTTCAACGTGCAGCCGGTATCGCGCACCCCATCGCGAGTGAAACGACTGCGAACGAAATTGGCAATCCGGCTGCTGACCCGTTTCACAAATGTGTCTTTGCGTTGGACACGATAGCCGCATACCAGATCCGCCCCCCGCGAAACCTCCGCCAGCAAGCGCGGGATATCGGCCGGATCGTTCTGCAAATCGCCGTCGATCAGGACCAGGACGTCGCCCGTCGCTAGGTTGAGACCAGCCCAGACGGCCGCGCTTTGGCCGGCATTCTGTGCAAAACGTAAGACCCGGACTCGTGGGCTGGTGGTAATCTGGGCAGCGGTTTGATCCTGCGAGCCGTCATCGACAAAAATAATCTCGTAATCGATACCTTCGAGCGCCTTAGCCAGTTCGCGCTGCAAAACGGGCACGCTTTCCTCTTCGTTATAAAGCGGAACGACAACCGAGATGCGATTCACAGCGGCAAGGTGCGGTAATTCCGGCACAGGTAAACGTCCCATGCGCGAATGATTTTGCCGAACCTTCGCACTTCGATTTCGGCGACCCGGTCGGCTGAGGCGAACGCGGCGCGAATATTGTGCGGAGGATTCTTTCGATTTGCGTCCTGGATGTAGAGAGCACTGCGTCCGGTAAACAGGTTAACGCCTCCCTCCTCCGTGTACGTTTGTTCCTCTGGGTTTGGCGCTCCCGCCTTCCGTTCGACAAATTCATCGTAGCGGGGCCAGAATGAAAACTGGTTGGCCATATCCTGGGATTCAACCAGATAGCACGGTGGATGATCCGGGCCTTCGACGCGTTTTTCGGCGAGATAGAACGAAATCTCCGAGGCGCGATCTCGTTCATCGGCAATTAAGAACAATTTTTCGTTGTTCTGGGATTCCAGATCATGTCGCACATTTTCCAAAGCCAGGGTGGCGCTTTTCCAGCCGCGCATCCTGTCTGCTGGGTCCCGTTGGATAGTGGCGCCGCAGGTTCGCAAAACGTCGGAATCAAGTGCCGGCACCGACATGAGTAGCGCGATACCAAGCGCGCAAGCCGCGGCGAATCGCCAGTTCCGATTCGTTTCGAGTCGATCCCGCCAGAAGGCGATTGCCAGTAGACCAAGACTCGGGAAAGCGAGCGCGTCCCAGTTTGGCGCCGCTGCTTTGTTGATCGACAAAATTGCATAAAAGGCGAAGACGGGGAGGCCAAACCACATGAGGAACAATCGCCGAGGTTGCTGCCGCGAACGGCGCCATAAGGCGATTACAGCCCAGGCAATAGCGAGAAAGAGCAGCGGTGAGTAAGCGAGAAAATGCTGGCCTAAGAACGTGAGAAATTCTCCCATATGGAGACCAAAGGATTGTTCGACTCCGCCGCGGGCCTTCAAATGGGCGAGCGTGATCCAGGCGTGCTGCGCGTTCCAACGAAAGGGTGGAACGCAAAACGCGATGAAAATGGCCAGCATAAGATAAAACCCTGGCTGGCGAAATTCGCGCCGCAATTTGGGATTGAGAGCGAGAACGGCGATCACCGAAATTAGCTCCAATGCATTGGTGTACTTGCACAAAAATCCCAGCCCGATTAGCGCGCCTGTTAGCAACCAGTGCCAGGAGAATTTTGGACTCAGCTCGACCACTCGCCAGAAAGAAAACATCGCCGCCACCCAGAAAAAGACCGAGAGTGGATCGATTGTCATCAGGAACGTGCCGACGTTAAAAATAGGGATGACATTCAATCCGATTACGGCCCAAAGACCTGGGCGAGAACCGAACAGCCTCCGCGCAAAATAAAACAACAAGAGGCTTGTCCCAGCCCCAAGGAGCGGGCTGAAAAAACGGACACCGAATTCGTTTGCACCAAAGACCCCGGTGCTGGCGCGGATGGCAAAGGCTACGCCGGGACCTTTACTGAAATATGCAGGCGCGAGTCGCTCCGACCACATCCAATAATGCGCTTCATCAAACTCGAGATCGGATGTGGCAAGAAGAGTCAGGCGTAGCGCCGTAATGGCAATGACGAAAAGCCAGACCGCACGCTCGATTTTCACGACGGCAAGATTGGCAGTAACCGCGGATAACGCGCGACCAGTTCCGGCCACCTCAACGGAATGATCTTTTCCCAGAGGAGCTCGCACAGCGCCAGGACAATTAGCGTCTCGCCCGCTGCCAGAAAAAAGGTGGCGAACACGTCACTGGGCCAATGCGCGGCAAGGTAAATGCGGGAGTAAGCGACAGCAGCCGTGATAATCCAGTAGATTTTGCCCCAACGCCGGTAGAAAATAGTGCAACAGAGTGCGATTACGGTGTTGTTGTTGACGTGGCCAGATGGGAAAGATTGGCCTGTCAGCGAACGTTCCTCCTCAGTCGAGAAACGAACACGGGACTTTTTAAACACGGTCAGAATTTCCGGACTAGTGTGCTGAAGTTCTACCATGCGCACAGTTTGCAATTGTCTTGGACGCGGACGTCCGAAGGCGTTTTTCAGCGGATCAACCAAAAGATTCGAAAGGCCTAGCGCAAGTAAGGTGCAAATGACGAATGCGCGTCCCCGAAATCCGCCGAAAATAACCAGTGCGATGCCGATAACGACAAAAAACGGGGTCCAAATCCGAGCATAGCTGACAAGCGGCATGAAGAAGTCGAGGGCAGGGTGCGTCCATCGCTCATTAACTAAATGAAAAATCGTTTCGTCCATCGCCGCTCAGCAGGAGCGACGCAGAATAGAAGCGTGCCGGGGGCGAGACAATGGCTTTTGCTTGGAATTGGAATAGCCATGGTCGGCAATGTCGCCTTTGCGCAAAAATTTCCAGATGCGCAGGAACTACTTGCCAACGTCAGGCTGCGACAATCGCAGCAGCAAATCGATCTGCGGGGCCAGCTGCGGCAAGACGCCAGGATTGTTCCATTCCACCTCGTCCAGACCGGTCCGATTGTGCGCTACATTTTTGCTGAGCCGGATGAAACATTGCAGCTGAAACTTGGAGCCAGCGATTCGCGGCTGGAGGAGATCACTCGCACCGGATCGGAAAGAGTTTCCGGCTCTAAACTGGATGAACCGGTTCGCGCGACCGCAATTAGCTATGAGGACCTGGCGCTGAAGTTTCTTTACTGGCCGAAGGCGCGCGTGCTGGGAGCGGATTTCATCCGCACTCGCAATTGCTGGAAACTGCAACTGGATGCGCCTGCGCATGAATCACAGTACGCGACCATGACGTTATGGGTCGATAAGGACAACGGTGCGCTCATGCGAATGGAGGGCTACGATGCGACTGGAAAATTGGTGAAGCGATTCGAGGTCGTGTCGGCACAAAAAATTGAGGACCGGTGGTATTTGAAACAAATGCGCGTGGAAGCAATCGAGCCATCATCGGGGCGGGTCACGGCCCGAACTTACCTTGAGATTAACAAATAGGTCGGTCATCCTGAGTCGCAGAGACGGCGCGACCTTACGTATGCCGTATCGGTGCACCGACTATAGACGTCCCTCGCATGCGCTCGCGATAACGGTCGCGGCGCGATCAGGCCGGTAACGCGGTAATTCCCTGATCGTCACTGGCTGCCAGCACAATTCCGGCGAAGCTGCGAGGATCCAAACTCGCTCCGCCCACCAACGCTCCATCGATGTCCGGTTTCGACATTAGGGCGCGCGCGTTGTCCACTTTTACGCTTCCGCCGTATTGAATCCGAATATGCTCAGCGGTTCCTTGATCAGCCAGTTCTCCGAGAATATGGCGAATGAACGCATGCGCTTCCTGCGCTTGCTCCGGTGTGGCGTTGCGTCCGGTGCCGATAGCCCAGACGGGTTCGTAAGCGATTACAGTTTCGCGCAATTCCTTGGAGCTCAGATCAGCCAGGCTGGCGCGCAATTGCAGCGATAATATCTTCTCCACACTGCCCTTTTCCCGCTGGTCCAGCGTCTCACCCACGCAAACGATTGGGCGCAAGCTTGCTTCGTGTGCCGCGCGCGCCTTGCGATTTACGATCTCGTCCGTTTCGCCGAATAAAGCGCGCCGCTCGCTATGTCCCACGATGACGTAGCGGACGAAAAGATCGCGCAACATTGCCGCGCTGATTTCGCCAGTGAAGGCGCCGCTCCGCTCCCAGTACATGTTTTGCGCACCGATTTTGATGTTTTGGGCTTTTCCCAGCGATTCGTTCACTTTTGCAATCGCGGTAAAGGGAGGGGCGATCACGACCTCCACGGCAGAGATATCGCCGATTTCCAGGAGCAAGTCTTTGACGAAGTCTGCCGCTTCTGCCTGAAGCATGTTCATTTTCCAATTCGCCGCGACGATCTTTTTACGAACGGTCATGTTATTTCTCGCTCAGCGCCGCCACTCCAGGCAGCTCTTTGCCTTCTAGTAATTCAAGGGAAGCTCCGCCTCCGGTCGAAATAAAGGTCATTTTGTCCGCCACACCGGCTTGTTTCACCGCCGTTACCGAATCGCCACCCCCGATAATCGTCGTCGCGTTCGATCGCGCTAGCGCCTGCGCAATGGCAAACGTCCCGTGGGCGAAATCGGGAATTTCAAAAACACCGAGCGGTCCATTCCACAAGATCGTTTTCGCCATTGCAATTTCGGCGGTGAACTGCGCAATCGTTTCCGGCCCTGCGTCCAGGTTCTGCCAACCGTCGGGAATTCCATTTTCTGGCGACAACCTGCCGGTCTCCCGCGTCTCGGCTCCGGCGCGAATTTCGCGGGCAATAATGGCGTCGGCCGGCAGCACCAACTTCACATCGCGTTTCTTCGCCAGTTCCATCAATTGGTTCGCGAGGTCGATTTTGTCGAGTTCGACCCGGCTTGCTCCAATCGGGATTCCAAGCGCTTTGAAGAACGTATTTGCCATTGCGCCACCGATCAGAATGACATCGGCCTTCTCCATTAATTTCTTCAGGACGCCAATCTTATCCGACACCTTGGCCCCGCCCAGGATGACCAGAAATGGCTTGGCCGGTTGGTCGAGCTCTTCGTGCAGATACTTCAACTCCTTCTCCATCAGAAGGCCCATCGCCGATTTGGCAATGAACCGCGTGATCCCGACGGTGCTGGCGTGGGCTCGATGAGCCGCTCCGAAAGCGTCATTGACATAATAATCACCAAGCTCAGCCAAGGCCGCGGCGAATTTCGGATCGTTCGCTTCCTCTTCGGGATAAAATCGAACGTTTTCGAGTAAGGCGACATCGCCCTCCTGTATGTGGGTGATGATCCGTCTCGGCATATCGCCGATTGCCTCCTGACTGAAGATGACCGGGTGATTGAGCAGCGTATGTAAGTGGTCGCCGATCGGCCGCAGGGAATACTTTTCCACCCGCTTTCCTTTTGGCCGGCCGAAATGCGAGATCAAAATAGTTTTGGCACCGTGCTCCCGGAGCCAATTGATCGTCGGTAGTGACTCACGAATTCGCGTGTCGTCAGTAATCGCAATTTTGCCGTCGCGTTCTTCGACCGGGACGTTGAAATCAACGCGTAGGAGGACGCGTTTACCACGGACATCCAAGTCTCGAAGAGAAAGCTTCGACATGTGCTCGGTGAACAGCTATTTCGCCAGCAACTCGAGCAATTCCACGCAACGATTGCTATAGCCCCACTCGTTGTCGTACCAGCCGACCACCTTCACGAATTTGTCGCCGAGAACGAGCGTGAGTTTGCTGTCAAAAATGCAGGAGTGCGGATTGCCGAGGATGTCCTGCGAGACAAGCGGTTCGTCCGAATATTCGAGAACCCCTTTGTAGCCTTTGTCCGAGGCAGCGGCTTTAAAAGCGGCGTTTACCTCTTCCGTATGTGTTTTGTTTTTCAACAACGCCACGAAATCGGTAACCGATCCATCGGGCGTCGGCACTCGGAAGGCCCCGCCGTTTAATTTTCCGTTGAGTTCCGGAATCACTTCTCCGATGGCCTTTGCCGCCCCGGTGCTCGATGGAATAATATTTACCGCCGCGGCACGCGCCCGCCGTAAATCTTCATGCGGCAGATCCAGGATCCGCTGGTCGTTAGTATACGAATGAATCGTACTCATGAATCCAAGCTCGACTCCGAACTTGTCGTTCAACACTTTCACCAACGGGGCCAGGCAGTTGGTAGTGCAGCTCGCGTTAGAAACAATGTTGTGTTTGGTCCGATCGTAAGTGCTGTCATTAATCCCGAGGCAAATTGTAGCGTCCGGTTTTTTAGCAGGGGCGCTGATTAGAACTTTTTTCGCGCCTCCCTTGCTGATGTGTAGTTCGGCTTTGTCGCGACTGGTGAAAAACCCTGTCGATTCCAGAACAACATCCACACCCATATCCTTCCAGGGAAGATTAGCTGGATCACGTTCCTTGAAGACGCGGATTTTGTGACCTCGGACGATAATGTTCTGATCGTCATAGCTGACCTCGCCATCAAATCTGCCGTGCACCGAATCCCACTTGAGAAGATGAGCGAGGGTATGAGTATCGGTGAGATCGTTGATCGCTTTGACGCGCTCGACCTGGTGTTGTGACATGGCGCGAAGGACGTTGCGTCCGATGCGCCCGAAGCCGTTGATTCCGTAATTTGCCATGAGAAAGTTTGGGTTTGAACTGAATTCACGAGCACGCGCAGAGGGCGCGGCGAGCGAAGCAACAACTAAATCGCCACACCGGTGGAGGCAACAGGGAAACTGTGGGAGTCATTCTACCAATTTTGCGCGCGCTGTTTCTGATCGCTCTCATTACCTCCATGCGGCAGGATACCCTGGCGGTCACTCGTGAAAGCTCCCGGGCGAAGAGGATGCTCGTGCTCGGCGACAGCTTGTCCGAAGGTTTCCGCCTTCTTCCGCGCTCTGCCTGGCCGATGTTAGTGGCAGAAAAACTCCAACGCATCGACCCGGGATTTCAGGTTGAAAATGCCAGCGTCAGCGGTGGAACCACGGCAGGCGGACTGCGTCGTTTACCCGCACACCTGGGCAACAAGATCGATATTTTCGTGCTCGAGCTCGGGATTAATGACGCCTTCCTGGGCGTTCCAGTCGAACAGATCCGCCAGAATCTGCAGTCGATCATTGATAAGGTAAAAGCGCGTAATCCGAATGCAGCGATCGTGGTTGTTGGCATGCAGTTTCCGATCGTGACGAATGACGACTACGTGACTGCATTTGGAAAAATGTTTGGCGACGTTGCCCGGCAAAACCATGCCGTCCTCGTGCCTTACCTGCTTCAGGGGGTGGCTGGCGATCCGGCATTGAATCTGGAGGACCGAATTCATCCCAATGTCGCGGGCCATCAGATCCTGGCCGAGACGGTGTGGCAGGTACTCGAGCCGGTTGCGCGCGAGATAGCGACAAGGTGAAATTTCGTTCCCAAGACTGTCATCCCGACCAACGGGAGGGACCCCACATGCGTCAAGAGAGTCACCAAATTCGCGTGAGATCGGAGCGGCTGGAGATCCCTCGCCGTCGATAGGACTCGGGATGACGGGACGATACGTTGTGAGGTGTGGCGTCAGACCATTCTCTTGCGCGCGAGGCAGCCATGGAGCTACCGTGGCGCGTAAACTAAGCGATGGTCGAACCACTGAATCCACATCATCTCGATCCCTCGGATCCGCATAATTTGCAAAGTGCGGACAAACCAGTGCTGGAACGGATCTCAGTCGCAACCGAAGGCGAGGATTGCGATGAGTGTGTGAGAAAGCTGCGCGGGCCGCTGATGCGTATGCCCGGCGTGTTCGATGTGCACGTCGATACTAAGCGGGAACGTGTAATTGTGACATTTGATGCCCGGAAGACGCATCCGCCCGATTTGCATGACGCGATTTTGCGCTCCGGCTACAAACCGGCACCCTTCGCCGATCGCTAAACCGCGTTTCGGACCGCCAATTTATATCTTCGGCTGTTGCTGGGTGAGGCAATGGAACGCTCCCAGGCCCCAGATCAATTCCCGGCAATCGATCCCAATCACGCGACGAGTTGGAAACAAGCTTTGCAATATTTCGAGGGCTTCCTCGTCCTTGGAATCGGCAAAGGTCGGAGACAACACGCAGGTATTGGCAATATAGAAGTTGGCATAGCTCGCCGGCAAAGTTAGTTCTTCGCGCACGATTTTTTTTGGCATCGGGAGCGTGAAAATTTCCAATGGCTTCCCGTCGATTTTCATCGATCGCAAACGCTCGAGGTTTTCCTGCAAGGGCTTGTAATTGGCGCTGCTGCGATCGTCATCCACAACGGTGACGACCGCATCCTCGCTGATAAAGCGGGTCAAATCATCAATGTGTCCGTCGGTATCGTCTCCTTCGATGCCTAGCCCAAGCCAAAGAATTTGGCGGACGCCGACGAAATCGCGAAGCCGCGTTTCAATCTCTGGGCGTGAGAGCGAGGGATTCCGATTTTTGTTTAACAAGCACGACTCACTTGTGAGCAGTGCGCCCGCGCCATTCACCTCGATCGAGCCGCCTTCGAGGATCATGTGCGGATAAAATACGGGTAAATCCAACGTCTGGGCGATGCGCGTGGGCACAACGTCGTCCAAATCGCAAGGCGGATATTTCCCACCCCAGGCATTATAATCCCAATCGACCACCGCCAGTCGCGGCTCGTTTTCGCGCGTCAGAAAAATTGGTCCATGATCGCGACACCACGGTTCGTTTGTCGGAAGCCGATAAAAGCTGATCCGCGAATGATCGAGGCCATTGAGGACTTCCATTGCTTCGGCTTCATGGGCGCCATTGCTGACGTTAATACAGACCTGCTCCGACTCGATTAACGCGGCGACCATGGCGCGAAAAACAGGCATGACGCGGTCAAAAGAGTCGGGGAAACTGATCGTCTCGCGCCGCGGCCAGGAAAGCCAGGTGGCATCGTGCGGCTCCCATTCCGCAGGCATACGGTAGCCGAGGGCCGCGGGAGTCTTACTCAAATCGAGCGCCATCAGAAGGGCTACAGCTTTAACCGAAATATCCGCCGATCAATCAAGACTGAGAGATTTCTCAATCCGCCAAGAGTCCTGGCAATGCATTGCCCCCTCGCCAAACCGCTTGCGAGACCTTTCGTTTTTTGCCACAACCGCGGTTGATGCAAATCCATATTGCCCGGGATGGTCAGCGCATGGGTCCGTTTCCGCTGGAGGAGGTGAATCGTCAACTTGCCGCTGGTTCGCTTCAATTGAGCGATCTGGCTTGGTACGAAGGGATTCCAAATTGGGTTTCCTTATCGCAAGTCCCAGGCGTTGGCGCGCCGGGCATTGTTGCGGGGCCGGGTATTTCGGCTACGCCGCAGTCGCCGGCCGGCGTTGCGTTTGCAGGGTTCTGGATCCGGCTGGTCGCTTACATTATCGATTGCATCATTTTAGGGATTCCTCTCGGCATCCTGAACATCGCTCTCAGGCCAAGTTCCAACGATCCTCAATCGGGGCATCCAGCTCTTATTTTTTGCATTACGCTGATTGTCGAGATTGCTTACTTCGGCGGCCTCTGGTCGTCCAGCGTCCAGGCGACGCTTGGTCAAAAGGTCTGCGGCCTCCGCGTTGTCAGCGCGAGCGATTTCAGCAGAATTTCCTTCGTGCGCGGGGCGGGTCGTTTCTTTGGAATGATTCTCTCCGGGCTGATCCTGTTCATCGGTTTCATTATGATCGCTTTCACTGAGCGGAAACAGGGACTGCACGATATGCTCGCAGGCACCTATGTGATCAGAGGCTGAGGATATGAACGGTCCAAACGTCCCATTCTCCGGGCCGATGCGATTCCGTAGTAATGAGATCAAGCACAAAAGACAGAGCGAAGGGACGAGCCGAAGAGGCTAAGGGAACTGTTAAAGAGAAAGCAGGCCGCGCTATTGGGAATCCCGATTTGGCCGATCGAGGAACAGCCGAGAAAATCGGCGGGAAAGTTCAGCGCAAAATAGGCGAAGTGAAAAGAGTCTTCGAAGACTAAGCCGGCCGGTACAATTCTTCGAATCAGAACGTCCGCGACGAATTTACCCCCGCAGGACGGTTTGGGGCATTCGCTGGATCGGCTTCGCGGCCGGAGATCGGATTATTGAATCCGCCGGTGGCGCGGGGCCGATCCAGGAATCAAGCCGTTTGCCCACACTGGGCTCACACTCACTCGGATTTCGCCGCCCAAGGCTGGATTCGCCGTCCGTTTGGCCAAAAACTTTGAAAAACATCGGCTTTCCGATCATTCTTCCCGCCCCGAACCGTCGGAATAAATGGATGAATTTAGCTACCTCTCAGTTTTATTCTCGATCATCGTAGGTTTGACGGTAGCGGAGATTCTTCAAGGATTTCGGCGTCTTTTACTGGTCCGGGATCGCGTCAGGGTCTACTGGCCAGTGCTCGTCTGGGGTTTTTCGCTTTTGGCGGTTGCGGCTCAAACGTGGTGGACCTCCTTTGGTTTGCGCTACCGGCACGATTGGACTTTTGCCGTGTTCGGCATCGTCCTGCTCCAAACCATTCTGGTCTACATGCAAGCTGGCCTTGTCTTTCCGGATTTTTCCGAATCAGACAGCATCGACTTACGAGATCACTATTTCCGCCAGCATCGCTGGTTTTTCTCAATCCTGGGTGGCATCCTGATCGTAAGCGTGTGCAAAGACCTCATCAGCGACGGCAAACTGCCATCGCGCGATAATTTGCTCTTTCACATCGTCTTCTTTGGCGCGGCAATGGTGGGTGTTGTAACAAAATCCGAACCCGTTCACAAATTTTTAGCGATCTTCAGTGTAATTGCCTTTGGTTCTTACATCATTGCGCTGTTTAGCCGATTGCAGTGACGGGTTTCGTTTCGCCGGATTCGTTATATCGGCAGCGATGCTCGACATCAGCGGGCGCTATTCATTAGTTTTTACGAATGGCTAGTAAACCCAAGGCGCGCAAGTCATCTGGCTCGACCAGAGGGCGGCGATCGATATCAAGCAAAGGTTTTGGTTGGGTCCCCGACCTACCAGATCATCGCGATTTCCTTTATGCCGCTCCTACGGCAATGCTGCGTGCTCTGCCTGCTCGCGTGGATCTGCGGCGCCAGTGCCCGCCCGTTTATGATCAGGGCCAGCTCGGCAGTTGCACTGCCAATGCCATCGGCGGCGCTATCGAATTCGACCAGATGAAACAGGGCTTGCCGCAGGTATTCATCCCGTCCCGGCTGTTCATTTACTACAACGAGCGCGTTCTCGAGGGCACCACCGGCTCCGACAGCGGCGCGATGATTCGCGATGGAATCAAAACGGTTTCGAACCAGGGCGCCTGTCCCGAACCGATGTGGCCTTACGTGATTTCGCGATTCAAGATTCGCCCAGCAGCGTCATGTTACACTGAAGCAGCCAAGCATACCGCGGTCACTTATCAGCGGCTCGTCCAAGCCTTGTCACAAATGCAAGGCTGCCTCGCGTCGGGCTATCCTTTTGTATTTGGGTTCACCGTTTACGAAAGCTTCGAGACGGTCGAGGTCGCCCGCACCGGTCACGCGCCGATGCCTACCACTCGCGAGCGTGTGCTCGGCGGACACGCGGTGTGCGCCGTCGGTTATGACGACGGGCAACGCTGGTTCATTTGTCGCAATTCCTGGGGAACTGGCTGGGGAATGCGCGGCTATTTCACCATTCCCTACTCCTATCTGATGGATGATAACCTTTCCGCCGATTTCTGGACGATCAGGGTGGTGAAATGACTGTTTGTGAATAGCTCCAAATACGCCCTCGCCTTATTTCGCAGCGAATAACGATTCTGCCCGCGGCCGTGAAGCATCTTACCACTGGAAGTCTTGTTTTTGCCCTAACAGTAGTCACCGGATTCCATGCTAACGGCGCAGGGCAAACACCGGCCGATCTGGCTCGCAGTTTCTACGTTTGGTATATCCACGAATTGCTCAACGGTGAAAAACCAATGGAACAACGACGCGCTGAAATGCGACAATTCGTTACCGACGGATTGTTAGCGCGCATCGCAAACGACCGGAAATCTCCTATTAAGGTCAATCGCGACCCGTTTCTCGACGCACAGGAAATTGATCCTGAGTGGGCAAAAAATATTGCCGTCGGGAATATTTTTGTCGGGCGCATCGCCCGTCTCAGTGTCGGCCTTACGGGGCACAGGTTCGGCGACCGGCAGCTGGAACTGAAATTGGTGCAGGAAAATGGTGCGTGGAAAATCGATCAGGTGAAGTTCGATCAATAATCTCTCTCAATTTGGTTGCGTTTGACGAATGCACGAGCGACCGGCGCGCCAGATCGAACACATCCATCCCATGCGCAATTCACTTGTCGTGGCCTTCTGCGGAATACTTGCGTTTGGTTTCCCAGGTTGCGCCCGCGGGCCGGATCCAGCCGATACCATTCGGAGCTTGTATGGCTGGTACGTTCGCGAATTAAAGGCGGGAGTTGATCCTCTTCACGAACGGCGGACTGAGCTCAAACAATTTGTGACCGAGGCCCTTCTCACCAGTATCGACAACCTGCGTGTCGGGTCTAATTCACTCGATGGCGACTCCCTGCTTGACCCGCAGCGGTTTGACGAGGACTGGGCCTCCAGGATTGCAATCGACAAGGTTGAGACCAGAGGACGAACTGCGACTGCGCGCGTGATCCTGACTGGACGTACGCTGGGCGAACGTAGACTAAACGTCTCGCTCATTAAAGAGGATGGACGCTGGAAAGTCGACGACGTGAAGTTTATTGAATCGTAGTTCTCCTTTATTTTTCCGGCAGTTTGGCTCTGCGACAGTTATAGAGCAGCGCCGTTTGTCGCGCTGGCTGCAACCGTATTTCGCGGCTCGGTGGCGGGTTTGGAACGAGCAGTTGCGGCTTTAGCTCTGGCAATGCGGAGATAATCCGCGTCCTCTACCCAGGGGTAATGATCGCTTCCTACCCTGCTGGTAAAGAGATGGCCGCCGTGTCGCCAACAATCAAGGACGATGCCTTCGTGGAAAGGCTGCCCTTTTGCTGTCACAACCACGCAGTTATGCTCGCGTAAAGTCCCTGCGCGCGCTTCTCCCCAATGAAGTTCGAGCGTCGACAATTTTAATCGGTCCAAACGCGCGAACAGATCTTCGGCCCATTGAAAACAGAGACCGCGCTTTCTGATCCCGGTATTGACGAGAAAGTTGTGAAAGAGGGGTGGGCCGAGGACGCGATAATCGCGAGCGAGTTGATCGGCCGAAGCGTAGGCGCATTCAGCCAAACGCTGTGCCTCATCTACATGAACGCCTGGCGAAAGATCGATGAGTTGCTGCTGCAATGAGTTTATCGCGCGAGCATCGGGACCAGATGTGGCGAATACGGCCGCGACCTGAACGCCTTTGACGTCGCTTGCCAGGGGCCGTCCGGCACACCCTGCCAGCAATCCCGTCAGGAGAATCGCAACCAATTTTCTCAAGCAGCAGGGTTGAACAAAAGATCCAAACATTCGGAGTTACACGCACCTAGAAATTCGGACTCCGAAGCCGAAAAAGCCGTATCAGCCAACGCAGATTGAGCTCGAGGGGCGAGCAAGAATAGATCGCGCTCGGAGCCGATTATTCTAGTCTTACGTTATGCCCGAAACGAGCTCGTATCCCTATGAAACGCACCTGGACGTTCTCTACGACCACTTACAGGTCATCGATTTGCCGCAGGTCATCAGCACAGTCACGCATCCGTGGTTCAATCAGACGCTTTGCAAAGTAAATGATGCAGTTGTCCGCCTCGGGGTGGTAAAGGGTGAATATCACTGGCATAAACACGATGATCTCGATGAGTTTTTCTATGTCGTGGAGGGTTGTTTCATTATCGATTTGGAGGGCCGCGTCGTAGAACTAAAACCACGGCAGGGCTTCGTCGTCCCCCGCGGAGTGCGACATCGTCCGCGCGCCGTCGAGCCTACCATCATCTTGATGGTAGAAGGGGAAACGATTGTGCCGACAGGCGATTAAATCGGTCGTCCATGTCCCAGGATTATGTCTTGCGACTGATCGAACAGGTCGCGCAGATCCTGTCAGCCGTTATTGCCTCGCAGAGAGCGGGCAGGAATGACGAGGCACTCGAGCAGATCAGGGTGGCGTGCCAAGATAAGGTCGGGATTCCGCTGGAGATGGTGGGCCGCTCTTCACCTGAAACGTTACTGCATTTACTTGAGGCCGGAAGCGCTTTGCGACATGCCCGAGCTGTAATATTAGCCGAGTTGCTCATTGCACACGCAACGATCAGCAAGAACGCCAAAAGACACGGCGATGCCATGATCGCTCGCGCGCAGGCGTACGCGCTTATTGCTGACGCTCTGCCGTATTTGGAATCGAACGAACAGTCGATCTATCGTGAAAAAATGGAATCGTTGCGCAAAGATTAGCAGGGTCGTTTGGCAGCGATTAACGTCGCGAACTAGGACATTAGACATGGACGCCTATGCCAGACCTGGCGAACACAAGGTCGGCGAACGCCGGCCACGGATTGATCATCTCCCTGCGAACGAGGTGCGAAGTACTCGTCGGGAAAGAGAATTGAAAAAGCAGCAAATCGCCGCGGAACGGCGAGCAATTAAGAAATCGGCTCGGCGACATTTGCAGCGGCAACTGCAGCGCGATCTCGACGACGCAACGGGCGAGTAATTGGATTGCCAGTCCAGATACCCTGCCATTTCGACGACGTTAACGATGGCAAAAAGAATTTTCCCCGCTCAGGGAATATTCTGCAATGCCGTGAGGAAATTATCTCTCAATCGATGGCGAACCATTGGCGAGACAGTTGGGTTGGATTATAATTTGCGCATGAGATCCGCGCCGAGTCTGGCGGCGCTGGCGGTAGTCGCGCTGGCGGCGGTGCAGGCTCAAGATTTACCGAGCGAAGCGGAGCCGGGATCTTTCGACGTCGAACCGCCATTATTGCCTGGGAATCTGACCCCGGATAAACCCGGCGAGAGTCAATGGCCACCTGACATCGGTCAACTCGAGCGCAAACTGGCGCGAGCTAAAGAGAGCGCGGCAAATGCGGAACATCTCTTCAAAATTGGCGTCCTGGCGAAACTCGAAGCGGAAAATCGCGCCATGCGCGTGGTGAAATTGGAAACCGAGCTTGCGCAGGCGCGGTTGGATTTCGCGGTGCTGGAGCTGGATCGGAAACAGCAGCAGCACACGCGCGGGGAGATGTCGCAAGCCGGGATAGAGGAAGCGACCTTACGCCTAAAGGAAGCAAAGGAGGCGGCTGATATTGCAATGGCAAATCAGAAAAAGGCGGAACTCGACGCCGCCGCCATTAATCTCGCTCGCCAGCGAAAGTTGCTCGTTCTCGGCAGCGCGGGTAAATCCTCCGTTCGCCGGGCCGAGGAAAAGCTTGCTGAGCTGAAACGGGCGGGTCAGTAATCGCGCTCATGAACGAGGATGTGGCAGTGACCGAACCGGAACTCGAACCGGCAATCTATTTTGGCGCCATCGTCGCCGGCGCCCTCTCGCTGTTGCCCTACATCAGTCTCCTATTTTTTATCGTCTACATCGTCGGTGCGCTCGCCGCGGTTTGGTTCGCGATCAATAAGCGCGGACAGTTTCTAACCTACAAAGATGGAGCCAAGCTGGGATTTTTGAGCGTCTTTTATGGTGTGATGGGAGCCGTGATTGTCGTCGACATCATTTGGCAATTCTTTGATTACCAGCTCTGGCAAAAGCAAAACAGCGACTTCCTTCTCTCGATTCTCAATTTATTTGCGAGTCCGTCCACTCTCGACGCGATGAAAGTGGGAATGGCACAAAATGCCTCAAAGCCGTTTGCTTGGTACGTAATCATTGTCCAAGTGATCGCAGGAGCGATTTGCGCGGCGATCTTCGCCGCGCCATCAGGACTTCTTGGGGTAAAACTCTTTCAAGGCCGCGCGGCACGGTAATCACGATACGGTTTTCGTATGTCTGACGCTGCAGTGGTTGTTGCCGATGCCAATCGTGCGCTTTGCACCCGCGCCGGTCGCCGTGTCGAATATTTCAGCATCGCCTGGACCTCGCTCGAGGCCGTTGTCGGTCTGACGGTCGGTTTTTTTTCTGGCAGCATCGCACTAGTCGGATTCGGCGCCGATTCGATCATTGAGGTGATATCCAGCTCCATTCTGCTCTGGCGGCTGGCGGACAGTTCGGACGCGCGGGAGAAACTGGCGCACCGGCTGGTTGGCGGATGCTTTTTCGCGCTCGCTGCTTATATCGCGGTCGAGGCTTCCACCGTGTTACTTAAACATGAAGCGCCGCGCGCCACCTACATTGGAATGATTTACGCCGCCGCCTGCGTCATCGTAATGCCGGCGGTGGCACGAGCGAAACGCCGGGTGGCCGCGCAACTCGACAGCCACGCCTTGCATGCGGACTCACACCAAAGCGACATATGCGCTTATCTTTCTCTGATTCTTCTTGCCGGTCTCGCTCTCAACGCCTTGCTCGGCTGGTGGTGGGCCGATCCGATCGCCGCCATTTGCATGCTGCCAATCATCATTCGTGAAGGCATGTCCGGGCTGCGCGGTGAGACCTGCTCGCACGCACACTTTTGAACGGCAACACGCGCGGTTGCCCGCCACTATTTCCCGCGCATGGTGATCGTTTATCAGTCATGCCCGACCGATTATTAACCGACACAATTGACGCAGAGCTCGCGCCCGGCGCCCGCAACGCTATTCGTGTTTGCTTAAGACTGAAACCAGGTGAGCGGATCACGATCATTACCGACGAAGCGACGGCCGATATTGCCGCTGCCTTGCAAGCCGAAGTCGAGGACGTCGGCGCCGATTATTCCACCTTCGTCATTGAAAATTACGCCGAACGCCCACTAAAGCGCATGCCGCAGATCGTGCTGGACGACCTCGCGCGGTCCCAAGTCTCCATTTTCGCCGCGCAAACGCAACGCAGAGAGCTCGGCTCTCGCATGCAAATGAGCGATATCGTGAACCGCCATCGGATTCGCCACGGTCATATGGTGAATATTAATCGCCAGATCATGCTGGAAGGGATGCGGGCCGATTTCGTCGCCATCGATGCCTTGAGCCAGCGTTTGCTGGAACGCGTGCGTTTGGCCGAACGCGTGATGTGTCGTACGCCCCATGGCACTGAATTTGAAGCGGAACTCTCGCCGCGACTGAAATGGTTGAAAACAAGTGGAATTATAACCCCCGAGAAATGGGGCAATCTGCCCGGCGGAGAGATTTTTACTTCGCCCAAAAATACAAACGGAGTGTTCGTCGTTGACGGAGTAGTGGGAGATTATCTTTGCCGAAAATATGGGGATTTGCAGGAAACGCCGCTGACCATCGAGGTCGAGAATAATCGCATTCGTTCGCTGCGGTCTGACAATCCGGACTTGCTGGAAGAGTTTCGCGCCTACACCACTACGGACGAGAACAGCAATCGCGTCGGTGAATTTGCCATTGGAACAAACACCGCCTGCACCCACATCATCGGCAATAACTTGCAGGATGAAAAAATCACAGGCCTTCACATCGCCTACGGCCACCCATACTCGGAGCACACCGGAGCGGATTGGATTTCAAAGACCCATATCGATTGCGTCGGGCGCGACTTCGACATCTGGTTCGACGGTGAACAGGTGATGGAGCGGGGAGAGTTTTTGATCTAGCCGCCAGTTTGTCGCCCCGCGGGGCTGTAACATCCGCTGTTTCGGCGGATTGAATTGCGCTGAGGACAGCGCACGCTACAGCGACTAATGGCTCGTTTGCGATCAATGTTCGCATCCACGATTCTACGTTTTATTACGTGACATGAGCGTCACCGCCCCGCTATCGGCCAGCAATTAATGGATTCGCGTCTTCGCTCAAAATTCAACGCCGACTTCACGGCAGACAAGTACGCGGCGCTACTGCGGTGCGTAAACGAAAGCGAGCGTTGGCCAGCCGATTTTCGTCTTTCGGAAACGCCCATTTTTTTGACACACGAATTCGCCGCGGAAGTAGTGCGGGCAGCCGACCAAATCGCCGCGCAAACCCAAACACCAGAGTTTGCCAAACACTCTCAGAACGCCATTCCGAAAGGTCTCGAAGTCCCTAATCAGCCGTCCCATCCGAATTTTCTGGTGGTGGACTTCGGAATCTGTGCCGAAGGAGAGCGGCTCGTTCCGAAACTGATCGAGCTGCAGGCGTTCCCAAGCCTGTTTGGATTCCAGTTATTGTACCTAAAGTGTCTGCGCAAAGCGTATCCGGCAATTCCGAGTAACTGGACCTCTTCATTCGGCGGAATGCAGGACGACGCTTACATCGGAACGTTGCGGCAAACCATTGTAGCGGACTCTGCTCCCGAGAACGTCGTCTTGCTCGAGATCGAACCCGAAAAACAGAAGACCCGCATTGATTTTGCCTGCACCGAGTCATTGCTCGGAATTCGATCAGTTAGCGTAACAGAGGTGATAAAGCGTGGACGACAGCTGTTTTACAGGGCCAATGGCCGTGAGCTGCGGATCGATCGTATTTATAACCGTGTTATTTTCGATGAACTACTACGCCGGCCCGATCTGAATTTGCCTTTTCGCTTTCAAGAGGATCTTGATGTCATCTGGGTCGGTCACCCCAACTGGTATTTCCAGATCAGCAAACATTCGCTGCCTTTTCTTATGACCAAGCACACATCGCCGACCTATTTCGTGGATGATTTCCCCGCTGGCGAATCCTTGGCAGATTACGTTTTAAAACCGCTTTATTCTTTTGCCGGCCTCGGGGTCGATATGGAACCGACTCCGCAGAAACTTTCTGCTCTGAAAAAACCGCACGATTGGATCCTCCAGAAGAAAGTTCAGTACGCGGAATTTGTCCCCACACCGGATGGTCCCAGGTCTAAGGCGGAAATCCGAATGATGTTCGTGTGGCCAGATGGCGGCGAGCGGGTGCTGGTAAACAACCTTGTCCGAATGAGTCAGGGCAAAATGATGGGAGTGGACTTCAACAAGGATAGGACATGGGTGGGATCGAGCATCGCCTTGCACGAGCGCACGACTTGAATTTGATCCTCAACATGGTTGGTCGCGAGCTTTCCCCGGCCTTTGTCGTCCCGAGCGCGGTCGAAGAATCTCCGATCAATCGTTTCTGGAGAATTTCATTGAAGAAAAATGTATCCCCAATCGCGCATCGGATTAGACAAGCGCGCCGTCGATTGCTGAAAATGAATTATGAAAGAAGCCGAACAAAATCCCTGGATTGAAATCTGCCCGGGAATCAAACGCCGAACCCATGCCCATGGCCGCACCATGTATCAGATGGTTGCGCAACTCGATGCCGGCAGTCGAATGCCGGAACACAAACATCCGCAGGAACAAATCGTCCACATTCTTTCAGGGCGAATGAAGTTGATCGTGGACGGCACTCCCCACGACCTTGCGACCGGGGATTCGTTTTATCTGGCGGCTGACGTGCCGCATGCCGTTGAGACCATGGAAGACACTCGGGTACTGGACACGTTCAGTCCGCCGCGCGACGAATATCTCGCGCTGGACAAACGCGCGCGCGCGGGTTGATCATCTGGTTTTCTCCCAGAACAATTGCGCCGTTTCGGCCGACGTGCGCACTGGTACGATCTCGAAATCCATCAAATCACTCCAATTATCGGTCCAGTGCGGGAATAAGGATACATTCTCAGTCCGCATTAACTGGTAACAGGTTTTAAGATCGAGATCGATCCAACTGGAAACGTATTCAAGTCCGGCCGGCATCATCCGGCCTTTTTCGCTCAGGCGGCGATAGATCTCGTCCGCATTCACTTTGAAACGCTCGATCACCATGTAGAGCATTGGAAAAGGGCTAAAAGCTTTGTGAAATTAAACGCTGGTACCTTCTTAACGTCACTGGAGTTCCTGATTTGTCTCAGCAAACGCGTTCACGGCGAATTCCAAGTCTTCGCGTGAATGAGCCGCGCTCACTTGTGTGCGCACCCGCGCGGTGCCGTGCGGCACAACCGGGTAAAAGAAACCGATGACATATACGCCCTTCTCCAGCATGCGCGCTGCGAACTTCTGGGATTTGGCCGCGTCCCCAATCATGATCGGGACAATGGGATGCGTGCCGGGTTTGATCGTAAGGCCCCGCTCCGTTAAAGCAGCGCGAAAATACTGCGTGTTCTTCTCCAGTTTATCGCGCAGTTCGGTCGACGAACTCAGTAATTCGAGCGCTTTCAAGGTCCCCGCCACGATATGTGGCGCGACGCTGTTGGAGAACAGATAAGGGCGCGAACGTTGTCGCAACAGTTCGACGATGTGTTTGCGCGCACTGGTGAACCCGCCACTGGCGCCACCTAAAGCCTTTCCCAGGGTGCCGGTGATGATATCGATCTTGCCCATGACGCCCCGAAACTCATGCGTACCGCGGCCGGTTTTGCCGAGAAAACCCGTGGCATGAGCGTCGTCGATCATGGTGAGCGCGCCATATTTTTCCGCGAGCTGACAGATCGCGCCGAGATCCGCGACCGTGCCATCCATCGAAAAACAGCCATCGGTCGCGATGAGTTTCACTCGTGCGTTGCTCGCCTCTCGCAGTTTCGTCTCCAGGTCCGCCATGTCGTTATGTTTGTAACGAAGCCGCTGGGCCTTGCAGAGCCGGATCCCGTCAATAATGCTGGCGTGATTCAGTTCGTCACTGATAACAGCGTCCTTCTCGCCGAGCAGAGTTTCAAAGAGACCTCCGTTGGCGTCGAAAGCGCTCGGATAAAGAATTGTGTCTTCGGTCCCCAGAAATTTCGTCAGCGTCCTCTCCAGCTGTTTGTGGATGTCCTGGGTTCCGCAAATGAAACGAACGCTCGCCATCCCAAAACCGTGAGTGTCCAGCGCCTCCTTTGCAGCTGCAATGAGCGCGGGATGATCGGCCAGTCCGAGATAATTATTGGCGCACATGTTTAGCACACGTTTGCCATCGGCGACAGCGATGTGGGCGTCCTGCGGCGTAGTAATAATACGCTCGGTCTTATAGAGACCCTGGGAACGGATATCTTCGAGCGTCTGGGTGAGTTGTTGATCAAATTCGGCGAGCATGATTGGTCGAGACTAATGCAGATTTTGGCAGATTAGAAAAACGAATCAGGAAACAGAACTCCAAATGGATTGCCCAGCCGCGCCAGAAGGACGGGGAGCTCTCGCCGACTCGGGCGTGCGGGCAGCTTTGGTGATCTTGCGACGCATGGGAGGTCCCTCGCTTCGCTCGGGATGACTCCGGTGCAAGATCAAAGATCATGTTCCGACGACCATGCCCTTTGGCTCGGGAATGCTGAGGAAACGAATGTGAAAGCGGACGGCAAAAATGCCGACCTGGGTTGAACAAAGCTCTGTTCCCGTTTCATGAGTTTTCAGATTTTCCCAAAAAAATGGATTGCTCGGCTTGTGAATAACTGTTAACAACTCGCCCGGTCACCGTGCAAAGCGTGGAATCTCGCCCGGTTATACTGGCTGTGAGCGCAGCTATCACAGTCGTTCTATTATCTGCCTGCGGCACGACGAGGAGCACTCGCGTCTTACCCGCCTACGAAACGCCGATGGCAAAGAGCGACTTTCAAACAGTCCGAACTACCGCCTATACGCACACCGAATCAGACCATCTCGAGTTTACCAATCACAATGCGCTCGGGGGACAGCTACAGGCAGCCGGCCCCCCAATTCATCGGGCAGAGAATACTCCCGGGCGCCTTACGCTGGGCCTGGAACAGGAGGCGGATTACAGCCGCGTTTCCTACTCCGGCGGCCTTCAGCCATTCTCGATGAGCGATGAAACCGATAAACCGGTACGGAAACCGGGCCGGGCTTCGACGCATGTCGCAAAGGCCGAGCGAATCGTTAAGACTGTTCGAGGCAAACGAATCGTTACCACCAAACCGCCGCCGCCGAAGATTGGAAGCGCCGCTGCAGATTGGGCGCGCTGGCCCGCAGGCACCACCTTTCGCTTACTCTCCACCGGTCAAATCTATCGGGTCGATGATTATGGCTGGGCGTTGGCCGGAAGGAATACGATCGATCTTTATATGGCAACACCGAGCCAAATGAACGCCTGGGGCGCGCGTGCGGAGCAAATCCAGATTCTGCAATGGGGCGAACCGGGGGAAAGTTTACGCCGGCTCGAATCGCACCAGGATTACAAGCACATCCGGCGCATGGTCCTGGAGCTGCAAGGCAATCAAGAAGCTGCCGCGCAATTGCAATAGAAGCTAGCCGTGGCTAATTGAGCGGAAATTGTTGCTGGCGATAGATCATTCTCGCCAGCCTTTTGCCACCCACAGGGGGATATTCTCATAATTGTTTACCCCGTTCTCCGGCGCAATTACCACTGTCGCGCTCAGAGCGTGCGTCTGGAAGAAGGCGCCGATTTGTTGCGACCAGGCGGTTGTATAAGCGTCGGTGTTCCAGCCGAACTCCGGATCCGGCGCCGGCCTTAGCTTTACAGGAATTCGTCCATTCTCCAGGACCAGGGCGCCGCCGACTAGCCACACCTGATGACCCGAAACGAGCGTGCTCTGAATTTTTTCCTCTACGTCGGTCAAAGGCTCGGCTTCCAACATTTTCGCTTTAACAAGGTCGAACCGATGAAACCCAGTCTCGGAAATTCCAGGTATGGTTAACCACGGTGCTGTTCCGTGGTAATAATGTCCGAACGACAGAGCAATAAACCACGGGTTTAAAACGATCAGGTCACCTGCGCTGGCGTCGTTTAGCTTTCGCGCGACCTCGTCAATATTCGATTGTCGTTGGGTAATCGCGCCAACGATTCCAAACGGAATAGCGCAACATGCGGCCAGCGCGATGATCAACCGGGCGATGCGTAGCCATTTGCCTCGTGTAAAAACTATCAAAAGATCGATTGAGCCAGCTAAAGCGGTGATGAGGGCCAGGTAATACCACGAATGGGTCGCGTAGCTTAGCAATCGGAGAAAAACGAAGTAGGTAATCAGCGCCAGGAAGCAGAAAGAGAAAAGAAAAGTGACTACTGCGGTATTATTTGTGCGGGATGCGCTGCCTGATCGAAACTGGATTATCGCCCCAATCAAAAAGAGAACACCGGCGCTTAACCAAAGTGGTCGCATCAACCACGATGGTTCCCCTAGCGCGGCGAGAAACTGTTGCCACAACCAGCCCGGTCCAATCGGAACTCGCAAGATCATCCGCCAATCCGCGCCGAGGTAGCTCGGCGCGTAGGGCAAAACGGTAAGCGCGCAGGCCAGGCCGGCGAAACAGACAACGACCGCCTCTTTGCTCCGCCCGCAGCTCCACATGGCAAATACGGCGGCAATGGTCATTGCGGCGATAAGGGTCAGGTTATGGAGGAGGCAATGCGCACTCGCGATCGCCAGACAAGACGCGACCAGACCATTCAAAAATGTCGGATGACGCAGCGCGCGCACGGCCGATCCCAGCGTGATCAGAACCAGCACACTTCCCAGCCCGTAACCGCGGACGCTTGTTCCCCAAATCAAAAATGTGGTGTTGAGCCCCACCAATCCGAGCTGTAGAAGCGGCCTTTCTTTTGGCGGCATGACCCACCACGTTCCCGCGACAAAGCCGGCGCCGACAACGAATCCAAAAAGACGCAAAACGGCATCGCTCGTTCCAAAAATGTAGGAATAGATTCGAAGAGCAGTTGGGAACAAAAGCGGGAAAGCCTCGTGCTGGAAATTGCGCGCGATTTCCGCGAAACTCGACAATCGCGCGAGGTGGAGCACGCCGCATTCATCCCGCCAAAGTGCGCCGGCGTGTGTCGCGCGAATATATAGCAACGCCAGTACCGTCACCGATAGGCACAGGGCGACGACAAGCTCTGCCATCGCAATTTTTTCGCGCCGTGCTCTTCGATATTCCACCTATCTTGCGAGATTGATCTATCTTTAGCTCAGGTAGAAAGCACAATGCACTGCGGTAAATCTAAGATCGGTGCCGCAATTCCGATTTGCCGAGCTCGATGCCTGCGACGAGCTAAGTTTTTGCAAACTCCAAAACGATCTTCCCCGAATTGCCGGACTTCGCCAGTTCGATTGCTTCTTTGAAATCGGTGAAAGGAAAATGATGGGTAATGACTGGCGAGATATCGAGACCGCTTTGAATCAGCGAAGTCATCTTGTACCAGGTTTCGAACATTTCCCGGCCGTAGATTCCCTTGATGGTGAGGCTATGAAAAACAACAATGTTCCAATCGATAGACGCATTCGATGGCATGATCCCGAGGAGCGCAATTTTGCCGCCGTAAAACATGTTGGGCAGAATATCGGCGAACGCTTTTGGGTTGCCTGACATCTCCAGACAAACGTCGAAACCTTCTTTCATGCCGAGCTGTTTCATCGCACCAGCCAGTTTTTCCGATCGTACATCGAGAGCGAGCGTCGCCCCCATTTTTTTTGCCAGATCCAATCGGTACGGATTTACGTCTGTGATGACGACGTGACGGGCGCCGGCGTGCTTACAAATGGGCACGGCCATGCATCCGATCGGTCCTGCACCGGTGATTAGAACATCCTCGCCGACGAGATCGTAGGTGAGTGCGGTGTGCACGGCATTCCCAAGCGGGTCGAAACAGGAGAGGACGTCGAGCGAGATAGAAGGGTCGGCGTGCCAAACATTGGTTGCCGGAATCGCTACAAACTCGGCCCACGCGCCCGGTCGATTCACACCCACTCCTTCGGTGTTGGGACAAAGGTGTCGCCGTCCGGCGAGACAATTGCGGCAATGCCCGCAAGTGATGTGACCTTCGCCAACGACAAGATCGCCCTGGGAAAAGCCGCGCACATTGCTGCCGACCCGATCGATCTTGCCGACGAACTCGTGCCCGATAGTCATCGGCACCGGAATCGTTTTCTGGGCCCACGCATCCCAATTATAAATATGCACATCAGTGCCGCAGATCGATGCTTTCAGCGTGCGAATAAGCACATTATCCGGGCCGACCTCCGGTACCGGAACTTCTTCGAGCCACAAACCGGGCTCCGCTTTGCTCTTTACAATTGCTCGCATCGTTTTTTGCATCGCCAATCCCAAGCTAAACGAATCAGGAACGCAGGAAAGCAGGAATGACATTCCGCAGATCGGCATCGGAATGAGTAAAAGGTCTGTGGACAAGATCGATCATCATTCCGATGATGCAGATTCATGTCCGTGACGGCCGAGACGCAGATTGAAGCTAAACCGCCAACGCGGCGCGCTATTTTTGCATTGCGTTTTACCAGCACGCTCATTCTTTGGAGCATCGCGCTGCTGATCGCGTTTTCCGGCTATGAAATCGCGTTTTGGGCGCTCATCAGCGTCTTCGCGTTGATTTCCCTTTGGGAGTTTTACGGCATGCTCGATCACCGAGGACTGCCCAATTTCAAAGTCACAGCGATGATCTGCGGGGCGGCCATGCTTTGTGGAAGCTTCTATTACTTTTCCCACTTTGGCCTGGCCCGTTCCTACGATTTCGAAACGGCGGTACTGCTCTTGTTTTTACTGACGGTTATCACACGGCAGATGTTCGCCCGGCTGCGCGATGATGAGCCGTTACGGACGATGGCCTACACGCTTTTCGGTCTTCTTTACGTGCTCTGGTTGTTCAATTTCATGACGAAGATTCTTTACGTCGTGCCTCGGGCTCCTAACGGAGCGATCATGGGCCAATTTTATTGCCTCTATCTGATTGCGATCACCAAGTTTAGCGATATGGGCGCTTATTTGACCGGCAGCGTTATCGGTCGCCACCCGTTGATTCCTCACATCAGCCCGAAGAAAACCTGGGAAGGATTTTTCGGTGCAATGGGATTTTCGCTCCTGGCCAGTCTCGCGCTTTTTAAGTTGATGCCGGGACATCTTTCCGCGCTCAACTGGACGCACGCAACTGTTCTGGGATTATTGCTCGGCTTCGCGGCGGTCATCGGCGATCTCGCTGAATCGATCATTAAAAGGAGCACAGGAGTAAAAGATTCCGGCCACATGCTTCCAGGAATTGGCGGCGCACTGGACTTGATCGATAGCTTGCTTTTTACCGCACCACTCCTCTTCTTTTATCTGCGGTTGGTGGTTCGGGTTCCGTAGAGAGTTCCGACAGAATGAACAAAATCGTCAGAATCGAAGTGACCCAAAAAGATACGACTTAGCCGGAAAGGTTATCGGATTTGCTATGAAGGTGCATTCAAACCTTGGCTTCGGTTTCTTGGAATCCGTTTACCAAAACGCTCTCGCGCTGGAGCTGCGCCGAGCTGGGATGAAAATCGAGACCGAGAAAGCAATTTCGGTTTTTTATCAAGGTGAGCTGGTCGGAGCTTTTTTAGCTGATTTGTTAGTTAACGAGGTCTTGATCGTTGAAACGAAAGCGATTCAGACATTGGCAAAAGCGCACGAGGTCCAGCTTGTCAATTATCTCGTCGCTACCGGACTTGATGAAGGTTTGCTTTTAAATTTCGGAGCCGAGCGCTTGGAATTTAAAAAGAAGTTTCGCTTGGCAAAAGCCGAGGCAACCCGCCTTAACTCCGAAGTCATTCTGTAGATTCCGTTCATTCTGTCGAAAAGATGAAAAGAAAACGCGTCGTGATTTTGGGCGCGACGGGATCGATTGGCGAGAGCGCGGCAAAAGTGGCGCGGGATATTCCCGAACGGATGGAAATCGCCGGTCTTGCTGCTAACAGCAATGCCCGCAAACTTGCCGAACAAGCAAACGACCTACGTCCGGGCGCGGTCTGCATTGTCGAGGAAGGGAAAGTCGACGAACTGCGGGCGAATTTGGATTACAAGCCGCAGATTTTTTCGGGCGAGAAAGGTTTGTGCGAGATCGCCTCCAAGATTGAAGCCGAAATGGTTCTGATTGCCATCGTGGGCACCGGTGGACTGCGCCCGGCGCTGGCCGCGATTGAGGCCGGGCACGATCTCGCTGTCGCCAGCAAAGAGATTCTGGTGATGGCGGGTGAGATCGTCGTGCGGGAAGCCCGTGCAAGGAAAATCCAGGTCTTGCCTGTCGATAGCGAACATAACGCGATCTTCCAATGTCTCGACGG
>DASXIC010000006.1:0-6270 GCA_036498205.1 Chthoniobacterales bacterium | reverse complement strand
CCGCGATCCTTGTCGAATGCGGCTATCTCAGCAACCGGGCGGAAGGTTATGAAGCACGTAGTGCTTCTTATCGCGAAACGCTGGCGGACAAGATTGCCGAGGCGATCGTTGAGGAACGCTATGGTTCCGGCGTGTATCACGCATCGTTGACCAGTGCTCCCCAACAGTCGTTCCCCAACAACGTCCCAGCTTCCGGCCAGGGACCCGGTGCCGCGCCTGGACCAGGCAATAACTAAAATTCTTTGCCGCGTTCCTCGCGCCCAACTGACGCGAGAATGATTAGGGCGACAAAGACACACGCTGTAAACGCTCCAAGGGCCTTCGCGTAATCTGGCCGATTGGCCGGATTACGAAATATCACGGCAAGTTTCGCCTCCACCACCGCGGCATTAGCTGCGAAAAAGTTTCCGAGCTGGTAGACCAATCCCGGAAACGTCCCGCGAAGGGCGTCCGGCGAGAGTTCGTTCAAATGCACTGGAACAATTCCCCATGCACCCTGGACCATAAACTGCATCAGGTATCCTCCGATAATCAGCACCATAAGCTTTGTCGGAAAGACCCAAACCGGAATGAGCAGAAGACCGCAGACTGCGGCGATAATGATGGCGCGACGGCGGCCCCAGCGTTGCGAGAAATGACCGAAAAGGGTGCCGCCACAAATCGCGCCAATGGCATAAATTATTCCGACGACGGCCTTTTGGTTAACGGCCAATCCGCGCTGTTTTTCGAGGAAGGTCTGATAGAGGTCCTGCGTTCCATGCGACATGTAGTTGAACGCCGTCATGAGCAAGACTGCGTAAACGAAAAGTGGCAGCGCGTTTCGGAATGTGGCGAACGTGGCGGCGATGAAATCCTGTCGTGGCCTTTTCCAAACAGGCGATTCCGGGACGCGCGCGCGGATAAAAATAACGAGCAGAGCCGGAGCGGCGCCGGCCACGAAAAGACCGCGCCAGCCGAAATGCGGAAAAACGATCCAGTAAACGATCGCCGCAAGCAGATAACCAAAAGCGTAGCCTTGCTGCAGGATTCCTGAGAACAAGCCGCGGGCTTTAACGGGCAAGGATTCCATCGCCAGGGAGGCACCGAGGCCCCATTCCCCACCCATACCGATTCCGTAAAGTGCGCGCAAAATCAGCAGAACGGTGAAGTTCGGCGCGAACGCGGTTAGCAATTCCATTACCGAATAAAAAATGATGTCAATCATCAGCGGCAGGCGCCGCCCGAAGCGATCGCCTAGCAGACCAAATAGGAGTGCGCCCACTGGTCGGAGCATGAGAGTCAGAGCGATGGCCCATCCGACGTCTGCCACGGTGCGTCCGAATTCCTGCGCGATTGGCGTGACGACAAACGTCAGCAGGAAAAAATCAAACGCATCAAGCGCCCAACCTAAAAAACAGGCAATGAAAGTTGCGCGTTGCGTGCGATTGAGGGAACGAAAAAGACGCCACGCCTCCACATCTTCATCAAAACAAGATCGGTGCTATTTGGAAGCGCGGAATGGATGCTGTATTTTTGGCGATGCGATATTTGGTCAAGGCGCGAGTAAAGGCTAGGCGCGAGTCGGCTTTGCTCCACTCGATTGCCGGGCGAACGCTGGGAAAGGGGTCTGTCGCCGGTGACGAGTATTTGTATGATATGGAACGGGCGCGGATCGATCAACGAGGCCAGGCCTGCTGGGTCGAAACATGTTTCTGTGCGAAGCCGCTCGAGGAAGAACGCCCCTACTGGGAGCAGTACTTCGATCTGATTGGAGTCAAGGACGCTCATTCACGGCGGAATTGCCGGCACGAGAACGGGACAGAGCCGTGGGCGTGCTGCGATTGCGACTGCACCAAACGACTGGAAGAAAAATTACATCGGAGCGGCAGTTCGTTTCTGGAAAAATTAAGCCAATCTGTTCGCTCAGGAGGATGACCAGGCCGCGTAGTCCGCTCGTTCGATCAGCCGCAGAAAGCACGCGCGAGTGAGCGTCCCCGCTGCAAAACGTTCCTCGCTCTTGTCGCAACTGGACGCATCTACATATCATGATGCGTAGATTTGTTTCTTGAAGCGGGCACGGAAACTGGTTTCTTTCCTGTATGCCGGTGGAGAAACTGCACCCTTTCGAGTCTCTTTTGCGCCAGCGCGTCGTTGTCCTCGACGGCGCGATGGGCACGACCCTGCAGCGACTTGGCCTGACGGAAGCCGACTACCGCGGCAAACGTTTTAAAGATTGGAAAGGCAAGGATCTCAAAGGCGGTATTGAAGTCCTTCTACTCACCCAGCCGCATCTGGTGGAAGAGGTTCACGAGCAATACTTGCGCGCGGGCGCTGACGTTATTGAAACGAACACCTTCAGCGCGACCACGATTGGCTTGCACGAGTTTCTCTTCGCCGGCGCGGCTCGAAACAATCGCAAAGATCCCGATTTCTTTGAGGATGTGGTTCAGGACGCGAAACTGCGCGAGATCGCTCGCGAAATGAATCTGGTGGCAGCACGGCTTGCCCGCCAGGCGGCAGATCGTGTGGCTACGGAGAGCGGCGAACAACGCTTCGTGGCCGGCGCGCTTGGACCTTTGCCGGTCACCGCATCGATGTCGCCTGACGTAAATGACCCGGGGTTTCGGGCAGTGACCTTCGATCAAATCTGCAAAAGCTATCGGGACCAGATTGACGGCCTTTTGGAAGGCGGCGTCGACCTCCTCATGGTCGAGACTGTTTTCGACACGCTCAATGCCAAGGCAGCGCTTTTTGCCATTGCCGACGCGTTTGAAACGATGGGGCGCAGCGTTCCTCTCGTTATCTCTGGCACCGTTACTGATCGTTCGGGCCGGACACTGAGCGGGCAAACCGTTGAAGCATTTTTGAATTCAATCGAGCACGCACGCCCTCTGGTTGTTGGTCTCAATTGCGCACTCGGTCCTGACGAGATGGAACCGTTCCTGGAAGAACTTGCCCACTCTACGCCCACCTTCATCAGCGCTTATCCAAATGCCGGTTTGCCCGACCCGCTTTCCGAAACTGGATTTCCCGAAACACCGGAAACATTTGGGCCGAAAGTCTTGAAGTGGGTGCGGAACGGCTGGCTCAATTTGGTTGGCGGCTGTTGCGGGACGACGCCCGCCCACATCGCCGCCTTCGCCAGGCAGGCGCGCGATCTGCCGCCGCGCCAGTTCCCAGCTAAGAATGGAGGGACGACCTCCGTGTCGTCGTCCAATTCACAGAGCGGGCCACTCCGTTTGTCAGGTCTCGAGCCGCTTAACATCACGCCGGAGTTTGGATTCGTCGTCATCGGCGAGCGTACCAATATCACCGGCTCGCCGCGCTTCTCGAAGTTGATATTAGCAGGCGACTTCGAGGGCGCGCTGGCGGTTGCTCGCCAACAAGTCGCCGGTGGCGCGAATATCATCGATGTCAATCTTGATGAGGGCATGCTCGATTCCGAGGCTGCAATGACCCGCTTTTTGCGGCTCATCGGAAGCGAACCTGAGATCGCGCGGGTGCCAGCGATGATCGACAGCTCGAAATGGAGTGTGATCGACGCGGGGTTGAAATGCGTTCAAGGAAAGTGCGTAGTCAATTCCATTTCGCTCAAAAATGGCGAAGAAGAATTTCTTCGACAGGCCCAGTTGATTCGCCGTTATGGCGCCGCCGCGATCGTGATGGCTTTTGACGAAAAGGGGCAAGCTGACACACTCGAGCGCCGAATCGAGATTTGCCAGCGAGCCTATGATCTCCTGACGCAGCGAGCGGATTTTCCTCCGAACGACATTATTTTTGATCCGAACGTTCTTACAGTTGCGACCGGCCTGGAGGAACATCGCAATTACGGCGTCGATTTCATCGAAGCGACGCACTGGATCAAAGAGAACCTGTCCGGCGCTCGCGTCAGCGGTGGCATCAGCAACATTTCGTTTTCGTTTCGAGGAAACAACACCGTGCGCGAGGCGATGCACGCCGCGTTCTTGTATCACGCGATTCGTGCCGGTCTCGACATGGCGATTGTCAATGCGGGACAGCTGGCGGTTTACGAAGAAATCGAACCGGAATTGCGGGAGCTCGTGGAAGATGTGCTGCTAAATCGGCGCCCCGATGCGACCGAGCGGTTGGTTGATCTGGCGGCGAATGTAAAGGCAAAAGGAAGAACGCCGGTTGAGGAGCAAGCCTGGCGTTCCGCTCCGGTTGAAGAGCGGCTCACTCATGCGCTGGTACACGGCATTGTAGATCATATTGAAGCCGATACCGAAGAAGCGCGTCGAAAATTCTCGCGTCCACTCGAGGTGATCGAGGGCCCGCTCATGGCCGGAATGAGCGTGGTCGGCGATCTGTTCGGCGCGGGAAAGATGTTTCTGCCGCAAGTAGTAAAATCCGCGCGCGTTATGAAAAAAGCGGTCGCTTACCTGATGCCGTTTATGGAAGCGGAGAAAACTGCCGCCTCAAAACCACAAGCGCGGATCATAATGGCAACAGTAAAGGGGGATGTGCATGACATCGGCAAAAATATCGTCGGCGTCGTGCTGCAATGTAATAACTACGAGGTGATCGACCTGGGCGTGATGGTCCCCGCGGCAAAAATTCTGGAGACGGCGCGTTCGGTTGATGCAGACATCATTGGTCTTAGCGGGCTGATTACACCGTCTCTGGACGAGATGGTGCATGTCGCGCAGGAAATGGAACGCGAGGAATTTCGCGTGCCACTGCTTATCGGTGGGGCAACGACCAGCCGCGCGCATACTGCGGTGAAGATCGCCCCTCAATATAATTCCAGCACAGTGCACGTACTCGATGCTTCGCGTGCGGTTGGAGTGGTAAACAAACTGGTAAACGCAAAATCTTCGCAATTATTCGACCAGGAAACACGCGCGGATTACGAACGATTGCGTGCGGAACATGCCGACAAGGTTAGCCGGCGCGACCTGTTGCCTCTGGCCAATGCGCGCGCGAACGCGCCGCAGTTCGATTGGAAAGGATATTTGCCGCCCAAACCGGAATTCACCGGAACGCGAATCCTGGAGCCGGACTTGGCCGTGCTCATTGAGTACATCGATTGGTCGCCATTTTTTCATACCTGGGAATTGCGCGGTCGCTACCCAGCCATCCTGGACGACCCGATTATCGGCAAGCAAGCGCGTGAGCTCTTCGACGATGCGCAGCAGTTGCTCGGGAAGATTGTGGCGGAGAAACTTCTGCTGGCCCGGGGTGTAATCGGATTTTGGCCCGCCCGGACAAGCGGTGACGACGTCGAACTCTTTAGCGATGAAGAGAGGTCCCGCTCGCTCGCAACTTTACATTTCTTGCGGCAACAAATGCGCAAGCCGCCGCCGCAGAAAAATCTTTGTCTCGCCGATTTCGTAGCCCCCTTTGGCCCCTCCGATTACATTGGCGGTTTTGCGGTGACGGCTGGGCTTGGCGCGGATGAAGCAGCGAAAAAATTCGCCGCCGCCCACGACGATTACAACGCGATCATGTTAAAGGCGCTGGCGGATCGACTGGCGGAAGCGTTTGCCGAACACGCGCATAAGATTGCACGCGATTACTGGGGATTTGGGCGAGCTGAGAACCTGTCGACGGAAGATTTGATTCGCGAGAAATATCGTGGAATCCGACCCGCCGCAGGATATCCCGCTTCCCCCGACCATGCGGAGAAACGAATTCTTTTTGATTTATTGGAGGCGGAGAAATCGTGCGGGATTTTACTGACAGAATCTTTCGCAATGCATCCCGGAGCCAGCGTGAGCGGGCTCTACTTTTCACATCCGGAAGCCAAATACTTCGGTGTTGGTAAGATTGGGCAGGATCAAGTGAAGGATTATGCTACTCGAATCCATTTGCCGGTCGAGAATGTCGAAAAGCGGCTCGCCCCCAATCTCGGATACGAGCCGAAATAAACTCTGCGCTGTAGCGGCGGCGGCGTCGAAACGCCTCGACAGAGCGAGGCGACTACAAACGCCGGGAATAACGTTGGCCAAGCCTGCGCAAACATATTCTGGATGCGGCATCAAGGCGGGCATGCTACATCTCGCCGTGATCGCGGGGCGTAGCTTAGCTTGGTAGAGCGCGTGGTTTGGGACCACGAGGTCGCAGGTTCGAATCCTGTCGCCCCGATATCCTGCTCTATATTCAATGATTAGACTTCTCCTAATCTCAATCTTGCCATGCTCGGTTGTGTGGAGCGTGTCTGCTCAATCCCAGCAATCGCAATCCGCTTTGAACGAGGGAATGTTAATCGCCCAAGCCGCGGTTTCTAACTCAGTCCCGAAGGGCGAGACTGCGCCGCAGATATTACCGCCG
>DASXIC010000005.1:0-21891 GCA_036498205.1 Chthoniobacterales bacterium | reverse complement strand
ATCCGGTTGCTCTACCAGCTTCCCGTCCGAATCGTAGATGTGGACCGAAATTTTCGCGCGTTCGACCTCCGTCCCCATCCAGAACCAATATTCGTTACCTTTAAAAAGTTGCTGGCGCACTGCTTTCTTTTCGCCGGCCCCCAGATCTCCACCCCAATAATCCTCGCGCACCTGAAAACCTTCCTTCACGTAAGGCTCGGCGGATTGCAGGGCGAATGATTGCGCGTCGTCCACCGAGGCGGAGCCGTTCGCGCACCACAGGGCGTTGGCGACGATGGCGATCGCTGCGATTTTGCGAAGCGCGCTCATCATTATTGACGCGTCACGATTTCGCCGTCGAGGCGGGTCGTGATCAAATTGATCTTTTTCACGGAGTCGGCCGAGATGGGTTTGCCGCCAGTTGCAATTAATGGCCGCACCTCGACGAGCGCACCTTTGATGCTCTCGATTACAGGTATGTTGTACTCGGGCATTGCGCTCAACTTCTGTCCGAAATACTCAAGCAAATCCGGTTGATGCAAAAGTTCAGCGCCTTGAGCGCTGAAGTGGGCAGTGACAACCGAGGTCAGCACTTGCGTTCCGCGTAACCAACCACCGAGGCTGACCAGCTGCGAGAGCTTTTGGTCCTGCACTTCGTTCATCGCCTGCTGGACGCTATTCTGCGTGCGATCCAGCTCCTGCCGCACGTTCTCCCAATTTCGCTTATCCGCCGCTTCAGTAATCGCCTTTGCATGCGGGGTGATCGAATTACCGACACCGATTCCTTTCGCCAGAGCCAGTACCCGTTGCCCGATGTCCTTGACGGCAGGGGCATCTTCGGCCTGGACTGCGATAAAACCGTCGGCAATGACCGTTCCGAGCAGAAGCGCGATACGCGGCCGTTCGGTGAAGTTGGCCCCTTTCTCCGTTCGGACGAATTCCTTCCAATTGACTGGGCCGAGCTTGTTGAGCGCGCCGAACACCTCATTCGGTAACGGCACGACCACATCCTCCACCTTTTTGGAGAACTGTTTTACATCGATATGCTGCGGCGCCTGCGCGGCCTGGGCGCTGAACGCCACGACCGTGAGTGCAAACCCCGCCCACTTATTAATTTTAAAGACTGAAATCATCTGCAGCTTCGACTGTTGATTTCGACCGCGTATTCAGGATTAATGCAAACCTTAAATAGAACGGGCTCGCGCTCAAATTTACGCTTTGACTCAACTAAATCGTATGAACTCCCTCGCGTGGCGGCATCCGCGCGCTTTCTCATGACGCCCGAACGGCTACAGGAAATTTTTGATCGCGCCTCTACCCGGCGTGTGGTGGTCATTGGCGATCTTATGCTCGATGAATTCGTCTGGGGCAAGGTTGGGCGTATTTCGCCGGAAGCACCGGTGCCGGTTGTGGAGGTTTCGGGCGAATCATCTTATCCAGGCGGAGCGGCCAATGTTGCACGTAATTTGCGTGAATTCACCGAAAGTGTCGGAGTCGTCGGAATGATCGGCCGCGACCGGAGCGGCGAAATCCTGCGCGCATTGCTGGCCCAGGAGAAGATCGACATCACACGATGTCCGATCTCAAGCGACTGCCCGACCATCGTCAAAACACGGATTATTGCCCGTCAGCAACAGGTCGTGCGCGTCGACCGGGAGAAAATAATCACGCCAAGTCCGGAGCAAATTGCGTCGGTTGTTGAAGCGGTCAGAAAGACGCTCTCGGAAATCGACGCAATTATTTTCGAAGATTATGGGAAAGGATTCCTTACGGCAGAACTCGTATCGCAGATCGTGTCAGTCGCGCGCGATAACGGAAAAGTTATCGCGGCTGATCCCAATCCGCGACACAACATTTCCTGGCATGGCCTTTCGGTGGTGAAGCCAAACCGCAGCGAAGCATTCCACGCTGCCGGCGTTCCCTGGACCGAGCCGACCGATTCCCCGGCCGATGACGACGCTTTGCAAAAGGTTGGCGCGATCCTAATGGAGAGGTGGGACACGCAAGTGCTGCTGATTACATTGGGCGAGCAGGGCATGATGCTTTTCCAGCGGGATGAAGCGCCGCATCATGTTCCAACAAAAGCCCGTCAAGTTTTCGACGTCTCTGGCGCTGGCGATACTGCCATCGCGCTCTTTACCCTGGCCTTTTGCAGTGGCGCGACTCCGCTCGAAGCGGCTGACATTGCCAATCACGGAAGTGCTGTTGTCGTCGCCAAACTTGGTACCGCCACCGTAAGTCCTGAAGAATTGCGGCAAAGTTTTGCGAATGGCTGAGAGGAAAAAGCCTGCCGTTTTCTTCGATCGCGATGGCACGATTATGCGTGACGCCGATTATTGCACCGATCCGAAAGACGTGGAGGTATTCCCGTTTGTGACCGAATCGCTTCGCAGGTTAAAGGCACACGGTTACACGCTCATTGTGGTAACGAACCAGAGCGGGATCGGACGCGGCTATTTCACCTGGGAACAATATCGGGCAGTCCACGCGGAACTGCTTCGTCAGATTGGCGACACGCTGATCGACGCGACTTACGTCTGCCCCGACCCCCCGGGGGTGAATTCGAAGTGCCGCAAACCGGCGCCGGAGATGGTCCTGCAAAGCGCCAGAGATCACCACCTGGATCTAAGTCGATCCACTTTGGTCGGCGATAAAGAGACCGACGTGCATTGCGCTCACAACGCCGGCATCAAAGCCATTCGCGTCAGGACCGGATTCGACACGAACACCACCGGTAGCTCGGCGGACTGGATTGCCGAAGATTGCGCTGAAGCGACTGAAATTATCCTCACGAAAGCGGCGGGATGAACGTGGTTATCATCCCAGCGCGCTGGGGCTCAACGCGTTTTCCTGGTAAACCGCTGCATATTATTGCCGGAAAAGCGCTGCTACAGCACGTTTGGGAGCGCTGCTGCCGCGCCAGGAAAATACAGCGCACGATCATTGCGACGGACGATATGCGGGTCGCGGAGGCCGCGTTTGGGTGGGGCGCGGAGATCGCCCTTACCTCTCCCAGGCATCAAAGCGGCACCGATCGCATCGCCGAGGTCGTCACTCATGCGCGGGAATTTTCAATCATTATCAATGTGCAAGGCGACGAGCCGCTGGTTGAGCCGGCCCTGATTGACCACCTCGTATCCGCTCTACAAAAAGAGCGACGGATCGGGATGGTTACAGCGGCGCATGCTTTCCAAAACCGAGCCGAAGCGGCATCGCCGCACCAGGTAAAAGTCGTGACTAACCGCGCCGGCCATGCACTCTATTTCTCGCGCTCAATTATCCCCTCTCCTCGCGACGCGAGATTTCCTGTTCGATTCTTGCGCCACCAGGGTATTTATGGGTTCCAACGTGAGACGTTGCTGCGTTTGGTGAAATGGACCCCGGGGCCGCTGGAGCGCGCCGAATCGCTCGAGCAATTGCGCGCCTTAGAGAATGGTGTAACTGTTCATGTGCTCGTCACGAAACAGGGTTCGCCCGGAATTGATACACCGGAAGACGCGGCGGCGCTGGAGCAAATACTTGCTCGCGCCGGGGGAAGGGGTGTCGACCGATGAAGTACATTTTCGTCACTGGCGGCGTGGTTAGTTCCCTCGGTAAAGGATTGGCGGCAGCCGCTCTTGGCACACTGCTCGAACTGCGTGGACTGCGAGTAGTATTCCAAAAATTCGATCCCTATCTGAATGTTGATCCCGGAACGATGAGTCCGTTTCAGCACGGTGAAGTCTACGTCCTCAATGACGGCGCCGAGACCGACCTCGACCTGGGCCATTATGAGCGATTCACCAATTGCGTTCTTTCGCGCCACAACAATCTGACCAGCGGACAGGTTTACGAGTCTGTCATCAACAAGGAACGTCGTGGCGATTATCTGGGCAAAACCGTTCAGGTGATTCCTCACGTAACGGATGAAATTAAGAATCGAATTCGCGAGATCTCCGATGAATCTAAATTTGACGTCGTTATCACCGAAGTAGGCGGCACGACTGGCGACATTGAAGGCCTCCCTTTCCTCGAGGCGATCCGGCAATTCATTCTCGAAGTCGGCACCCACAACGTCGTCAACATCCACGTCACGCTGGTGCCGTACATCAGCGCGGCCCGGGAATTAAAAACCAAGCCCACGCAACAAAGCATCGCCAAGTTACGCGAAATTGGTCTGCAACCACAGGTATTGATCTGCCGGAGCGAACGTCCGCTCGATGGCGAGTTGCGGCAGAAACTTTCCATGTTTTGCAACGTTTCGCCGCGCGCGGTGATTGAGGCCGCCGACGTTAAACACACGGTCTACGAAGTACCGTTAATGCTCCACGACGAAGGCTTGGACGGCCTGATTTGCGACCAGCTCGGGCTGAAAACTCCCGAACCGGAGCTAAGCAACTGGCGGAAGTTTGTCGAAAGCGTGGTGAATCCCAAGAAACGGATCCGGATCGCCGTGGTTGGTAAATATATCGATTTGCAGGACGCTTATAAAAGCATTTACGAATCGCTTACTCACGCTGCTGCAAGCCAGGATTGCGGTATTGACCTCAAATTGATCGATGCGGAATCATTGCAGGAAGGAATCGATGGCCAATTGAAGGATGTGTCCGGGGTATTGATCCCTGGTGGATTTGGCGATCGAGGTGTAGAAGGAAAAATCAAGGCAGCGAAGTTTGCCCGAGAGAACAAAGTTCCTTATCTCGGGCTTTGTCTTGGAATGCAGGTCGCCACCATTGAATTCGCGCGCAACGTTTGCGGATTGGACAAAGCGAACAGCACCGAATTCGATAAAGATGCGGGCGACCCCGTAATCTCGTTGCTGGAGGAGCAACGCGAGGTGCGCAATAAGGGCGCGAGCATGCGGCTTGGGACGTGGCCGACGAAGATCGAAAAAGGAACGCTGGCGGAAAAAATTTATGGGAGCGATGAAGTGCTCGAACGTCACCGTCATCGCTATGAGTTCAACATGAACTACCGGGAACGAATGGGCGACAAAGGATTCACTATCTCAGGAACATCGCCTGACGGTTCTCTCGCCGAGCTGATCGAACTGCGGGATCACCCGTACTTTCTTGCCTGCCAGTACCATCCAGAGTTTCAAAGCAAACCGAACAAGCCGCACCCGCTTTTTAAGGGCTTCATTCAAGCCGCTCTCGCACATAAAACCTAGTTAGCGGGTTGTGGCTGCGCGAGTGAGCCGCTCGTTAATCGCAGCACCAAGTCCGTTTTCCGGCAGACGTTCCGCGACGATCAGGTCAATCTTTTCAGCGTCGAGCTCACGCAACATTCGGAATAGGTTTGCCGCTGCTTCGCGCAAGTCTGCGCGCTCACTCAGTCGGCAGGTAGTGAAAAACTGTTTGGTTTTACGCGCCGCGCCAAAATAGAGTGCGCCGGCTCGTTTTCCGGATGGCACTGAAAAATCTTCCAGGCTGCTGACCAGCATCAATTTGGTCCTGGGTGCGTAATGGGAACGGAATTGTCCGGGAGCAACGATAGTGCCGCTTGAGATGGGTTCGGCAACAGCAGCAAATTCCCCAAGCATCTCGGCCGTAACTGGGCCACGCCTCAAAATCTGGATCTGATTATTGATTATCTGGACGATTGTTGACTCAAGTCCGTGCGGTGCTGAGCCGCCGTCAACAATCAGCGGAATACGACCATCAAGTTCATCAAGCACATGTGACGCGGCAGTAGGACTGATGTGACCAAATCGATTTGCGCTCGGCGCGGCCAGGGGTCGTCCCAGGCGTGCCGCGATTTCGGCAAAGACCGGGTGCGCACTCATTCGGATAGCGACCGTCTCAAGACCTGCCGTGACGATGTCCGGGATACGTCTTTGCCTCCCCAGAATGAGGGTCAGGGGGCCGGGCCAAAACCTATTGATTAATCGGGCGGCCAGTTGCGTGTCTAAAATGGCGATATCATCCAGCGCCTCGCGATTGGGTAAGTGAACAATGAGCGGGTCGAACCGAGGACGTTGTTTGGCTTCAAAAATCTTTGCTACGGCAACGGGATTGAAAGCGTCAGCCGCCAGCCCATAGACGGTCTCGGTTGGCAAAGCGACCAATTCGCCTGCCTGCAAAAGCCCAACCGCGCGCGCGATGTCGGTCTCGGAATCGGCGCTTACGATTTCTGTTTGCAAAGATTTTCCCGGGCTTGGAGTACGAGCCTGGACGCTTCCTTAGTCGAACTGCCCACGGCAGTGAGATGTCCCATCTTCCGGCGCGGCCGGGCTTCGTGCTTCCCGTAAAGGTGCAAATGAATGTTTGGGATTGCCAGAGCGGCCGCCCAGTCCGGTTCACCGTCCAGCCAAATATCACCGAGCAAATTTGCCATTGCGGATGGACGCAAAAGCTCGGTTGAACCCAATGATAAACCACAAACAGCGCGGACGTGCTGCTCGAATTGACTGGTGACGCATCCCTCGATCGACCAGTGACCGGAATTATGCGGCCGCGGCGCGATTTCGTTAATTAAAAGCGTGTCGTCCTTCTGCAAAAACATTTCCACTGCGACGAGCCCGATAACCTGCAGTTTTTCAGCGACGGCTCGGGCAAGTTCGACAGCTCCTTTTGCTACCGATGCACGGATTTCGGCAGGCACGATAGTGAAGTCCAAAATGTGATGGCGGTGAACATTTTCACCGACTGGAAACACTTTTATTTCTCCGGCGGGATTGCGGGCGACGATGACCGAGATTTCCTTGGCAAAATCAATGGCCCGCTCGAGTAATAGTTCGTCACCCGCGCGCGTTTTCCATACGTCATCAAGATCGCGCGAAGAGATGGATTGCTGACCCTTTCCATCGTATCCGAAGGCGGCTGTTTTTAAAATCGCGGAACGCCCGATTTGTTCCACCGCCGATGCCAGCTCCGCCGACGTTCGAACCGAGCGAAAGAGCGGGGTGGGAAAACCGTTTTCAGATAAGAAATTCTTTTCGCGCAATCGATTCTGCGCCGTCTCAACAATCACCGCGGCCGGTCGCACTTCGACCTCCTCCGAACACCATTCCATCGTTTCGACCGGAATGTTCTCGAATTCGAATGTTAGCAGATCGACGCTTTGAGCGAATGATCGCACCGCGTCGCGATCGCCGTAATCAGCTTCCGTTGTTGCATCGGCAAATTGCGCCGCCGGGCTGTCATGATCGGGGGTAAAAATGTGAACGCCATATCCCATTCGTCGTGCCGCCACCGCAAACATGCGGCCAAGCTGGCCCCCACCCATCACACCGATCGTCGAGCCGGGCGGAAAACTTCGGTTCATGGGAGTTTTTGCGACAACACGGTGTCCGTCTGCTTTTTGCGGAAGGTTTCGACCTTTTTCCGCACGGTTGAATTTTCCAAACCGATAATACTCGCAGCCAGTAAGCCGGCATTTTTTGCGCCCGCTTCGCCAATAGCCAGTGTTCCGACCGCGACCCCGGCCGGCATTTGCACGATGGAGAGAAGCGAATCGATCCCATCCAACGCTTTGGTTTTAATCGGTACGCCGAGCACGGGCAGCCAGGTGTTGGCCGCAATCATTCCGGGCAGATGTGCCGCCCCACCTGCGCCTGCGATGATGATGCGAATTCCGCGGCCTGCCGCCGCCCGGCCGAATTTTCGCAATAGTTCCGGCGTTCGATGAGCCGAGACGATGCGATGTTCACACAGCACATCAAATCTTTGCAACATCTCCACCGCATGCTTCATCGTTTCCCAGTCCGATGCACTGCCCATGATCACCGCGACCTCCGGTTTTCTACTTGGCATAGCCGAATCTTAACAAAGTTCGCACGGCCGCAATGCACGATTTCGCGACGTTTCTAATATCGTTTAATTTGAGAGGTGAACACACCTGGTCGTTCCGTTGTTCTCATTGGCTTTATGGGTGCGGGAAAGTCCGCGATCGGCCGCGAACTGGCGAGGCGGACGAAATTAACCCGACACGATACGGACGAACTAGTCCGGGCGCGCTTCGGCGGCTCGATTCCGGAAATATTCGGCCAGCTCGGCGAGGAGGCTTTCCGCAATGCGGAAACCGACGTGCTCCGGAAACTGGAAAATAACGCGGGAATAATCGTTGTGACCGGGGGTGGAATTGTTTTGCGCGAAGAAAACGTGCGACTCTTACGTTCGATGGGAATGATTATCTGGCTGGACGCGGCTGAAGAGATTCTTTGGCAGCGCGCTTCGTTGCGCGGAAATCGTCCTTTGCTTCAGACCGCGAATCCTCGCGAAAAATTTAGCGCCTTGTTACGCCAGCGGCGGTCTCTTTATCAAACGGCGGCGGAGCATTGCATCGACACCTCGAAGGCAACCATTGGCGATGTGGCAAACGAGATCATCCGTCTTCTATGAGGATACTTTCCGAGGAAACCGAGATTCGTCAGCAGATTGTTGCTCTTTCGCGTGAACTGGGTTTTAACGTGTGCCGTTTCGCACGGGCCGACGCACCTGAGCATGCAAATGAGTTTCGCAGCTGGCTCGATCATGGTGCGGGTGGCGAGATGGTCTACCTCGCCCGCAACGCCGACAAACGCTGCGACCCGCAACAGGTTTTACCCGGCGCGAGGAGCGTGATCGCTCTTGCGCTCAACTATTTTCAGGGAAAGCGGACCGGAAATGATCATGGCCGAATCGCTCGCTATGCCTGGGGCAAGGACTACCACGATTTGCTGGAAAAGAAGCTCGCTCGCATTGATCGCGTTTTACAGGAACATGGTGGCACACAAAAATTTTACGTCGATACCGGCCCCGTACTCGAGCGCGACTATGCGGCGACGGCCGGCGTAGGCTGGCATGGCAAAAGCACGATGTTGCTCAATCGCCAACTGGGAACCTGGTTTTTCCTTGCGGAAATATTAACGACAATTGAGTTCACGCCGGATTCCGCTGAAAAAGATCGATGTGGGAGCTGCACTCGCTGTATCGAGGCATGTCCAACTGGTGCAATCACCGCTCCGCATTACGTCGATGCCCGCCGCTGCATTTCTTACCTTACCATTGAGTTGAAGGACTCAATTCCATTAGAGCTTCGTCCGCTCATCGGCGACCGTATTTATGGTTGCGATGATTGCCTCGATGCCTGTCCATGGAATCGTTTCGCCCGAATCTCCCGGGAAAGCGCTTTTGACATGCCGCCGCAAATCGCCGCGATGCGATTACGTGATTATCTCCTGCTTGATCAGCAAAAGTTTAAAGAGCTTTTCCAGAATTCTCCTATCAGGCGGACCAAGCGGCGTGGCTTGCTCCGGAACGTCTGCGTGGCATTGGGCAACGTCGGTGACGCAGAGGATTTGCCGGCTTTGGAAAAGGCCGCGCGCGATGACGAGCCGCTTATTGCCGAGCACGCCCTTTGGGCGATAGATCGAATCGGGAAGCGTATTTCAGCGTCAAATGCTTGAATCCAAAGTAATATAATCCCTCGTCAAAACCTGGTCGGTTGTGAACGAGTTTTGCTTTTCAAAGGTCTAACCAGCGGCTATTCCTCCCCCGTAAACGTCCCATGCCCCAAAGTGCGACTTCCCCACCTCCGGATGTAGTTAAGCCTACTCCCGCCACCACGCCGCCGGTTGTTGTGGCACCGCGAAAGCGAAAATCGCGCCGGCGTCGTTATCTCCTAATCGGAGTCGGCGCATTGCTCCTCCTCTGGATTGTTGGCGCGATAATTTCGAGCAAACGGGAAAAGCCCATTCCAGTGACCACTGAGAAAGCAACGAAGCGGACGATCGTGCAGCTTGTTTCCGCTACCGGGAAAGCCCAGCCCGAAACAGAAGTAAAAATTTCGCCTGAGGTTGCGGGTGAGATCACCGACCTGCCCGTCGTCGACGGGGCGCGTGTAAACAAAGGCGACCTGCTTGTGCGGATCAAACCCGATTCCTACAAGGCGTTGCTGGAGCAACAGGAAGCTGCGATTAGCTCGGCCAAAGCGACCAATCTTCAGCAAAAGGCAACGATGATGAAAACGGAGCAGGACCTGAAGCGAGCGGAGGACCTGTACAACAAAAAGATGATTTCGGTTCAGGAATACAACGCGGCGCAGGCGGCGCACGATGTGGCAGTAAATACCTACGAAAGTTCGCTACACGAGATCGAGCGCGCCCAGGCCGGCTCCAGTCAGGCGCGCGACGCATTATCGAAGACGACGATTTATTCGCCAATCGATGGAACAGTTACGATCCTGAATAGCAAACTTGGCGAACGAGTAGTGGCAACCAACCAGTTTGCCGGGACAGAAGTCATGCGGGTGGCGGATTTAACCCGTATGCAAGCCGTCGTGGACGTAAACGAGAACGATGTCGTTAATGTAAAGGTCGGCGACAAGGCGCGGGTGAAAATCGACGCCTATGGCGACCGCCGCTTTGAAGGCACGGTCCAGCAGATTGCCAATACCGGAAAAACCACTGGCGCCGGCACACAGGAAGAGGTTACCAATTTCGAAGTCAAGATTCTCATTGCGGACCCGGGCGTGGCGCTACGTCCCGGGATGAGTTGCACGGCGGATATCGAGACAAATGTAGCCAAAGATGTGGTCGCTGTGCCGCTACAAAGCGTCACTATCCGCACTGGAGACAGCAATCTCAGTCCGGAGGAAATTGAGCGCCGCAAGCAAATGCAGCAATTACGTGACAAAGGCGACAACTCCGCCGAGGTGGTAAACACGCAGCAGGAAAAGAAAACCCAGCGCGAAGAACGAGAGAAGATTTCGAAGGTCGTGTTTAAGAAGAACGGCAGTAAAGCGCAACAGATGAAAGTAGCGACTGGAATCGCCGACGATACTTACATCGAAATCAAAAGCGGTGTTGCACCCGGCGATGAAATCGTTTCCGGTAGTTACAGTGCGATTAGCCGAAAGCTGAAGGACAACGCGAAGGTTACGATCGAGAAAGAGCCGGCGAAGAAGTGAGGTGGTGCTGCGCAGGTCGTGGCAGTGATGGATAAATTTGATGACTCGCTCGATATCCGCCCTCACGGCGCGGTCGTCATCGAGATAGAAAACATCACCAAGCGCTACATCATGGGGCAGGAAACCGTGCACGCATTGCGCGGCGTTTCCCTCCGCATCCATCGCAATGAATACATTGCGATCATGGGCCCAAGTGGAAGCGGCAAATCGACGCTCATGAACATGCTGGGCTGCCTCGATACTCCCACCTCCGGCCGTTACTTTTTCAACGGCAAAAATGTGGCTGAGATGAATGATGATGAGCTGGCCGAGATCCGGAACCGGGAGATCGGATTTGTCTTTCAAACGTTCAATCTCCTTCCGCGGTCGACCAGCCTCCGTAATGTGGAACTGCCCCTGATTTACGCGGGCATCGACCCGGAAACGCGTGAGGAAATGGCCGCACGGGCCCTGTGCGAAGTGGGGCTGGGTGATCGAATGGGTCATAAACCGAACGAACTTTCAGGTGGCCAGCGCCAACGCGTTGCTATCGCGCGAGCGCTCGTAAACAATCCCTCAATCATTCTTGCGGACGAACCGACGGGGAACCTCGACTCGAAAACAGGCGGGGAAATTATGGCCTTGATGGAGGCTCTTTATCGGCAGGGCCACACCATCATCCTCGTTACGCATGAAGCCGACATAGCCCATCATGCGCGGCGAACAGTTCATCTGCGGGACGGCCTGATAGAAAGCGATGATTATCTGCCGTTGATGGAATCGGACTTTGCAATTAGCTCTCCATGAGGCGGTTCCTTTACGAAATAAGCGAAAGCTGGAAAATCGCGGCTTCTCAGATGCGTTCCAATTTGACGCGGTCTACCCTCACCGCCTTGGGCGTCATCATCGGTATTGTCGCTGTAACCCTCATGGGCACTGCGATCAACGGCATTCAGACCGGGTTCGACAAAAGCATGGCGGTTTTGGGTGACGATGTCATCTACGTCACGCAATGGCCCTGGGCGCGAGTCAATGATTGGTGGAATTATCGCGACCGCAAAAAAATAAAGACCGAATACGCGGAACAGCTAAACCGCATGATTGCAGCCACACCCAATTCGAATTTGATCGTCGCGGTGCCTGCTTCGAGTCTGTTGCGGAGCGTCAAATACGCTGAGAACGAAGCGAGTAACATCTTCGTTTTGGGGACAACGTCGGATTACATCCTGACTTCGACCGTCGACTGCAAGGAAGGCCGTTTTTTCAACGAACTGGAATCGCGCGACGGATCGAATGTTTGCGTCATCGGGTATGACGTCGCTGACGCGTTATTTCCGAACAGCAGTCCAGTCGGCAAGTTAGTCTTGATTAACGGTCAGCAATTCAGAGTCCTCGGAGTGAATTCGCGGCAAGGCACTTTCCTTGGGTTATTCAGCTGGGATTCGATGGTGGTGATGCCCCTGCCCGCCTTTAACAAATATTTCAGCGCCAAAAGTGAATCGGATGTTCGCGTAAAGATAAAAGACAAGACCAAGCTGGCCGAGGCAAAGGATGAATTGACGGGCTTGATGCGACGAGTGCGCGGATTACCGCCGGAAAAAAAAGACGATTTCTCGATAAATGAGCAGCAGGCTTTTAAAAGCACACTCGACCCCGTCAAAAATTCAATCGCGATTGCCGGCCTCTTTATTACCGGCCTATCGCTCTTTGTCGGCGCAATCGGAATCATGAATATCACCTTTGTTAGCGTGAAGGAACGAACGAAGGAGATTGGCACACGCAAAGCCCTGGGCGCGCGCCGCCGCACGATTCTTCTCCAATTCCTGATCGAGTCCACCGCACTCTGCCTGCTCGGCGGACTTATCGGGCTCACGGTTTCCTATCTGATGTGCTTGAGCATCGCTGCGGCGCTGCCGGATTTTCCGATTCGTTTTTCCGTCGGACTCGTGATCACAAGCATGCTTGTCTCGGTCATGACCGGGCTGGCCTCTGGCTTTGCCCCGGCCTGGTCCGCCTCCCGGCTCGATCCTGTCACCGCGTTGAGGTACGAATAGCCCGGATGAAATCGAAGCGCTCGCGCATCATGTTCAGGGAAATTATCTCGATGGCAATGTCGTCCCTGGGCGCGAATAAACTTCGCAGCGGGCTCACCATGATCGGCATCACAATCGGGGTTTTCTCTGTCATTTCGGTCATGACAGCCATCGGCGCGTTGCAGGATTCGATCGAAAGCGGAATCAGTTTCCTGGGCGCGAACATTTTTCAATTCGCCAAGTATCCGGCAAATGTAAACGCCGGCGGCCAGATGAAGAAAAAATATGAGAACCGGAAGAATATTACTTACCGCCAGGCGTTGCATTACGCCGAGTTGATGGACGGACGGGCACGCGAGGTCTGTCTCAAGACTTTCGATTTTAAAGGACAGGCCGTTTACAATGGGCTGAAAACGACCCCAAGCCTGACTGTCGTCGGCACCAACAAAAGCTTTCTCGTCGCCAATGCTTATACGCTGAGCTACGGTCGCAATATCAACGACGAAGACGTGGAATTTTCGCGCACCGTTCTTGTCGTGGGCAAGCAGATCGAAAAAACGCTTTTTCCGCATGAGTCTCCCATTGGAAAAGTAATTCGATTGAACGGACACATTTTCACCATCATCGGTGTGCTCGAGGAAAAAGGGACTGCCTTTGGCCAAAGCCAGGACGACATTTGCATTATGCCGATCACTCGGTTCTTCGAAAATTTCGGCGAAGCAAAACGGACAATTAATGTGGCCACGCAGTCATTCTCCCAGGAAACGTATAACGCTACCTTCGACCGTGGCGTCGGGGCCATGCGCATCGCGCGGGGCCTCAAGCCAAATGAAGAAAACGACTTTGAGGTTTACACCAACGATTCGCTTAAGAGTGCCTTTACCTCTGTCGCCGGGGTGGTGCGGATTGGCGCGTTCGTCATCAGCTTCATCGCGTTGATCGCCGCCGGGATCGGGATCATGAACATCATGCTAGTAAGCGTGACGGAACGAACCAAAGAGATTGGTGTCCGTAAATCAATTGGCGCCCGCAGCCGCGATATTCTCCAGCAATTTCTGGCGGAGGCCGTCTTCATTTCCGAGGCAGGGGGCATTCTCGGCATAATTTTGGGGGTGATCGGTGGGGATTTGCTCGCGCTTTGGCTCAAGGTTGATTTAATTTTTCCCTATGGCTGGGCGATCGCGGGTTTGGTTGTCTGCTCGGCGATCGGGATTGGCTTCGGGTTCTATCCCGCGTATCGTGCCGCGGCCCTCGATCCGATCGAGGCGTTGCGTTACGAGTAGCAGTCATTCACGCAGGCAACGGCGTGAATTACGGTTTGCAAGGCATGCAACTTGCGCCTGTCCTGCTTGGTCATGCGCTCTGTTCTGGTTTTACTAAGCTCCTGTGCCTGCAACCACCCCTGGAATCGAACGTAGCATTCTTCTCATCGAAGAATACGATGCGCTTTCGGTTGCGATTGAATCGGCGCTGAAGAAATTCGCGCCGCAGCATCGAACACATGTGGCCCGTTCGCTGGCTGAAGCTCGAACAGTCGCGCACGCGCAAAAACCCGAGCTGATCATTCTCGATTTCGATCCGCCGCATTCGAACGCAATCGGCTTCTTCGAAGAAATCCAAAGTACGCTGCCGGATAGTCGTGTGCTGGTAATTGCGGCCGGAACATCGCCGGAATTGATGGCAGAGCGTGGCGGACATGGGGCGCTGCAATTCCTCGAAAAACCCTTCGAGCTTGTCGATTTTGGTGCGGCGGTCCAAGCACTCCTCGGACCCTGGATGGAGACCGGGACATCGCGTGGCACATTGCGCGACCTGGCTCTTCTCGATGCCGCAACTCTCGCCTGCCTTTCCGGTAATAACACCATGCTTCAAGTGCACGCCGCCGAGGAGCGAAACGGCCAGTTGCATATTCACAAAGGCCGTCTCGTTCACGCCATTACCGGCGAGGCGGAGGGCGAAAAGGCGTTAAGCGATATGCTTCTTTGGAGGGAGGCCCGTTTCGTCGAGACAGTTAGCCCACCGAGCATTCCGAAGACCATTCACGGTCCTTGGGCTCCGACCTTAATAGAGGCGTTACGCGACGCGAAGAAACGGACGGTAGCACTTGGCGAGTCGGCTCCAGCGCCCCCAAGAACTCCCGAGGCCGCTCCTTTCCCCGTCAAGACCGGTCCCAAGATTCTAGTCATCGACGACACCGAGATGTTGTTAATCTTCGTCGAGGATTCGCTCACTCTGGCCGATCCCAGTTTCCAAATCACCACAGCATTGACCGGTCTTCACGGAGTGAAGGAAGCAGAGCGAATTCGACCCGATCTTATTCTTGCCGATTACAGTTTGCCCGACATCAAGGGTGACGAAGTCTGCCGCCGGATCGGAGCGAATGAATCAACGAGTGGTATTCCAATCGTCATGATGTCGGGACATGTCCATGAAATGACAGCCGCGGCGGAACGATTGCCGAACGTGGTCGCCACCATCGCTAAACCATTTCTCTCCGACGCGATGGTAGCTCTTGTCCGTCAGGCACTCAAAGGATCGCCGCGCCCCAGTGGGCGAGCGGCTATAACAGCTCAAAAAAAAAGTCCCGGCGCAGCGCCAGAAAAGGAAAGAGCGAAAGTCAGAGAAAAGGAGACTTCGCCCTCCGTCGTTCAGTCGAAAACTGAAACGCCCCCGGCGCCAATCGCAAGGCCGTTGAGTGGGGAACCAGTTGGGACTTCCAAGCGAGTATTTTCTCCCGTCCGGGCTGGGCAACCGCCGCCCCTCCCAGTCTCATCCTCCGCGGGCACAGGCACGCCCGGAACAATGCGGCCACCGTTATCGATACCATCGCCGCAAACGCAGCTTCCAGTTCGGCCGCGAGTTATGCCTGCCGTACCGGCACTCGCGCCCAATGAAGTGCTGCTTGATTTGCCGCTCGATGTCATTTCCATGCAGTTCGACTCTTCTTTCCAAATTGGCTCAATCCGGGCTCGGCCAGCATCGGCCATGGTCGCAATCGAAATTCCGGCGCTGGCCGCTCGCAGCGCTCTTCCGCTCGAGACCGGTTTTCATCTCGGTCCGATCGATCTCGATACGATGGGTCGAATTTCAACCGTCCGTTTGCGTCCGACGAGCCAGCCGTTTCGGATTGTCGCAACCGGTAGCGCATTTGAAATCGGCGGCATGACAGTCGTCCCCGCCAATCAACGGGAACGATTGCAGTTAGTCTCGGCCTCCGTTCCAAACATGACGATGCAATTATTCGCGCCCCTCGAACTCGAATCCGTGGAATTTTCTGCAACTCTCGATGTGAAACAACTGGTTTTGCGCTGCCGGGGCAAAGCTGTGCGTGTGACCTTGAATTCCCAGTTTTCTTCAACTCAAACGGGCGCAAGTTTCTACGCCACCGCGGTAAAGCTCGACGACGCGAAACGGATTCGCGAACTCACGCTCGCACCCGTCGGTTAGCAGTTAATCCAGGCCAAGTCGCTCGAAAGTTTCGTCGACATGGCGAAAGTGAACATCGAGGGAGCAGATCTTATCGATTTCTTTTGCTGAAAGTTTATCTGCAATCTCCGGCTCATCTTTGACGTTTTCCGCGAACGATTTTTTCCCGCGCCATGTCTTCATTGCCGCCCTCTGCACTGCCTCGTATGCAGTCTTGCGATCGAGGCCGGCATGAGTGAGCGCGAGCAGAACGGATTGACTGAAATACAGCCCCCGCGTGAGCTCAAGATTGCGCTTCATGTTTTCGGGATAAACCTGCAAATGCGCGACCAGGTCGCGCAACTTCACGAGCATGTAATCAATCAGGATGCACGAATCCGGAAGGATAATTCGCTCGGCACTGGAATGACTGATATCGCGTTCATGCCAGAGCGCGACATTCTCGAGCGAGGCCAGCGCATTCCCGCGTACGACCCTGGCCAGACCGCTCAATCGCTCGCTCGTGATGGGATTCCGCTTATGCGGCATGGCTGAGCTACCTTTCTGCCCGGCACCGAAAAATTCTTCTACTTCCAAAACCTCGGTCCGCTGCAAGTGGCGGAATTCGGTCGCCCAACGGTCGATGGACGATCCGATCAAAGCCAGGGTGGTGACAAATTCCGCGTGCCGATCACGCTGGACAATCTGGGTAGAAATGGTCGCCGCGCGTAATCCAAGCCGTTTGCAGACATCCCGTTCGATCCGCGGATCCAGGTGTGCATGAGTTCCGACTGCGCCGCTCAATTTACCTACACGAATTCGTTCCCGAGTATCCCCCAGCCTCTCTTGCGCGCGTCCGAATTCGTCGAACATCAATGCAAGCTTCAATCCAAAGGTGATTGGCTCAGCATGTATTCCGTGACTACGACCAATCATCGGCGTCCGCTTATATCTCCGCGCCTGCTTCCTGATCGCCTGACGTAACGACTTCAAATCCCCCGCAATAATCTCAATGGATTCCGTCATTTGTACGGCGAGCGCCGTGTCTAGAATGTCCGATGATGTCAGGCCCTGGTGAACCCAGCGCGCCGCCGGACCCACGTTTGCGGCCACGTTCTCTAGAAACGCGATCACATCGTGGTTCGTGCGTTTCTCGACTTCGGCAATTTCTTTAAGCGAGAACTTTCCTTTTTTCCGAATTTCCGCGGCGTCCCGTTTCGGGATCAACCCGAGCCGAGCCATCGATTCGGCAGCCAGGATCTCGATTTCGAGCCAAATCTGGAATCTGCGCTCGTCCGACCAGATTCGTCGCATTTCTGGTCGAGAGTATCGATCAATCACCGCCGCAACATAAAAGCGGCGCCAAAACGCGGAAAGCGTTTATTTAACCGCAAAAAAAAGCGCTCCGGTACCCAGACTACCGGAGCGCTTTCTGAAGAATAAGTCTTTTGTGAATCAGCAGACCTTCGCGCGAAGGAAGCGGCCGTTGTCTTCCACTTTGACCTGCCCGCTGGCAAGCAAATCTGCTACCGCTGCGACTGTCTCACGGGTGCTCTTGGTGCATGAGCTGACCGCCAGCACGAGGTCGCCCAAGGATAGTTTTTGACGAAGGATCTGAGAATTCTTTTTCATAGCCTGTTCTGTAGACAGCAGATCAGGTGCCAGCGTTCAGTTTCCAATACTTTGCGTGGTATTTTGTGCTGGCGACCAACCCGTCCCGTAGGAGTTCTGCCCCCCTGCTGACATGTGTGTTTAATTTTTTTACAATTACCTTCCCGCAGACCTGCTCGATTCCGCTGGGTGGCCGGTGAGCCGTAGCGCGAGGAAATAAAGCACCCCTAAGACGAAAACCGCGGCCACAAGAAGATGTGATTTGGCTTTCACCGCTGCCGCCAGGCTGGCCGGGTCGCGTAGCATTTCCGGAGTGATGGCCGTTTGGCCGAACCAAGCCAGCACTCCGCACCAGAGCGCCGAACCGATTATTGTCATCAGGCTGAATGTGGCAAAATTCATTCGAACAATGCCCGCCGGGATGGAAATCAAATGCCGGATCACCGGCAACAAGCGAGCAAAGAAAATCCCTCCTGCGGCATATCGTCCCACCCATACCTCGGCCCGATTAAGTTTAGATTCAGTAATTAGGAAAAGGCGTCCCCATTTCACGATGACGATGCGTCCAAGCCAGAGTGAGACCCAGTAGGTGATCGACGCCCCTAACCAAGAGCCAAATGTACCGGCGGCAAGGACCGCCCACAGATTCAATTTACCCTGTCCGGCAAGAAAAGCCGCCGGCGGGATTACAATCTCGCTCGGCACGGGAAAAATTGAGCTCTCCATCGCCATCAGCAAAATAATGCCGAGGTAACCCCACTGCTGGACCCAGCCAAACCAAACTTGCAATAAATGATGCATGAGAAGAATTCAGATTCGGAGATGGCCTGATTGTCGCGCCGGTAGTTCAATCTGAAATCTTCATTCCGCAATCTGAAATTCCGCTCCATGTCGATTTACCGCCGGGTTCTTGAATATTATCGCGCCTTTGCGACTGCGACATTGCTGGCCCTTATCTTTTCGCTGGCGAGCATTGGGTTAAATCTGCTCAAGCCATGGCCCTTCAAAGTCATCGTCGATTACATTTTGCCCGGTCGGCCGCACCTGGACCTGCCGCCGATTTTTCGCGCGGGTCCTCTTAACAACCTTTCATCAACGCAGCTTATTGCATTTCTCTGCCTGGCGTTGGTCTTGGTTCAGCTTTTGTGGGGAGTATGCAATTTTGTCAGCAACTACGTCTTCGTAAAGATTGGCTTGCAGGCCCTTCTCAAGTTACGCACCGACCTTTACTCACACCTGCAGCGTCTCTCGCTCAAGTATCACGACACTCGCCGCTCGAGCGATTCCAGTTTTCGGGTGGCATATGATTCGCAGTCGATCCAGACGATTTATAACAAAGGTTTCACTGCAATCTTCAGCTCCATCATCACCCTGATTGGCACATTTGTGATCATGGTGCGGCTGGATTGGCAGCTGGCTCTTCTTTCGCTCGGTGTAATACCTCTTTTGGTGGCAACGATTTACTTGTTTGCCAATCGCATCCGGCGTGAATCGACCTGGATCCAAGAGCAGGAAAGTGCGGTCCTGGCGCAGGCACAGGAAGGGTTAAGTTCCATTCGGATGGTGCATGCATTTGGCCGAGAGGAATTCGAGGTTTCCCTGTTTCACCAGCAAGCGCGCGGAAGCTTGCAGGCCAATCTTCGCCTTACTCTTACGAATGTGAAAAGTGCTCTCGCCATCAGCACATTGATGGTGCTGGGCACGGCTGCAATGTATTACCTCGGAACACTGCACGTCCTTGCCGGTACGCTTTCGCTTGGATCCCTGCTCGTTTTCAGCGCCTACCTGCTCATGCTCTACCAACCGCTCGAGTCCCTCACTTATACGGCCTGGGCCATGGAAGGGGCCACTGCCGGTGCGCGTCGCTGCTTCGAGGTGCTTGACCGGCGCGATGACGTGATAGATTCGCCGAACGCAATTTCGATCGAAAAAACCAATGGCTCGATTTCGTTTCAAAACGCGACCTTCGGCTACGATTCAGGACGCGAAGTGCTGCGTAACGTCAACCTCGAGATCGAGCCCAACCAAATCATCGCCCTGGTCGGCGGCACGGGTGCAGGAAAAAGTACGCTGTTGAGTTTGGTTCCGCGATTTTATGATCCGACCGCGGGGTGCCTTGCGCTTGATGGTCGGGATCTGCGCGAAATTACAAAAAAGTCTTTGCGTGCGCAGATCGCCATTGTCCTGCAGGATACGCTGCTCTTTTCCACCACAGTGCGCGAAAATATTGCGTATGGACGGCCGGACGCGACCGAGGCGGAGATTCGCGAGGCGGCTCGGCGTGCCCAGGCGGATGCATTCATCTCGGACCTTCCGAGTGGCTATGACAGTCTCGTCGGCGAACGGGGCAGCCATCTCAGCGTCGGACAGCGTCAGCGAATTGGAATCGCCCGCGCTTTCCTAAAAAATGCACCCATTCTTCTTCTCGACGAACCGACATCAGCGCTCGATCCCGCGACGGAGTCGGCCATTATGGATACCATCAAAGAATTGATGCGCGGCCGCACCACGTTGATTGTCACTCATCGAATCGCAACGATTCACCATGTCGATCAAATCGTCGTTCTGGACCAGGGCCGAATCGTCGAGCAGGGTCGCGGCCCAGAGCTGGTCGCGCGCGGGGGTATCTATGCCATGCTCTACAAGTCCGGCAAATTCTCATGAGCAATGTTACTCCGGACCGGCGGGTTCAGGGGGATTGGTGGTCTGAGCCGATCCCTCCCAATGTCGATTTTGGGGAGGGTTTTTATTGCGAGAGCGCGCAAGTCTTTCGGCATATGAAAGCCAAGCAACCACACGCCCTGCGGCTTGGTAATCATGTTTCCTGTTACGCCGGTTGTTCGTTCGCGCTTGGCGTGAACGGAGTCGCCAGCGTAGGCGACTTCACCCTTCTCAATGGCGCCCTCATTATGGCGGAGGAACGCATCGAAATCGGATCGCATTGTCTTGTCTCATGGAACGTGGGTATCGCGGATTCTGATTTCCATCCGCTCGAACCAGCCTTGCGCTTAGTTGATGCCAGCGCCCTCGCACCTTTCTACAAGGACAGGCCGCCGCGTCCGAAACTGGAGACGCGTCCGGTGATCATTGCCGACAACGTCTGGATCGGCATGAACGCGATCATATTGAAAGGCGTGACAGTGGGCGAAAATTCCGTTATCGCCGCCGGCGCGATTGTGACCAAAAATGTGCCGCCTAATTGTGTGGTCGCAGGAAATCCGGCTACGATCACCCGGCACCTTTCCGAAAAATAGCTCGACGGCTTGAAGCGCAAACGGCTCATCGTGATGGGATTCATGGGCTCTTGCCCAATCGCGGGCGTTGTCTGGCAGCACCTTCACTACATCGTCGGACTGCAACGCCTGGGTCACGAGATCTATTACATTGAAGATTCGGCACGCCTGCCCTACAACCCGGAGACCTTTGAGGTAAACAACGATTTTACTTACGCTGCGAAACTCCTTCGCCATTTGGCGGAGGAATTCGATTTCAAATCGCGCTGGTCTTTCTGCGCTCGTTATTTGCCTCGTTCCCCCACCGCCGGCCTCTCCCTTGCGAAGATCCGGTCCCTTTACAAATCAGCCGACGCGATCCTGAACATTTGCGGAGCACAGGAATTCAATGACGACCTGCTGGCGAGCGATCGTATTCTTTACGTCGAGAGCGATCCCGGCGTGGAACAAATAAGAGTCGACAAGGGCGTGCGCTCTACCGTCGCCTATCTAAAACGTCACCATGCCCTCTTCACTTTCGGCGAAAATATCGGCAGCGATTCTTTTCCAGTCCCCCTGCACCGATTAAAATGGTGGCCGACGCGGCAACCGGTTGTGACCGATCTATGGAAAACTCGTCGCCCGCCATACAAGGGCGCGGTTTTTACCTCCGTCGCCAACTGGTCGACCAGCGGATTAAAAGACATTGAATGGCGAGGCAATAAATTCCTTTGGAGTAAATCGGCTGAATTCGTGCGCTTCGTTCGCGCGCCGAAACGTGCGGGCGAGACGTTCGAGTTGGC
>DASXIC010000004.1:0-13227 GCA_036498205.1 Chthoniobacterales bacterium | reverse complement strand
TTCGACATGCACCCTCAGCCGTTGGGACGCAGAGTTGCAGGCGCGTGGCCGCAACGGGGAGGCCCACCCGGTCGACTTCAGCGCGCCGGATTACTTTCTGCGCAAATCGATCCGCCATGCGAAGGGACTACTTTCCGAGCTCACGGACAACGACGATAAACTGTTACTTGCTTCCGCCAACGCGGCGCTGGGAAACCGCGAATCTCCCAGTAGAAATTAGGGCGCGTCCGAAACATTTGCAGACCGTCCGGCGGTGTAGCCGGCCACGCTATTCTCATCCGACTGCCCGATAGGAAATGTCGGTGTTTCGCCGGGAGAAAAAGTATTTCGGCATGAAAAATGGTTCAGAACATTCTGCGGACTGGTTCGCCTGCGATGGACTCACCTTCACTGACTGTCTTGATCCCATGCTTGAACGAAGAAGCTGGCGTGGGATCGGTAGTACGGGAATATGCAACGGCTTTCCCACAGGCCGATATCGTCGTTGTCGATAACGGATCCGACGATGGAACGGCCGCAATTGCGAAAGCGGCCGGTGCAGCGGTAATAAGCGAGAAGCGCCGCGGGAAAGCCCGGGCAGTCGCGACAGCTTTGTCAGCGATCGATACAGAGCTGGTTTTGATAATCGACGGAGATGGCAGTTATCCAGCCGAGGGCGGGAAACTCCTCCTTCGGGAATATAGTCGCGAGCCCGCCGACATGATTACCGGAATTCGTAGCGCGCAGGATGCGTTGGACGTTTTCCGGCCCATGCATCAATGGGGCATGTCGGTCTTTGCCGCCGTCCTCAATCTGGTCTTCCGATTCAAGCCATTAGATCTCTTTTCCGGACTTCGCCTTTTTTCACGCCGCTTTTATCAGCACGTGCCAGTGCTTTCGCGCGGTTTTGAACTGGAAATCGAACTCATAATTCAGGCGATAGACAAAGATTTTTCGATGACCGAAGTCCCGGTTCCATTCCGGAACCGCGCCGATGGGTCAGAATCCAAACTCAAAACGGTGCGCGACGGATTACGCATTTTGCGGTTGTTGGTTGTCCTCTTTCGAGATTATCGCCCACTGGCTTTTTTCGGAGCGATCAGTGCGATCATTGCCGCCTTTGGAATGGCTGCAGGCTCGGCACCGATCGCAGAATATTTCCATACCGGCTTGGTCAATCGCCTGCCGATGGCGGTTCTGGCGGCCAGTTTAATGACTTTATCCATCTTGATTGGCCTCGTGGGACTGCTTCTCCAGGCCAATCTGCGTTACCATCGCGAGGCTTATCACATTCAATTGCGAAAATTTCGCGCGCCGATGCAAAAACCTTCGCGATCGTACCCGCGCGTGCTCGCGAGCTGACGCGAGACGATGGCCACTTTTCATATTCTAAGCCAGTACGTCTGGCCGGATGCCGCACCCACCGGATTGTATGCCGAACAGCTGGCCGTGCGTTTGCGCGAACAAGGCTGCGATGTTCGGCTTATCGGGGGCCAGGGCAGGTATCGAGTTTTGGGGCGGGACAAACCACCCGTCCCCATTTTGCATCTGGAGCATTATCACGGCCGTCGCGGAAATCTCGGGCAGACGCTCGTCGAGTACGCTTCAGTCAAGACCGCTTTCACCCGTTATATCGAGCATTTCGTGAAGCGTGGTGACGTAGTGATAGCGACCAGTGCGCCGCCGAACACGGTCCAGCTAGCCAAATCGATCAAACTCCGTCAGGCCCACGCCATTTACTGGCTGCAGGATTATTATCCGGAATTAATTCGCGGCATTCATGATTATCCCGTGACGCTCCGGAAGGCCTTCAGTCGTTATTGGGATCGCCTGCTGTCGCAATGGGACTTCGTCGTCAAGATTGGCGCAAATCTGAAAGGTCCTCAGCACAATTCAGTGGTGATTCGGAACTGGCCGACACTCAATTTCGAAGAAGCCACGCCGTTCGAAACAGGCACAGCGCTGTATTCGGGTAATCTTGGTTATGGTCACGACATAGATCTTCTCGTCACGGCATGCCAGGAATTACGCGATGCCGGTTATCGCATCACCATTCGGGCCGATGGCCGCGGCGTGAAACGCTTACCCGGCTGGCTCAAGGCGCAGCCATTGCATACCGATCCGGAGAAACTAAAACGGGATCTGCTGCGCCACGAAGTTCATTTGGTCGCTGCTGACCCACGGATTCGCCGCGCCATTTTCCCGTCCAAAATCTGGAATAGCATTGCCTCTGGACGCCGACTCATTTGCACCGGATTCGCCGGGGAAATGGCGACCGAGCTCGAAGCGACAAAACTGGCGCGCTTCGATACCCATCTTCATCAATGGGCGACACTGATACGCAATCTTGTCGATACTGCCTTACCTGCGGCGAATTTGGCTGGGCAAACCTATTTACCTGCGGCTCAACCTCTCGACTCGGTGGCGATCGCATGAAGAATTCCAGCGCAGCGATTCTTTCAAATGGCGCCTGGTCCCTGGCAAATCAATTTGTTCGAGTCGGTTCTCTTGCGCTGATCACGATTGCCCTAAGCCGGCATTTTGGTCCCGCCCGTTTCGGCTCGCTCGCGGTCGGTTTGGCGGTGGTGCGCATCTTTGCCGTGGTCGCGACCTTTGGACTAGATCGCGTTTTTGTGCGGCACCTCGTTGATGAACAGAAGCGAGGCCCTGTGCTTGTGCGCGAAGGATTTTGGCTAAAGCTCGGCATAGGGTTGGTTAGTTACGTTGCGATGCTTGCGTTGATCCTGGTTACGGACCGGGGTGATACGCTTCTGCTGACCATCGCCGCCCTGGCTGGCGGTGGGCTGCTCTTTCAGGCATGCGACGTCTTCGATTACGCATTTCAAGCGCAAGACCGTTTTTCGCTGACCTTTGTCGGGCGCAGCGTCCCGATCGTATTGAGCACCGCTCTGAAAATGGGCGCGCTCCTTGCGAATGCTCCACTTTTTCTCTTTGCCGCACTGGAAACGATTGAGGGGGCTATCATCGGAACCGCTCTTTTTATTGTTTATCGCCGGAAGATGGCGAGGTCGATCCATGCTTCGTCCGAGAAATCGTTAGCCTGGTCGCGCCTCGTCGCCGAAGGCCTGCCACTGCTCCTTTCTGCCCTCGCAATCCTGATCTACATGCGGTCCGACCTTCTCATGCTTGGAAAAATGGCTGGATATCAAGTCGCGGGAATCTACGCCGCCGCGTCACAAATTTCCGAAGCTTGCGCTCTTCTCCCCGTTGCACTGATGCCTGCAATCTTTCCAGTTCTTGTGCGCTGGCGCCGGCTTGGCCTCGAATTCTATCAACGCCAATTCGAACGTTTCTTTCTTCTCGCGGTTGCCGGAGGATTGCTCTTCTCACTGACGCTATCCTTTGGAGCGACCACCATCGTCAACTTCGTTTTCGGATCGGGCTATTACGGTGCTGCCAGCGTTCTGGTCGTTCATGGCTGGACAACCCTCTTCATCTTCCTCGGAATCGCCCAAAGCGGATATGACATCACCGAAGGCCTCACCTGGTTTGCCACCTTCCGCACTTTTATCGGCGCGCTGCTGAATGTCGGATTGAATTTGATTCTCATTCCAAGACATGGCGCGGTTGGATCGGCCGTGGCTACGCTGATCGCTCAGATTTTCTCGGCGGTGCTGCTCAACGCTCTCCATCCGAAAACCCGGCCAATACTGCGTATGCAGTTGATGTCGATCTTGCTCTTTCCCGCCTTGCGCGCTTTATGGCGAGACAAGTTAGCGAATCGGCCAGCCAACTGGCGAGCGATGGAGAGTCACGTAACACTCGCCGATGGCTAACGCGGTTACCACGCCGGTCGTCCTGATCATTTTTAACCGGCCGGAGCTGACGGCGAAAGTTTTTGCCGCGATACGGGCCGTTCGCGTCACTCAACTTTTCGTAATTGCGGATGGACCGCGGCTCAGGGTGAAAACAGACCAAGCGAAGTGCGCTGCCACGCGCGCCATAATTGACTCTGTGGATTGGCCATGCCAGGTCTTCCGACGCTTTGCGGACCAGAATCTCGGGCTACGACGGAACGTATCGGAAGGACTTGATTGGGTCTTTAGCAAAACAGAACGCGCTATCATTTTGGAGGACGATTGCCTCCCTGACGCGAGCTTCTTTCCATTTTGCGAAGAGTTGCTCAATCGCTATGCGCAGGATCGACACGTTGCTGCAATCAGCGGTACAAATTTCGACCCGGTATATGCGGCGCCATCCAAGGGCGACAGTTACTATTTCTCGCGTTTCTGTCACATTTGGGGTTGGGCAACATGGCGCCGCGCCTGGCAACTCTGCGATCATGAAATGAAAGAGTGGCCCTCTTTGCGGCGCACACAGTGGCTAACAAATAAATGCGGGAGTCCGATATCGGAAAATTTCTGGAGACGCCATTTTGACGACAGCTATATGCGACGACGGGATGGCCTGAGTACCTGGGATGTAGCGTGGCTGTTCGCCTGCTGGCAACACGATCTCCTTTCGATCGTTCCGCGGCACAACTTGGTTGCCAATATTGGATTCGGCGTCCAGGCAGCTCACACTAAATCAAGCACACGCGTGGCGAATTTACCCATAGGCGCGATGCAGTTTCCGCTGCGCCATCCGGAAAAACAAATCGCCAACGCAGAAGCCGATCGCCACATCCAGGAAACTTTCTTTGAGGGAATCACCCCGTGGCAACGCTTATACTGGAAGCTGCGCCTTCCGCTGCCAATCTGGCTGCTGCGCCGGATCATGCGCTGGGTGGGTCGTTAATCCGACACTCTCCATCGTGTCCGGTCGGCCGAGCAAGGTCTCCAGGTAATCGGCCACCTCCGAGGCACTGATTTTTCGCATGCACCAGTTCGCTTTGTTGGAGCAACGCCACTGCACGCACGGATGGTAAGGGCAGGTCGCATCGTGAAAGACACGTAAACCCTCCGGCGTTGCGAAGGTATGCGGACTAACGGGTCCGAAAAGTACGGCACCAGGCTTGCCGAAAAAGTTTGCAATGTGTGCCGCGCTCGTGTCGTTCGTCACAACGGCGCGACATTTTACGATGAGATCGACCATCTCAATCGTCGTTAATTGGTTCACCCGATTTACAACGTTGGGCAAATGCACAATTCGATCCAACTCGGGCAAATCCTCTGGCAAAATTTCGCGCGCGAATCCGATCACCGTGAATTGGCTCTCAGGAAAGCGTTCGATCAATCTCCGGAAATTCGCCAGTGGCCAATTTTTCCAGCGACTCGCGGTTGTCAGGCAAAGGACAATCGACTCGCACAACCCCGCGGGCGAGCTCCGGTTCATTTTTTCTGACAACGAAAAATCGAGAGCACACCCGAGATGACTGGCAACGCGCAATCGATTCTCATATTCATTCTCCTGAATAAAATGTGGCAACGGATGATCGACCAAACTTTTTCCTCCACGGGTAATTCGCGCCGCCAACCTTTTTGCCCCACGTATCTTAATGGCGATGGCGCTGACCGCGTTGCCCGTTAGATCGATCCAAAGTGCCGGGCGTTTCTCACGGAGTTTGCGAGTGGGTCCGGCAAATTCAAAAACGTGCATCGCCGCCGGGTTCTTGAAAAAATCTTCGAGACCATTGTCGAATGGAAACACATCCCAGCCCAATCGGCGGCCGATTTCCAAGTGGTCCGGTCTGAGGGCGACAGTGATTTCCAGTCCACGTTCCCGACAGGTATTCACGATTCCCCCCAGGAGAGGCAGATGAATGAACAAATCTCCAAGGCCGGCCGCAGATGAAACCACGACCGGTGTGCGCCAATGAAACGGTTGCGCGCGTTTGAATGGATTGAGGGCATCCACCGTGCGCATGACAAGCGCGCTTCGCAGGGAACGCGTGTCGTAACCAAAGATCGATGTGGAGTGCAAGATGGACACGTGTGCTAGCGCCAAAAATGCCACGTACTTGCTCCGTGGATATCTGCCGAAATTCTTTTCCAGTTACCCGGAAGAAGATCAGAAGGGCGGCCGTGCCCGTGCCATTCCAGAATCAGATGCCGAACATTCTCTGGGAGAATTCGCGCTAAAATCTCGACCTCACCACCTTCGATGTCCATCTTCACCAGAGCTCGCTGCCGACAAAGAGATTCAAGACTAAGAACCGGGACGAGGGGGCCAGCGGCATGACGGGAGAACTCGACGTGATCAGTGACAGAGTTTTGTCCGGAGACAAGCCGGCCCGTGCCATCCGAAGGTCCCGCCGCCGCCTGGTAAATTTCGACTTGTTCCGCAAACGGTTGTTTGCGCAGGAACTCTACATTCGACGTCGCCGGTTCCAGCGCGACCAGTCGGGGCTGATGTCCCATCCGTTCGCAAAGATTTTGCACGAGAAACAAGAACGAACCGACATTTGCGCCCAGATCGATAACCAGCTCTACCTCACGAAGTGCGCTCGAAAGCTCAGCAATCGGATAGTCCGTGAAAACGTTGGCGAAGGTGTAAAGATCGCACTCGCCCAGTCGCGCGTTGAAGCCATGGAAATGCGCGATCCTTCCCGGGACTAATCGACTCAGAATTGGCGAAACAGAATAAGCAGTCCATGGAACAAGCCATCGGCGCCCATAAGCGCGAAAACCATCGAGCGCTCGCGCGACCCGGTATATATGATCGAGAAAAATCCGACCTGACCTTAGGCCAGACTGCGTCTCGTTAGAACGACAGCTATTTGCCGCGACCGAGTCGGAAAGGATCGCGCTCATAATGTGTTGATAAAACAGTGAACATGCCCAACCGCGTCAAGTCCTGGCGCGTGATAAAACGGACGTTGGCGTTTGCCTTAAGCGTGGCAATCTCCGCGGGAGTCAAATAAACAGTAGAAAGAATGATCGGCCGTTCTTCGAGAAAGGGATCATTGCGAAGCAGGTCGGCAGAATACCAGGCGTCGCGGCAATCGAAGGCGACGATTTCCTTCTCGATGGCATGAATGACTGCCGCGGTACGGGCGTAGGGGCGCACAAACCGTTCCGCTTGCAAACAACGCAGAGGGAATTGAACAAAGAAGGAGAAGGCAATCGCGATCAGGACAAATTCGGTCGCACGATTTCTTCCAATCCGAGTGGATAATCGGTCGAAACCTGCAACGGCCACAATGATGAAACAACCGATAACTCCATAAAAATAACGGTAACCCCAGCCATGAGCTTGATCGCCGAAAAAAAAGAAATAGAACGCGAACGTTAAGAGGCAACTTAAGATGGCATCCTGAACAATCGGTCGTTCTTTAAAGAATCGCATCGTCCCGAGGGTGGCCAGAACTGGAGTCGCCAACGATGCCCATCCGATAATCAAGAGGAGATTCATCGCCTGAATGATGGGCATTCGCGGGTTGAGGAGCCTAAAGATTGAACCAATTCCATCACCGCCCGCGACTTGGAAACGGGCGCGCCAGGTAAACCAGAAAGCGCAGCCGCCAAGATAAATCGCTCCAAAGATTAGAACGACTCGCCAGCGGCGTTGCAGGACCAGCCGCAGCAGAAATGGAAGAGCGAAGAGGGCGTGGACGGCGGGCTGATGGAGGCCGATGGCTAACACGCCAACAACCGGAGCGAGATAGAACCGGCGCCGATCTGGTTGTGAATAGAGCCAGAGCCAGATCGAATTAAGCGCAAGGTGAGCTGGCCATGCATAGCTCGTCATCGACATGACAAGGAACTGTGATGAGCTCACCAGCAACCCAATGGCGACAAGCGCATTTGTTTTCGATTCCGGCCAGGTATTTCGTACTGTCCCGTAAAGCGCGAGCATCGTTAGCCCGGCCAAAAACGGGTTGAGGAGACTTTGAAGACGAATCATCTCAAACATCGCGCGCATCGCCGCGTAGACCGGCAGGTAAATCGAATTCCAGGAGTGGTTGCCGGGGAAGTACTGGACAAACGACGGAATTCTCAGGTGCTTTTGGGCGCTCACCCAGGCCGGCGGGACTTCGGCCTGGAGCTTGCCATGCAAAAAGATGTTCGCCTGGAAGTCAGCGAAATATTCGTCTGCTGTCAGAGCGTAGTTGTGAAATACGACTTGTGTGCCGATTGCGGTGATTGCGAAGGTCGCAACGGCGAGTAGAACACATGCCATTGTTGCCCGATGCGGATTTTGCTCGTATCGGCGCCCAGTTGTATCCCGGCGACGAGACAGTCTCCAAGCCGCCAGAACGCTGAATATTGCAACAATTGCGAGCGCCGCTGGTTCCTGCCGCGCGAACAGGACGTAGAAGACATTATAGGTAAATCGGGGGTCAGGATTGCCCGCCGGAACAGTTCGCAACCAGAAGGCGAATGCGATTCCGATAACGGAAAACACCGCGATCCCTGTTAGAATAATAGCAACCTGACGACTCGAGGTGCGCCCGGATCCGCTGTCATTTGTGCTAATGGGCTTTGCCTGATGGCTTATTCCAAGGTCAGGCAAAACCGTGGCATGGAGCTCTGATCTTGAAAGCATCGATAACGGGATTGACCGGTGACTGCAAAGCAGCCACTAGGCCAGACGGACTGGCACGACCAATTGGAGTATTCGATGAAAGATCAACATCACGCACGGGAATTGCAGTCTTTCATCTGGCGAACATGAACGAAGAGGCAAAATCACAGCAATTCGGAAAGTGGTCGCTTAGCTTCTGCATAATTTTTCTGGTATTTGGAATCTTCCTCCGCCTGTGGCCAACTGCCGGCTTTCACAGCATCGGATTCGACGAGCATCAATATTCCAAATATGTCGAAATGGCGGCAAAAAGAGGCCTGTGGAATTATGGCGCCGTGATCGACAGTTACATTGTTGAGCAAGTGCACCAATCGGAAGCGATTGTACCGGCGACTCGAATCGGCTTCCTCTGGCCGGCAACGTTGCTGGCAGAGGCCGGGCTTACTCCTTATAAGGCTTTGCGCACAACCTCTTTGATGGCTAGCATCGCTTTGCTTGTGGCTACGGCCGCGATGGCTTACCGCTTCAGTAGTCCCGCGCTAACGGTCGGGGTCACGGCGCTCCTTGCCGTCGCGCCACTACAGATCTATTTGGCGCAACGTGCACTGGTCGACGGCTACTTTGCGTTTCTGGCCGTCCTCTGCGCCTGGTTTTTTTTGGAAGCGCTCCGTGCTTCGAAAACGACTGGATGGGTGGTGGCTTACGGTGCGACTTTGTTCTTACTCGTCCTCACCAAAGAAAACGCCGCTTTCGTTTTTGCCGCTCTTCTGGCTACAGCGGCAGTTCTTTTCTGGGCACGGATCAGCAGGCCTGGCCTTTCATTATTGGTCGTTAGCTTCTTAGCGCCCGCCTTCGCCCTGTGTGTGCTCGCTGTTTTTATGGGCGGAATTCCGGAGCTGATCATTTTCTACCGGATGTTTGTGCAAAAATCGACGGTCATCCCGTACTCGTTGAGGTTCCAGGACGGGGCATGGTATCGGTATCTGGTTGATTTCATCGTGCTTTCTCCGGCCATTGTTATTCTCGTTCTTGGCCGCGTTTTTCAGCTTGGGAAGAAGTCGGCCAACGATCTGTTCTGGGCCCTTTTTCTCGGCTTCAGTTTCGTCCTAATGTCGAGCCTCCGCTATGGAATGAGCCTCCGTTTTGCCGCGTACTGGGATCCGCCGCTTCGCTGGTTGGCGATGTCACAACTGCTTGTTGTGGCAAACCGGATTCCGCCTCGTATTCGCGCAGTTGCGCTGTTTGCGGCGTTGCTCGCGCTGGGCGGGATCGATCTCAGCCAGTATCACCGTTTGTTTGTTAAAGGCCGTATTTACGACCCGGTATCGGCGGAGCTCCTTCGCGCCTCAGACCTGATAAAGTAAGCCTCCGCGCACGGGCCGTTTATGGCACGAGCGGTGCTCGTTTTCTTAGGCGTGCCGCTCGAATTCAGCCTTATTGTCCCTACCTACAACGAGCGCGAAAATCTCCCCCACCTTTTTGCGACGCTCGCACGGACTCTCCATGGACACCATTTTGAGGTGCTTCTGGTCGACGACGATTCGCCAGATCAGACCTGGGCCGCGGCCAAAGATCTTCGTAAAAGCTATCCCTGGCTGCAAGTGATTCGTCGCCGCGACGAACGCGGACTGAGCTCGGCAGTGGTCTGCGGATTTCGGCGCGCCCAGGGAAAACTTCTTGGAGTCATGGATGCCGATCTGCAGCATGATGACGAGCGATTACCGGAGTTACTCGCCAGGATGCGAAACGCTGATTTTGCTATTGCGACACGGCGCGCTGCCGGTGGCAACGATGGAAAATGGTGTTGGTCACGCCGCCTGGTCAGCTGGGTTGCGACGATTTTGGCGAAGAAGGTCGCGCACGTTTCGCTTTCCGATCCAATGTCTGGATTCTTCGTGATGCGACGCGATCTGTTTCAGGCAATCGATGACGGCACATTGAATCCACGCGGCTATAAAGTCTTACTTTATTTGTATGCGCGCTGCTTGCAGCGCTTCGGCGCCAGCGCCGTCCGGTTGACTGAAGTGGGGTACGAATTTCGCCCCCGGCAGTTTGGACGGAGCAAACTCTCCAGCAAAGTAGTGTTCGAATATCTGGCGATGCTTTTTGCATTGCGCTCGCACGCGCGAGATGAATTTCTGCGCGGCCGGCTTTCTCACGTAACTCCTTAGTTGCGATCGTTCTGTCCGGGCACCTGGATTTGCTGCTGCAGGGCGCGGAACTCAGGCTGGTCGGGAAGAAGTCGAATGGCGGTAGCAATTTCCGCCAGGGCGGTTTCGCGGTCGCCGGAATTCAGATGAGCATTGGCGAGCAAGTAATAGATCTTGGCGTCGTTGGGCGATTGCACGAGCGCATGTCTGAAGAAGTCGGCTGCGAGCGTCCAGCGATTTTCCTTGAGTGCTAATACACCGAGATTATTGAGCGCCCCGGTGTGGTGCGGATTGAGAGCGAGCGCGGAACGATAAAGATCCCTCGCCCCAGTCGTATCGCCTGCCGCGAGCTGAAGGTTGCCTTTCGCGAAGGTAATCTCAGCATTAAATGGCGAATAAGCGTAGGCGCGGTCGAGCCTCTGCCGTGCGGCCGCGAGATCGCCTGAGTCGAGCGCTTGCAGGCCGGAATTGTAAACATCCAGCGCCCATAGCGACGGGTCGCGTTGTGGCCAGGAAACGAAAGCAGCACTGCCGGCGAGCAAAGTAAGATAGGAGAGCGCGGGCATGAAACGGCAGTTCGCAAGCCACTGCCCAAGCATCACCATTCCAAATGCAGAAAAAATGAGGAGGCCAGGCACAATCGGTAGCCGGTAGCGTTCAGTGGTAAAGACGGATAGCAATGCCAGCATGTGCAGCAGTATCGCGATGCTCAACCAGCGGGAGAGCGGAGCCATTTTCCAAGCAATGACCAAGGCTGGCAAGCCGAGTGCAGCAATAACTCCGAAGTAAATTCCAGGAAACGTGACCCCATTCTCGCGCAGGCTGGTCACTACGCTTAGATCGTCGTATTGAAATGCGTTCCAGAAATTCCGCATTTTGACGGCAAGCAAGCGTAGCCAGCCGCCGAAATCGTGCCGGACGTAATCTCGCGCTTTTGCCGACCAGAATTGAGAGACTTCACCGCGTTTGAGCGGATGACCGGCAGCTGATTCCGCCGCAGTAATCGAGTCCTGCAACATGGCGGCCTGGCTTGCGCGCAGGCCGGGTGGGAAACGAGGGTAACCGGTGGCGGCCGGGTTATTACCGATCCACAAGTTGATCCCACTGTGAGCGGAGAGGAAAACCGGGTCCCGTGCGACAAAATAGTTATGGATCCAGCACGGCGCGGTGCCCACGCTTACGCCAATGAAAAGCAATGCCAGCGAAATCATTCGGTAACGAAAAGTGTTCGTTACTTTGGTCGTGGGTTTCAGGAGAACGGCCGCAATGAGCAATGGTATCAGGAACAAAGGGGTCGCAATAAAAGTCGCGGTAATGCCGATCAGCGTACCCAATCCGAGCGACTCGATCTTTTGAGGTGCGTAGTCTTTGCCCACTATGCACCAGACGATTAGCCAGAATACAAAGACGACGAGAGCCGTCGGCATTAGCACAACGGCATATGTTTGTGCAGGTACAAACAAGCCCCAACCGCCCGCTGCCAGGATGCCCGTCATTTGCCCCGTGCGGATGCTAACAGGAGCAAAAACACGGAGCGAAATTTTATAAATGAGCGTGGCGGTTGCAGCGTCGACTAGCGCTTGGAGCAATCCCGGGACAAATGGATTGTATCCGCAAATCTTGTAAAGGAAGGCCAACAGATAGGCGTATCCAGGTAGCCCATAAAACGCGAGATGATCGGTAATATGTCCATGCAGAACCTGCCTGGCCCAGTCATCATAAAAGTGCATGTCGCCCCGGGATGGCATTAGAAAGGGCGATAAGGTCAACCGTGCCAAGACAACGACACGAATGAGAAGCACTCCCGCGAAAATGTAGTGCGCGGTGCTTAGGCGTAAGGGTTTTGGAGATTTTCCTGAATTCACCGAAGAAGCGGCCGCAGCCGTGCTGCGCCAATTCTGTGCCAGAGCGAGAATCGCGCCCCGAGGCTCCCAGGGCCATTCAGAGCCCGGAGATTCTAGAAATTAGATAAACGGGGCCCCGTGGCATCGCGGGTGCTGCTTAAACCCTGTCCGGAGACGTGTGTCTTCGGACCGCAATCAAACAATAGAGAACAGAAAGCATCATGTTGAATAAATTAAATAAACGCCGCGGGGGCTTCACCCTCGTGGAAATCATGATCGTGGTGGCAATCATCGCATTGCTGGCCGCGATCGCCGTCCCGGGTTTCTTGCGTGCGCGCAAACGCTCGCAGGCGACCAAGATCCTCAACGATCTGCGCATGATCGACGCTGCCGTTGATCAATACGCGATCGAGACCAATAAAGGAACTGGAACTGCGGTCGCTATCGCAAGCTGGACCGGTTATCTGAAGTCAGGCACGCCCCTGTATAACACGGGCAATGACCTCTTCGGTAATCCTTACGGCACGCAAACGGTTGACACGCTGCCCAAAGTCAACTCAGCGACGTTCGCCACATTGTCGGACATCGCGCCTGCGGAATTCTGGTCCCCTTACGGTACCAACGGTCCGTAGTCCTCAGCATGGTTCTCAGCACCCGCAATCAAACAATAGAGAACAGAAAGCAATATGTTGAATAAATTAAATAAACGCCGCGGGGGCTTCACCCTCGTGGAAATCATGATCGTGGTGGCAATCATCGCATTGCTAGCCGCAATCGCCGTCCCGGGTTTCTTGCGTGCTCGCAAACGCTCGCAAGCGACTAAGATC
>DASXIC010000003.1:0-13288 GCA_036498205.1 Chthoniobacterales bacterium | reverse complement strand
GAAGTTTTTGATGGGGATATCCTTGATCTGGAGTCTGCCCCGCGAGGTGACAACGGTCAGTTGCGCGCCGGCTGCCTTTGCCGCCGCTGTCATTTTTCGAATGGTAGTGGCGACGCCATTCACGTCCTCAAGAGTATCAGTAAACCACGCCCGCTTTGTGTTGCGCAGCGCAGGCGGAATTTCACCGGTCAGTTCCTGAAAGATTTCCCGCAGCCATTTGCGTGAGGGAGCCTGGCTATGGAAGGCATAGATGTAAGGCGCGAGGACGACGGCTAGAGGTGCAATCGCGCTCAACGCCTGCATGCTTTCGAGCAAATTTCCGGCGCTGATCTGTTGCACGAACTTTTGAAAGAACCGAAACGCGAGCTGTTCCGACGCGATATTCGCCAGCAAAAACGCGCGCCGCTCCGGTTCGGCTACAACATTGACCTCACGCGCGATTTTGGCTTTGACGTCTGGCCGCGCAAAATATCGGGAAAGCTCGTTCCAGAGCGAAACGTTGGCCGGTTTTGCCAGCTCAAAGATTTTTCCCGAGAGAACCCCTTGCGCAACGAATGTCGCTTTTTCCCGGATGGTGAATTGCGTCGGGTCGCGTCCTTCCATAAAACGCGAAAACATTTGCTCGAGCAGTACACCACTCGGGCCGAGCTTTTCGTGGAACCGATCCTGAATAAAAGAAGACAAGGTGTTGTAAAACCCGTGAGAGAGTACCAGCGGCGAGCCTCCGCTTCCGTTCGCCTTGCAACGGCCGGCCACGATATGGGCGAGAAATTCCTGCGGCGTCTTCGCCTTTGGCGTTTCCGTGTAAGCCGATGCCATAAACTTGCCGCCATGGTCGTCCGATCCACCGATCAGAATTTTTTTCCAGGGCTCGGGGTGGGTAGGCGTAAGATCATGTCGATTGGCAAACTCAGCGATTTTGGCGGCGGTCAACCCGCTCAAAAGTTTTGTCGCCAGATCGCTGAGTAAGGCGTCACGCAATCCGTTCAGTCCCTCAAAGTGTTTAAAGAGGAGAATCAGCCGCTCCAAATGCGAAGCCGTGAGCTTGCCATTCACGCTGTAAAGCGGATGAGCGACAGCGTGTGCGATGGCATTGGCGCGTAAATATTTTTGGAGCTCAAAAATATTGCTACGAAAAATCGAGATATCATCGTGCTGTGCCTGGGTGATCCCCCAGACGAGCAGATGAATTTTGCATGGATCGTGCGGAAAATATGTCGTAACTTGCTCGCTGATAAATGTATGAGGTTTTCCAGCGATCGCCAGGCAGCCGTCAATGCAATCGTGGTCCGTGATGGTAACGAAATCCATTCCCTGCGCTCGCAATTGATCGTAGAGGATCGCGGGATCGGTGCAGCTGTCCGGAAAATCAAAACGTCGGAAAAGCCATTCTTCCGAACGCGCACTGAACTTGGAATGTATATGGAGATCGCATCGGCTCATGGCCTTGCTTCCTTCGTCCGCTGCTCCCCAATCCAATCGCGATAGGTGGTAGCCTTACGTGTGCCGGAAAATCGTCGAACAAGGCTGATGATGTGCTCCCAAATTTTGCGCGAGGCAACATCCTGGGGATGAATGCTCATGCGCACCAGCTGCGCGATTTCGAGCCGCCGCGCCAAGGCCGCATTCCAGGCAAGGCTGGCCGCGCGCCGCCAAGCTGTTCGCGTGCTATAAACAAGAGATCGAGTCGCCTCGCGTTCGCCTGTGAGAAGGTCGAGCACGCTCGCAATGCGCGTGGTGTACTGCATTTCGGCGTCACGCGCCGCACGTTCCCCTTCGGTGTTCAGCAACCAGGCCGGTGCGACAAAACCAACGGGGGATAAGCGCGCGTTACGCATTTCATCGCGGCCACGGACAATTCGAGCGAGGGCCTCGTCGTAGTCCAAATCGAAAAATTCGCCCTCATCCTGTGTGTAAACGCGGGTGAGAAACTTCTCATGGATTCGTTCTCCATCTTTGCGAGGGCGCTCGTGAAAATACCCGTGGAGAACGACTTCGTGACCATCTCCTTCAAGCTCGCGTAGCCAGGACACAAAAGTTGCGTCGTCAACCGATCTACCGCGATGATGATAGTTTGGGACCACCAGCAGCGAGGTCACGCGAACGCCCGCCGCCCGGACGTCGGCCAGGGCCTTCTCGGTTGCCGCACGCGTGATCGGGGCAATATCGTGAATCGAAACAATGAAGGAACGCGTCGGCGATTCCGCTGCCGCTAAAATCGGCAAAAAATCCGCGGTCACCGCATCGGTCATAACTCGAATTTTCTGCTTCACGCACTGCCGGAACAAGGTGAAAATGCCGCGTTCGACAAGCCGGTCGCTTTGCCGCAAGGTCGTCGCCATGCCGTTTGTGACGTTTGAGGGCTGCGAAGGCTGCGGAAAATCGACGCAGGCAAGGCTCCTTGCTGCTCATTTGCAAGAGCTTGGGCAAGCCGTGGCGATTTTCCGGGAACCTGGCGGGACGGCGATAGGCGAAGCGATTCGCGATCTATTGCAGTATTCCGAACAGAACCGGGCGATGACGCCCGAGACCGAGTTACTGCTTTTTGAGGCGAGTCGCAGCCAATTGGTTCGCGAAAAGATCGGCGTCGCTTTGGAACGAGGTGAATGGGTAATCTGCGACCGGTTCTTTGATTCGACCACGGTTTATCAGGGTGTGGCTCGTAATCTCGATCGCGTGCTGGTGGAGCGGCTGAATCAATTCGCCGTCGGAGATTGTATCCCTGATATTACATTCGTGCTCGATATCGATCCGTCGACGGCACAAGCACGCCTCAGAAACCGAAACGTTCGGGATCGGATGGAGGAACAATCGCCGGAGTTTTACGAACGCGTGCGCGTCGCCTATCGCGAATTGGCGCAGCGCGAGACCGAACGTGTGATATTGGTCGACGGCGCGCGTGATGTTGATGAAATTGCCGCCGAAATTCGGCGAACGTTGACGCAACGCTTTCCCATGCCCCCGGCACTTCGAACTCCGCGCTCCGTAATTTAAATGGCATTTTCTCCCGAGCGGGCCCTGCAATATTTGCAGCGGGCACATAAGCAGAATCGGCTCGCCCATGCCTATCTGATCTCGGGACCGGCCGGCAGTGGAAAATCGACAGTAGCGGCACGATTGGCGGCGAAGTTGAATAACACAACGCCGGAACAAGTTTTTAAGGCACAGGCTCCGGATGTTTTTCTGACCGAACCGGCATCGCGTTCACGCCGTATTGTGGTAGACCAAATCCGCAGTCTGGAACGCGCATTGCAGTTGAGAGCGTCGGACCATCGCAAAAAGATTGGAATCATTCGTGACGCTGACCGGATGCAATCGCAGGCCGCCAACGCATTTCTAAAAACCCTGGAGGAGCCGCCGGAGAATTCGCTGCTTCTCCTGCTGACAACGCTGCCCGAAGCGCTGCCGGAAACAATTGTGTCGCGGTGTTTGAGTCTGCCGCTGCAAAGTCCATCTGAACTTGAGCAGTCTGCGGAAGAAGTGGAATTGCTGCGCATACTTTGTGCAGCCGCAGATGAAGAGCGAAGCGGCATCGAAGCCGCCTATCGTGTTTCGCAAGGGATTCAGCGATTGCTGGGGTCAATTCGCGAGCAGATTAAAGACGAACATGCCGCAGCATTGAAAAGCGAGGAGGCGCGTTACCGCAATACTACGGACGGAGCATGGCTGGCCGAACGCGAAGATTATTACAAAGCACTAACCGAAAGCATATACCGCGAGAAGAGGAGCCGCCTGATCGAGAGCCTGTTTCTCTGGTGGGCAGATGTTTTGCGAGCGAAAGTAGGTGCGGCCAATCGCCACTTAACCAAGTGCGAGAAAGCGACCGGTAAAGTCGCCGGCGGAATGAGCGCGGCGGAAGTCTTGAAGCGGATACGTCGGCTCGAAGAAATGCGCGACCAGCTCAATACTACGGCCCAGGAAGCACTCGTTCTGGAAGTAGCGTGCCTGCACGTCTTCGGATAATCCGCTTTGTCCCTCATGCCGAAACGCCGCACACTTTCGGTCGCACTCATCGGAACCGGCTTTATGGGAAAAGCGCATTCGAATGCCTGGCGGCAGGCGCCGCGTTTCTTTAGTTTGGCTGCGGATGTTCGAATGACAGCGATTTGCGGCCGGAATCGCGTGTCAACAAGGAGAGCCGCGCACAAATTTGGCTGGGCGAGGGCGAGCACGGATTGGCGGGCACTCGTAGCAGACCCGGCCATAGACGTTGTGGACATCTGCACGCCGAACGATTCTCACGCGGAGATCGCGATTGCGGCCGCGCGCAACGGCAAAGCTGTTCTCTGTGAAAAACCGCTCGGGCGCGACCGCCATGAAGCGCAAAAGATGGTCAACGCTGTCAAGCGCGCCCGCGTCATTAACATGGTCTGCTATAACTACCGCCGGGTCCCGGCTGTCGCGTTGGCAAAACAAATAATCGACGCCGGCGAGCTGGGTCAGCGTATTTATCATTTTCGCGGCCGTTACGCGCAAGATTGGATTGCGGATGAAAAATTTCCGCTGGTCTGGCGGCTGCAATCTGCCTCAGCAGGTTCGGGGGCAATGGGGGACATCGGCGCACACTTAATCGATTTGGCGAGATATCTCGTCGGCGAAATCGACGGCGTTTGCGCAGTCCGGGAAACGTTTGTCAAACGACGTCGTCCCGAAAAAGGTCGAGGCCGATCTCGGAAAGTCGATGTTGATGATGCCGTAAGTGTCGTCGGAAAATTTCGGCGAGATGCGATGTTGAGTTTGGAAGCGACGCGGTTTGCCCGCGGCCGAAAGAATCACCTGACCTTTGAGATCAACGGTAGCGCCGGTTCGCTGGCTTTTGATCTGGAACGAATGAATCGCCTGCAGTTCTTCAATGTGGCAGATCCAATCGGTCGCCAGGGGTTCCACGACATTCTGGTTACGGAAGCTTCGCATCCCGACGTTGGCCATTGGTGGCCGCCAGGTCATCTCATTGGCTACGAACACAGTTTCGTGCACACCATTGCGGATTTCGTGAACGCTGTAGTTTCACGCAAACGGATTCGGCCTGATTTTTCCGATGGCCTCGAGACACAACGCATTCTTGAGGGGATCGGACGAAGCGCGCGCAGGGAATGCTGGACGAATTTATGATCCGGCCCTCGAACCATAGGACAGCATTTTACGCCGCGGCATTCGATTAGGACGCCGACGTTGCTGGCCGAAAGTCCGCGCCGACCCGTTGACACCTGCCTTTCTGCCTCGCAGCATGTCCCTCGTGAGATTTGAAAATCAGGTCGCGATCGTTACGGGAGCAGGGCGGGGGATTGGGCATGCAATTGCAATGCGGTTTGCCAGTGAGGGTGCTCGCGTAGCGTGCGTGAGCCGAACGGAAGCAAATGCGCAAAAAATTGCTGAGGAAATCAATGCGTCACGTGTTGGAGCGGCGAAAGCCTACACTGTCGATGTAGTCGATCACGCGGCGGTTCATCAAGTCGGTGAACGAATTCTGCGAGACTTCGGCCGCATCGACATTCTGATCAACAACGCGGGCGTAACCCGCGATAGCCTCAGCATGCGCATGTCGCAGGAAGACTGGGACGTGGTGCTCGACACCAATCTGAAAGGCCCGTTTAATTTTATTCAGGCAGTGCAGCGGCCAATGATCAAACAACGCAGTGGGCGAATTATTAACATCAGCTCTGTTATCGGACTGATCGGCAATTCGGGACAAACCAACTATGCCGCGAGCAAAGCCGGGCTACTCGGTTTGACGAAATCGTTGGCCCGTGAACTGGCCAGTCGCAACATCACGGTGAATGCGATTGCCCCCGGTTACGTTGCGACCGACATGACTAATGTTTTGCCGGAGGAAGTTCGGAAATCGATCCAGGATCGCATTCCATTGAAGCGCGTCGCGACTGGCGAAGATATCGCCGCGGCGGTGGCCTTCCTTGCCTCGGGAGAAGCGAGCTACATTACCGGGCAGGTTTTGTGCGTTGATGGCGGTATCGTGATGTAAGGCCGAGCGGCGCCGGCGTGATGATTGGGGCACCCGCAACCAGGCGGATTTAGTGTGGCTGGGGCCGCATCATTATAGTAACACGTCCCTCGGCCAATGGAACATTGGCGGCCGAAACGCTGCATTCGTAAACGGTGTTTCCAGAATCTCCGAACAAGCGTCGTGCCCGGACCTTGAGTGGCGCAGCCACGTCATCGAGCCGCGCCACGTGCAAATGGGCATCTCGTAGCGCGGCCAGGTAGCAGGGCGGCGCGGCCGCGCCGGCCGAGCGCGCTCGCAATCCGCCGTGCACGGCTGCGGCCTGGGCACCATATTCGAGAGCGTGCAATGCGGAAAGCCGTCCGTCTCGCCGCAATGGGTTGTAAGGGTCACGATGGGTCTCACTGCCGCACACGATGGAATCGTCGTCCCAGTCGATTACCGTATCCAGCAGGCACATAAGACCGGAATGCGGGATCAGGGTGCGAATTTCCGCTTTATTGATGGGCACGCGCGTCACCGAAGGGTCGAGAAAGTCGCCGGCGGCGAGGAAACCGCAGGCTCGCGGAGTGAAAATCTGGAGAAATTACTAGTCCCAAAAGGCATAAAAATTGAACCAATTGTAAGGTGCGAGGCGGGTATAATATTCCAGGCGATCGACATAACGTTGCGTCCAGCGTTGCACATCTTCCGCACGGCGCTCGCGATTCAGGATCACTTCCTCACTCAAGCGCTCAAAATAGATTTCGTAACGATTGCCGCCTCGATAGAGGCCAAAGAACAGAATAACCGGGCAATGCATAATCGAGGCAAGCAGGATTGGGCCAGCCGGGAACGTGGCCGGGGCGTCGAGGAATTGAGCGCGAACGGTCTTGCCGTCGCTGGTCACACGATCGCCTAGCATGCCGATCATAAAACCAGAATCCAAGCTCTCTTTGACTTTAAGCAACGTGTCCGATCGATCCGGGACAATTACAGTGCTTGCGATCTCCTGATTAAGTGCGTCGAGAAAGCGGGTAATATTTTCGTTATGGGTAATATCCATTAGCACTTTGAGGCGAAAATCCTGCTGCGTTACGCCCAGGGTGCGTAGCACCTCAAAGCTGCCCAGATGAGATCCCAAAAGGATGCAACCCTGCCCGCTTTCGACCTGTCGGTGAAGAATCTCTTTCTGATGAATCGTCACATCGAAATGCTGAAACTCGCCTCTAAGCAGGTAAACCCGGTCTAGAATCGTCGCGGCGAAGCAGTGAATATGACCAAAAACATGCCACCAATGAACCGGCCGCCGGCGCAGTCGCCTGAGATATTGATACGACATTCGCCGCACAGAATGGGCGCTGATTAAAAAATAGAGAGTGATCGGGTAGAGCAATAGTCTCGCGGCCCGGCGCCCGATGCCAACGGCAATCCAATGAATCAATCGGAGAGAAATGGGCGTACCGCGCTCCGGCAAGTCCGCCCATCGACGCGGAGGCGGGGACTTCTTCCGCATCACCGTGCTGCGATTTGTGAGAGAGGGCTTATCATTCAGGCGCACGTTGCCCGGAGATAGCGCCGACAAAAAAATGCGGGTAGATCTCACGAATACGATCGATGTCCGGCGTAACTTCGACACGCCCAAAGCCAGTTCTCGCAAAAGCGCGTCGCCACTGGTCCGGCGTCAGGAAACCTGCATTCGATCGAATCTCCGGATCCGTCTTCACATCCCTGAAGCTATCCAAGAGCTGAAAGATCAGTTCGGCATAAATTGGTTGATTGGGAGTTGGCCGTACACATTCGCCAATGACCAGCGAGGCACCAGGTGCCAGTGCCCAGTACGCCTGATTCATGCTGAAGAAAAGATCCTTGGCCACATGCAGAACATTGACGCCGTAGACGAGGTCGAACTCGCCACCAACTATTCCCTGAGCGTCCCATGGCAAATTCATATCGAGTCCCTGCCATTCAAGAGGCAGATGGCGATATTGCTTCAATAACTCACGCTGGCCGCGGCGGCGGAAAAAAGCATTTGGCTCAGTGATAAGGTAACGTTCTATCCGGGGCAGGAGCCCCCGCTGGTCCAACCAGCGGAGCAGGATCTCGCTGGCACTGCCGGCGCCGGCACCGAGTTCCAGAATCCTCAGTCTGGGGCGGGCGCTTATCCGATCGGCAGCGAGCGCGGCACCGATCCAGTTATTCACTGTGTAGGTTAAATTATCGTTGTGAAAATAGTTTAGCCATAGTGGTATTGCCTGAGTCCCGAATAGACCTTGCTCGCCACTTTGTTCTCCGCGCGCGACCGCGGGATAGAGATTCGCCGCTTCGTCCAAGAGATCCAAAGTCGGAGCGTTGGCGCGATCAATTTCCAGACCGAGTTCCCGCAGGCGCGCGAGATCGGGCTGCCACGGTGCACGCTTAAAGCGATAAGAACGGGCGTTATCCTCAATCCGGACATCGACGCAACCGGTCTCGATCAAACGCTCGAACAGCCATCCCAGCGCGGAACTGAAATTCGCTTGAAACGAATGTGTGTGACATAGCCCGGCGGCTGATTGCCACCCTTCGACCTCATTGGTTATGCCCAGCCGGTTAAACAAATCGATAGCCAGATCAATGCTGTAGCGTTCCATCAGTTCGACGCTTTGATACAAGCTTTCGCTGAAGAGCGCCGGCGGATAATCTTGAAGCCAATTTTCCAGTCGCGGATCGCGCGGCTTCGGGTCAAAGGCGGGTGCCTCCGTTATCGCCAGGTCCACGAGATCACTCCGACCGCCAACCGAGCTCGACGCGGCCTTCGACTAAGAGAACGGAGTCAACGCGACAGCGAAAATTGACCTGCCTTTCTTCTTCTTTGGCAGCGGTAAAAGAAATCGTAAACGGTTGCTCAGGTTTTAATGGCAGGAGAAACTTGGCAGCGCAGATGCGGGTGAGCTGACAGTCTCTGCGCTGCTCAGTCAGGGCAGCAGCCACTTCATCGAGGATAACGACACCCGGTACGATGGGCGCTTCCGGAAAATGACCGGCCAGGCTCGGATGATCGGCCGGAATTGTGCGGCAAATTTCAATATTCATCTGTCGAGCATCCGGCATCACTCCCGCCCTCCTCTAAGCGGCGCGTTCGGTCTGGACGATTTGTGCGGATGACGGAAGACCAAAGCGGTCACAATAAGCAATGAAGCGCCCTGCTTGCAGGTCCCTGTCAAGACCGAACTGGGCCGCACTGTAGCGGTGAAAACCGTGCTGCTCGCGGGGTTGGTTGCTTAAAGCGAGACGCATTCGCCGCTCCGCCTCGAGCGATAGTGACCATCCAAAATAACGATAAAGTCGGCGAATTGCCGTAATAGGATCGCGCCGAATTTCGGAGTAATGCAAATCACAGATCCGCCCGCGCAATAACCGATCCCGTTCCTGCAGGAACGTCGACAGGGTTTCAGACCAGTAACGAATCGCATCCCGACCGATTTGAAGCGGGTCGACTGCGTCACTGAAAATTCGCCGTAAAATCGCGATCAGGCTGGAAACAGAAGTGATTGCTTGCAGAGGATCGCGATGGGTCTGCACAAAGCGCGCGTCGGGATAAGTCGAGAGCAAAGCCGGCAATGCGAACATGTGGGCAGGGGCTTTTAATACCCAGCGCCGTGCCCGCTGTCTTTGCTGCAGATGTTGAAGAAAGCGGCGGTGATACCGGTAGGCCGGCAATAGATCTTGTTTCAGAAACCATGTGCGATAGGAGGGCACGTAATACATGGTGTCGAATTGGTCGCTCAAAAAACTCGGACTCATCAGGCTGACACATTCCTGCGGCAGCTCCGCACCGATGGCGTGCACCCGCCGGAAAGTCGGTGCCAGCCATTGCAGGCAGCCCAGATTTATTGCTGCGCGACGGGCGCGCTGGCGCTGGGCGTGATGATTCGGTGGAGAAGGTTGCATCACCTCCCAGGTTAAAGGCGCACGATGATTGGGATCACACGCGAGCAAAGTGTGCAAAAGAGTGGTTCCGCTTCGTGGCAGACCGACAATAAAGAGCGGTTCCTTGATTTGTTGACGCGAGATTTTTGGGAAAATCCGGCGGTCGCGCTGAATCAGGAGTCGATTACACAAGGTCCGAAACAGGTCGGAACGGAAAGCGAATTTTCCAATGAGGTTGAGGCGGCCCTCTGCCCGGCATGATTTGACCAGACGGGAGAGGGGTTCCAAAAAATCGTCCTCGCCGAAATCGTCCAATCCACAATGTCGTTGAGCAGCAGCGACCAGATCTTCTGACGAAATGTAAGGGAAATCGAAACTGGTCCCGTCAATCCACCTGCCCCAACGATTTAGGACTCGCACCGGCAGAGGGGAACAGGTTTGATCGAGGGTGGATTCCATACTCGCGAACATGTCTGCTTCGCCCGCTCGTGAGAAGCAAGTGCCAACAGCAATGTAGGTCAAAATATTACGCATGCGCTTCGGTTGCGTTGAGCGAGCAAAAGATTCATTGTCCAGAATGATGGAAACGCAAAAAGCCACCTTCGGAGCCGGATGCTTTTGGGGGGTGGAAGAAATTTTCCGGCGATTGAGCGGAGTAACGAATACGGCGGTCGGTTATGCTGGCGGATCGACCGACAATCCGAGCTACGAAGAGGTCTGCAGCGATCAAACCGGTCATGCCGAAGTGGTGGAGGTTGAATTCGACCCGGGAAAAACCTCCTATCGAGATTTGCTCGACGTGTTTTGGGCCAACCACGATCCCACTACTCTTAATCGGCAGGGGCCGGATGTGGGAAGGCAATATCGGTCCGTCATCTTTTATCATTCGCCCGAGCAAAAGGAGGAGGCGGAAAACTCCAGGAATGATTTGACCAAAAGCGGAAAATTCCGGCGTCCGATTGTGACCCAGATCGAACCGGCGCACCAGTTTTTCCGGGCGGAAGAATACCACCAGCGGTATCTCGAAAAACGCGGCATGTCACACTGCGCGATCTGATGTCCCGCCAAATCGTTCGAACGAAGAATTTCGCGAACGACGCGGCGAGCTTTATCCTGGAAAAAGGTGGCGCTGCAATTCTCGAGCGCGGCGAGTTTCGCGTCGCCCTTTCCGGCGGAGAAACGCCACGCCCGGTTTACAGCGAATTAGCCAGGAGCTCCATTCCCTGGAACAAAACGATTCTTACTTTTGGCGACGAACGCTGTGTCCCACCCGAGGACAAGCAGAGCAATTTTCGAATGGTTAGCGAGACACTGCTGAAGCCAGCCGGTGTTCCCGAATCCTCGGTCTTGCGCATGCGTGGAGAAATCGAGCCATCCATTGCGGCGCTGGAATATCAAAAAAGACTCGATGCCCTTGCAACAGATCGCGGCGAGAAAATTTACCAGCACGACCTGATACTGCTCGGACTTGGCGATGACGGCCACACTGCCTCACTGTTTCCCGGAACCGCGGCGCTCTCGGAGATGGTACAACGGGTGGTCGCGAACTATGCAGCGAAATTACAATCGTGGCGTTTGACCTTTACGTTTCCGCTCATATTTGCTGGGCGCGCCGTTTGTTTTCTTATCGGGGCCAACAAAGATCCCAAGTTGATCGAGCGCATTTTTGCGGGGGATGAGAGTTTGCCGGCTGCGCGTGTCGACAAGAACGCGCGCGAAGTGACCTGGATTATTGCGGAATCGCCTTGAGGCGCGGCCCTCGCCAGTCGGCTTTGTGTCACATGCCGCCGGCGACAAGCTAATATTGTTCGCCCTCGTCCTTTTTGGGCGGACCGACGCGGTCCTCGATGCCATAGACGTGAAACATTACCCCCAGCCAGTAGAGTGGGAGCAGCAATACGGCGAAACCAGCCGTGGCGGTGGCGGCGAGCAACGCCAGGCCGACCGCCATTGGAGTGGCGACAAACATCAGCAACATGCCAATCAATTTATGTCCTTTGTAAATATGGCCGAGACCGGGAATGATGCTCAGTAAAACTGCAAAGGCGTCGCTCGCTTTCCCTTCCGCCGTCTCCTGCTCGCCTCTGGTCCAGTTACAATGATCGCAGGCAGTCGCATCCTTTGGCAAAGGATGTCCACAGAGGGGACAGGGCGTTGTATCGGTCGGTGTTTGTGTGGGCGCGTCGGTATATTCCATTGCAGGCAAAGCAAAATTCCCCGGCCGCGTGGGAGCCGTCAAGCAAACTCCTTTTCGGAATCAAAAATGAATGGTTCAGAGTGAGCTGCTCAGAAAATTATTTTTCCCTCTGATTTTTTCTTCTAATGGAGGGGCGGGCCAATCCCGGTCCGCGTTGATGAAACATTCGCTGCTAATCTTAATTCTGTCCGCGCAATCGGTTTTCGCAGGTCTGCAGAATTACTCTGCGTTGGTTGCGGCTGATCCTCCTTTCGTCCGAACCACCCTTAATTCAGTCCGCGTGACGTATCTTGGAACGAATGGTTATCAATTCGAGTTCGGCAGGCATGTGCTCCTGGTCGATCCTTATTTCACACGGATCAACCTTTCTTCTGTTCTCTTGGACTCGCGCATCCAACCCGACGAGCAACGTATTGATTCCGCGACGAAACATCTGGCGCCAAAGATCGACGCGATCCTGGTCACGCATGGTCATTTTGATCATTTGCTGGATGTGCCCACGCTAATGCGGAGAAGACACACCCAATTGCTCGGGTCGGATACAGCCGTGAAACTTGCGCGATATTCCGGCGTTCCCAAAGAAGCGAGTTTGAAGGTCGCCCCTGGAGATACGCGGGTCATTGGACCATGGAAGATTCGGTGCCTTGCCGCGACGCACGATACGGTTTTTCCAATTGGGGTCCCATTTTCCGGACCGCTGCGATCCTCCGCCCCAAAAAAAGCAAGCGATTGGGTCTGCGGCGAACCGCTTGCTTATATCGTCGAGATCGCCGGCCAGCGTATCTATGTCGATTCCGGGGGCACCTCGGCGCTTTTGCCACCGAAGAATTTGCCGCCTGTCGATCTTGCCATTCTAGGAGTGGCGCTGCCCGATTCGCGCGCGCGATTTGCCGGAGCCGTTAGACGATTGCGGCCCCGTTACATCGTGCCCAGTCATCAAGACGATTTCTTTCGTTCCCTCGATGCCGGATTCCAATTTGGATTGCTAAGCGACTTTCCGCGAGTACTGCGCGATTACCAAAGTCAGCGGCTTCCCGGTCATTTGATTTTGCTCGATTATTTCAAGCCATGGACGCTTCCCCACGATTAAAGAGTTCGCGCAGACTTTATATTTTCCTCCGTAGCGCGCTGGTGTTTAAATCAGACTGGAAGAGGGGCCACCCCGGCAGATTTCCGGCCTCTCTCAATTGAGTCACAGATTGGCCGCCAAACATGCAGACTGATTCAATTTATCCTTCCAG
>DASXIC010000002.1:0-2054 GCA_036498205.1 Chthoniobacterales bacterium | reverse complement strand
AATCCGCAGACGGAGTACATGGACCTGATGATTTACGGCTTCTGGGGCGAAGGCCATACCAACGACTTGCCGAGCCCGTTCCCAGATTATCTGACGGCCGAAAAAACTCTGGTCCACATGACCCAATTGCAGATCGATGCCTGGAAACGCACGCCGCTGGCCGTGAACATGGAACCCGATATAAGCAATGTGGGCAATCGGCAACTGCAGGACGTCGCCATTCGAGCCGGCTGCTGGTTGCGGTCAGACAGCTTGATTATGGATGAGCCTATCCAGATCGAAGAACTGGCGCATCGGCCACCATGGCTGGCGACGATTCTCGAGGACGGGGAAAACCGGCATTACGTTCTTCCTGAATATGCAGATGAAGAGAAAGCTTGCTTGAGCAAACTGCCGCCGTCAATGCTCGCATTTGTGGGAAGCGATAATGAGGCTTTTCCTGACGATGACTATCCTCACAAAATTGGTGGGCCGATCAAAGTGCCTTATCGCGAAACCGCCGGATTCCACGCTCTCGACATTGGAACGAGTTATTTTGGCCTATGGACGGAAGCCGATAATATTCGACGCTACTATGAGAAATATCCCGATTCGCTGCGCGCCATGGAGCAGCGGCTTGGGTACCGGGTGCGTCCATCGTTAATATGGCAACGCAAGCGCTATAACACGATGGAGTTGATTCTTGGCATCGTCAACGACGGCGTCGCGGGAGTGCCTGGAGTGCTCGGGATTTACGCCGAGAGTCTCGACGGCAAAGTGAAGATCGGCGGCAATCTCGATGCCGGCGAACCGCGCGCTGGACAGCTTCGCCAATGTTCCATCATTCTTCCGCAAGGGATGGAGGGACAACAGATCAAACTTCGCGCTGAAATAGAAGTGAAGGGCGTGCGGCGCCCGGTGCGGTGGGCGTGCCGCCAGCCAACCAATCCTGATGGCTCGCTAACCATTCGGCTTAAAAAAGGCAGCGACTCTGATTGGAGAAAGGGAGTTTAGATTCTTTGGCGGATGACAATGGCCAGCACGACGAGTCCCTTGGATTAAACCAGCCGATTTGCCGACGCGATTTTCTGAATTCCACTTTGCTCGCGGCCGGCGGTGCGCTGCTTGGCTCCCTGACTCCGAAGCAGCTATTGGCACAACAAGAAGACTGGACGGGATACGCCGGGGTTGGCGACTACGCCCGCTCAAACGGCAACACCTTTGAGGTGATGACCGCCGGGCACCAGATTCGCAACGGCGCCTTCGATTCATTACCCGCAGACATCATTGATACCGGCGAAGTTTTTGACTGTGTGGTTGTCGGCGGAGGCGTTAGCGGCCTTTCTGCGGCGTTGTTTTTCAAAAAGTATGGCGGCCCGAAGCTGAATTGTCTGGTTCTCGATAACCATCCGGTTTTCGGGGGCGAAGCCAAACGCAACGAGTTCATCGTCGATGGCCAGCGCATCATGGGACCGCAGGGCGCCGATCATTTCCAAGTTCCGCTTCCCCATAGCTTCATGGGCAGGTTCTTTGAACTGATCGGATTGGACTGGAACGCCTTTAAATATCAGGAATGGGGCAGTTCATCTCCTGAAATTCCTCTTGGAAACAGCTTTGAAGACGCGAGGGGTCCTGACGCATTTTATTTCGGCGCAAAGTTCGGCAAGACTCCGGGCATGTGGATAATCGATCCCTGGAAAAACAAACTGCAGAGCGCGCCGATCTCAGATCAGACGCGTGCTGAACTGCTCAAGTATCACGATCAACAAAAACCGGGCTTGCCCTTTGAATATCCTGGTGATGCAAAATCACGCCAAATCGATAGCGTAACCATTGAACAGTATTTGATGGAAAACTATGGTCTGAGCAAACCGACGATTCAGACCTTCATGGCGGACGAAGGAAGCGGTCATGGCGCCGGACCAGACGTGCTTTCCGCCTACTGCATTTACTGCTTCGATGTCGATCGTTCGATGGATGAGCCTTCGCTTTCATTCCCAGGTGGCAATGACGGAATCGCGCGTCACATGGTGAAAACGCTCTTGCCCGACTCAATTCCCGGAGCTAACAGACTC
>DASXIC010000001.1:0-3923 GCA_036498205.1 Chthoniobacterales bacterium | reverse complement strand
ATTGATTCATTGAACGTGATCCAAACAGCCAGCGCGACCGGGATTGGGAAACCCATTTTTGCGATGAGCGGGGCCAATCCCATTGATGAAAAAGATTTTCCGGCATGAAAGCCCGACCAATACCACCCGATCTTTTGCACGCCAAAATTCAGAGCGAGCAAGAGTGCGGCTCCGCGCAAAATCAGTAATCCCAAATCCTTCTGTTTTGTCATTGTGGATAGAGCGAAAGAATAAGGAGCCAATCAATTCCGCGCGATTCCCAACTCATCACCAGATCCACAGCTTTGGAAATCGATCGGCTAGCAATTTGTCGATGCCAAGAATGCGGCCCGCATCGCTGAAAAGGATGATCACTGCCAGAATGATATCCGATTGATCGATGCCCGGGCCCCAAGGCGCAGCTCCTTTGGCGCACATAAAATTAAGAAGCAAGAACAGCGCGACGCAGGTCGCGACCCGCGTAGTGAATCCGATTACAAGCGCGAGCCCGACATATATTTCTGCGACGACAACGAGTGTTCCGAAAGTCGCACTGTGCGGGACGATGAAGGAATTGAGAACGTGTTGATACCAGGAATAACCGTTCTTGGCAGCGAATTTAAGAAAACCGGTCAGCTCGTTCGGCCGCGCATTTCCGTGATCGCTAAAAAAGAAACTGACACCCAAATACACTCGTGCCAGAACGAACAGCCATTGTCGCTTAGTTACCAGCTGTTCGCTCATGGTTTTTCGCGGCTGACTCGAGGAATTGCACCTTTCGGGATAGCGAATTAGAGAAAATCACTTGTTCTCAGGCCTGGGCTTCAACTCCCAGAGCACATTGATGATCTTCCAGTCGCCGCTGACCTTCGCCATTTCAAGATAATCGATCCAATCCGATGCGACGATTTTGACGACAGCCGCATTATTGAAACGATCGAGAATCGTGACCTCCTTCAGTTGTCGATCTGGCGGCGTCTTTTTTCCGCCGCCGTCGCGGGTGCGTTGGACGAGCGCCATCGCGCCCATGTGATTGAATTGGCTGCGCCCCGTCTTCGGATCGGTCGAGATCATGCGCTTGGCCAATTCCGGATGAAGCGCGCGTTCCATCCGTGCACCGTCGCCTTCGTACCAGCCTTCGATATAGTCGAGCGCCGTTTTCGTGATCGCGGTGTTGTCATCCGGCGAAGTGGTCTGCGCCACGGCGAAGCCGTTTAGCAGAATCGCCAAAACAATGAGTGTTGTCACAACGCCAAAAGCGAAACGGCTCAAAGACAGAAATCCGAGAATCATGCGCAGCTGTTCCGACGAATTGCAGGTAGGGACGATTGACCCAATCGCCCAATGCTGAATTCGCGATCCGGCGCGGTCAGTCTTGTGGGCGGTTCGCTGAACCGCCGCTACCTGGGAAAAGGCGGGCTTCATGTGGTAATTCGCTTTTTTCGACGTGGTGGTAGGGGCGATTGACTCAATCGATCTGAGCCGGATTGGCGTCCGCGGAAATGGCGGCGATACTGGCCCGGAGCAATTCTCAGTGCCCGTTGAAAAACATTACGCATCGAATTGACGTTCCCGAAGCCGCACTCGCTTGCAATCGTTTCCATGCTGTTCGGACTTTCTTCCAGTCGCCGGCGAGCTGCTTCGACGCGCAGCCGTTCCACGAATTTGGCCGGCGTAGTTTTCATCTCTTTAGTGAAAACCCTCGCGAAATTGCGCGGACTCATCGCTACCCGTTTCGCCAAGAGCGGCACAGTGAGCGGCTTGTTCAAGTTATCGAGCACCCATGACTCGAGTTCGCGTAATGGTTTCCGGTCGGTCAATTGCAGGGATAGAGCAGCGCTGAATTGCGACTGTCCTCCTGGCCGCCGCAAATAGAGGACGAGGTTGCGAGCCACCTGCAGCGCCAGGGCTGAGCCATGATCTTCCTCCACCAGCGCCAAGGCCAAATCCATGCCCGCTGTCACACCCGCCGAGGTATAGACGTTCCCATCCCGGACAAATATCGGATTGGGATCAACATCGGCCCGCGGACACCGTTTAGTGAGAAGCGCGCACCAGGCCCAATGGGTTGTCGCCTGCCGCCCGTCCAGCAAGCCGGCTCGCGCCAGTAGCATGGCCCCCGTACACACGGAACCGATTCGCCGAGTTCGTCGCGCGATCGTCCTAAGCCATCGGACTACGTCAATGCCTACTTCGTCGTGCTCGATCGCGCTTCCGCCCGCGATGAGCAGAGTATCGATCTTCCCGCGGATCTCTCGAAATGTTTTGTGTGCCGTGATTCGCAACCCGCAGTTTGTCAGAAACGATCTCTGCGCGGAGGTGCTGGCAACTTCGACGGAATAGATGGGGACGGCGCCGTAATTTCGTTTCCGGTACATCTCCGCGGCGCGAGCGAAGACTTGAAGCGGCCCGACCAAATCGAGGATTTCGGTTCCCGGCGCTGCGACGAATACTACCCGCCGCAATTCGGTCCGGGGTAGATTGCCGGTCCGAGCAGGATGGGCGTGATTTTGGTGCTCGGTCACAATTGTCTTACAACCGGTCCTTGAACAGAATCAGCAGAATCATTTCTTAATTAGGACAATTCTCTTCATTCTCTCCTCATCTTGTCTGCGCCGCGTCCGCGAATTTATCGGGTGCTGCATCAAACGTTTCCTTGTCGTCCTGGGAGCAGAAATAATACGTCTTATCTTTAAAGACAGATTTCGGGGCGGTTGCCGGATCTACATCCATTCCACAAACCGGACAGAGCGGGTGAGCGGCCGTTGACACGGGCATCATGGCGTAAACTTGGTTGGAATCCGGGTTCATCCAGCCTTGTCCCTGGTATTCCATGTTATAGGCAGTCTTTTGAGCAGTTTCGCGACCGAAGTAGCGCTCGACTACGCGAAGCGCGAGATCAATCCCGGAAGAAAGCCCGCCGGCACTGGCCAGGTTCCCATCCTCCACGAACCTGGCTCCGCGCTTCAAGTGGATATCGGGGAACCGCATTGCAAAAGAGTTAAAGGCAGCGTGAAATGTGGTGGCGCTTTTGCCGGACAGGAGACCCGTTTTCGCCAGTACAAATGCGCCCGTGCAAACCGACATCGTTACATCGGTATTTTTTGTCGACTTGCGGATCCATTCCAAAACCGCCGCGCTCGGTTCGCTTTGGGCTGGGATGACGATAACCTTTGGCGCGGGAGCGTTGGCCAGAGTGTAATCGGGTACTATTTTCATCCCACCTCCAGCACGAATAGGGTTGGTTGTCTCGGCCACGGTATAGAGGCTGAAGGGATTGTCCCGGCGGCCGGGGATGTTGACGTCCCGGAAAACCTCCCATGGGCCGCAAAAATCGATAATTACGGCGCCGTCCGAGATAAGAAAGGCAACTGGAATGCTCCCTTGAGCCGGTGGAGTTAGTGGGTGGAAAGCACCGGTAGTTCCAGCAGGCTCGGAACTGGCGACGAGTTGACTAACAGCTAGAACTGCAAGTGTCGCCACCAAGCCAAATCGGACTACCTGTTTGAGTAATTCGCCTCGGATCTTTGTTCGTTGTTTCATGAGAGAAAGTTCTCAGATGTGGAGTTGGCAGCAATGCCAATTATCATCATATTTCTGCCAGTACTACAACACACAGACGAAATAATCCCTTCGCGCTGTTTCTGGGCGTCGATCTCTCCTCGATTTCCTGAAATTCGTCAGCAATTGTTCGCACTCCGAGCATCAAGAACAACACAGCGCACTCCCGTGGAGAGGCACGCTGGAATGTGGACCGGTTGTTGGGCGAACTGCCAGATCGCGATCAGCGGACCTAGGATCAAGAGTGGATAGATTGCGACCTCAAAGAGGTTGCGGCTCTTTTCCTCCGAACGGATGAGAAGGGCATAAGTCGACTCGTGTTCGGCCGCCGGTTCGGTTGTGTTTGTTAGTTCATTCATGAAGCTACCTTCACAGAGGCGGTG